>WRHF01000036.1 GCA_009783415.1 Clostridiales bacterium
ATTATCCGGCTCTTTTTCTACTTCGATTTTATTCAAGGTTGAAGGGTTCAACACCTTAATGTCAAAGCTGGCGTACATAGTTACACCATCTTCGGTATAACTGACTGTTACTTCCTGCAGGCCGGCAGTGTCTAAATCTGCATCTGATGCCGGGGTTGTAGTGTATCCTGTAACCACTTTTTTGCTTTCATTATGATAGGTAGCTGTAACAATCATTCCCTCAAGCTCAAGGGGTTTCTTAACTTCGTAATCTACTTTTGTTGGCGGTGTGGTAATTTCAATACTCTTCAACTCAAGCTTTACCGTGACGGTAAAGCTTGTAGTTTCAGTTATACCATCTTCGGTATAGCTTACTGTAACTATCTGGGGACCAATAGTATTCAAGACCGCACCATTTACCGGACTCGTGCCATAAGCTGTGACTACACTTGTACTCCCATCATGATAGGTGGCTGTTACAACCATGCCCTCAAGCACAAGGGGTTGTCCCACTAAGTATACCTCTTTTGTTGGCGGTGTGGTGACTTCAATACTTTTCAACTCGCGCTTTACCATAATAGTAAAGGTTGTGAGTTCAGTAATACCATCTTCGGTATAACTGACTGTAACTGTCTGTTCGCCAACAGTATTTAAGACCTCACCATTTACTAGACTTGTGATATACGTTGTAATTGCACTTGTACTCCCATCATGGTAGGTGGCTGTTGCAACCATACCATCAAGTTCAAGGGGCTCACCTACTAAGTATTCCGTCTTTGTTGGTGGTGTGGTGACTTCAATACTTTTCAACTCAAGCTTTACCATTACGGTAAAGGTTGTAGTTTCAGTTATACCGTCTTCGGTATAACTGACTGTGACTATCTGGGTACCGATTGCATTTAAGACCGCACCATTTACCGGACTCGTGCCATAAGCTGTAACTACACTTGTACTCCCATCATGATAGGTGGCTGTTACAACTATATCATCAATTTCGAGGAGTTCACCTACTAAGTATACCTCTTTTTTTGGTGGCGTAGTGACCTCAATACTTTTCAACTCAAGCTTTACCGTGACGGTAAAGCTTTTGGATTCAGTAATACCATCTTCGGTATAACTGACTGTAACTGTCTGCTCGCCTACAGTATTTAAGGTCGCACCGTTTATCGGAGTCGTGCTATAAGCTGTAACTACACTTATACTCTCATCATGGTAGGTAGCCGTTACAACTATACCATCAAGTTCAAGGGGTTCACCTACCAAGTATTCCGTCTTTGTTGGTGGTGTGGTGATTTCAATGCTTTTCAATTCAAGCTTTACCGTGACAGTAAAGCTTTTGGATTCAGTAATACCGTCTTCGGTATAACTGACTGTAACTATCTGCTCGCCTACAGTATTTAAGGCCGCACCATTTGTCGGACTCGTGACATAAGTTGTAACTGGACTGGTACTCCCATCATGGTAGGTGGCTGTTACAACTATATCATCAATTTCAAGGAGTTCGCCTACTAAGTATACCTCTTTTGTTGGTGGTGTGGTGACTTCAATACTTTTCAACTCAAGCTTTACCGTGACAGTAAAGCTTTTGGATTCAGTAATACCGTCTTCGGTATAACTGACTGTAACTGTCTGCTCGCCTACAGTATTTAAGGCCGCACCGTTTATCGGACTCGTGACATAAGTTGTAACTGCACTGGTACTCCCATCATGGTAGTTGGCTGTTACAACTATATCATCAATTTCAAGGAGTTCACCTACTAAGTATACCTCTTTTGTTGGTGGCGTGGTGACTTCAATACTTTTCAATTCGCGCTTTACTGTGACGGTAAAGGTTGTGGATTCAGTAATGCCGTCTTCTGCATAACTAACTGTAACTGTCTGGGTGCCTACAGCATTTAAGACCGCACCATTTATCGGACTCGTGCCATAAGCTGTAACTGCACTTGTACTCCCATCATGGTAGGTGGCTGTTACAACTATATCACCAATTTCAAGGAGTTCACCTACTAAGTATACCTCTTTTTTTGGTGGAGTGGTGACTTCAATACTTTTCAACTCAAGCTTTACCGTGACGGTAAAGGTTGTGGTTTCAGTAATACTGTCTTCGGCATAACTGACTGCAACTGCCTGTTCACCTACAGTATTTAAGACCGCACCATTTATCGGATTCGTGTTATAATCTGTAACTACACTTGCACTCCCATCATGATAGGTGGCTGTTACAACCATGCCATCAAGCACAAGGAGTTCTCCTTTTAAGTATACCTCTTTTGTTGGCGGTGTTGTTACTTCAATACTTTTCAACTCAAGTTTTACTGTGATGGTAAAGGTTGTGGTTTTAGTAATACCGTCTTTGGTATAACTGACTGTAACTGACTGGTCGCCTACAGTATTTAAGACCGCACCATCTATTAAGCTCGTATTATAGTCAGAAGCTGCAATTACACTTGTGCTGCTGTTATTGTAGGTGGCTGTTATTATAAGGCCTTCAAGGCTAAGATTTTCGCCTACAAGGTATACCGTCTTTGTCGGTTGAGCAGTTACCTCAATTCTATCTAACACAACCGCAACAACTGTGACGTTGAAAGTGTCGGTTTTAATTATGCCATCCTCAATATAGCTGACTGTTACTGTCTGGGTACCGGCGATATTCAATGTTGCACCTGCTGCCGGGATTGTAGCACAGCCTGTGGTAACCACCTTTGTACTTGTATTATCGTAGGTTGCTGTCACAACCATGCCTGTAAGATCAAGAGTTTCACCAACATAGTAGTTCAAATATGTCGGTCGAGTAGTCACCTCAATTTTTTCCAACACTACCGCGACGACTGTAACATTGAAGCTGTCGCTTTTGGTTATCCCTCCTTCTTCGTAGTCGACTGTAACTGTAAGGGTGCCGGCGGTGTTTAAAATAGTGTCTACTGCCGGAATTGTGGTGTAGCCTGTGACCGCTTTTGCGGGTGCATCAATATAGGTGGCTGTTACAATCATGCCAGTAAGGTCAAGGGTTTCACCTACTATGTATGTTATTTTTGTTGGCTTCGTAGTTACTTCGATTTTATCCAGTACATCAGGAGCAGTTTCCGGGAAATTAACAGCAGCCAGGGCAGGAACGACAAAGCATGCCGCCAGCAAGCTTAGGGTCAAAATGAGTGGTATTAGCTTTTTCATTTTCATCTTCCTTTCAATTTTAATATTATATTACAAATAATTATAACATATATCCTATTATACTACAATATGGAAGCCATAGCATAATTTGGTTTATTTTATTACTTAATTCGACATTTTTTGCCATTTGAAGATTGCCAGCAAGAAAAAGGGAAATTATGGTATTTAAAGTAATATAGGGGGCACAGGCCCCCTATATTAGATTGAAATTAAATTATGGAATCAGTTTTGGTTGCATTTAAGTGACATCAGCAGCCCCCACGCGGGCTCCCTCCGGCGCTACGCGCCACCTCCCTCTGTGAGGGAGGCTTTGGCTGCTGCCCTTTAGCCAGCCAGTTGGTATAAAATGCAAGGGCCAAAGTCCCCCTCTTCGAGGCATTAACAGGCTTTTGCTAAAGCAAAACCGCTGTTACTGCACGTAGGTAAAACTCAAAATCAGAGATTTTGGCTTTACCTCTGGGGGATGTCAGCGAAGCTGACAGGGGGAGTTCCCCTTTCTATCTCTACATCTATCTTTACTTATCCGGTAACTTGCAACCAACAACCGACAACTACATTCACCCTCCGACAACCATACGCAGAATCAGCGCAGCATCGGTGGTATCAACTATGCCATCGCCGTTAATATCACCCAAGAGCAGCGCCCTGGGAGTCCAGGGAATCAGGCCTACTACCATTTGCAGTACCAGCATGGCATCTTCCGGAGTTACTAAGCCATTGCCGTCAACATCACCCAGGATACCAATAACCAGGGTACCGTTACTGACCGTAACATCCAGATCGGATAGATCATCTGCCAGCTCGCACTGCATCTTGACAACCTCCAGATCAAGCGGATAATCTCCAAAAGCAGGAGTGGTTGCTGCCACTTGATAGGTTACAGTGAAGAGAAGGCCGCTTTCGGTGATGTTTTCTTCGGAGACGAAAGCTACCCGCATAAGATCGGTGTCATAAGCCGGGTTGACTACAAAGAATAGGGTATCCAAAGCAGCTGCTGGCACGACAGGCTTGACCGCAACGGGGGCGTAAATAGCGCTGTTATAGGGTATCTTCAGATCCAGGGCGGTAAAACCGAGAACACTGCCTTCGATGCTGTAGGTGACATTAACGGCGCCTCCGGGGGCAGCGGCTACATCGGCTACTTTCAGGGTTGCTGTTAAGAAAGAATCCTTGTACTTGTATTCCAGCAGGTACGGGTTATAATTCTCGCCGTAAACTTCTCTATTCGGATAGAAAGAATTGGCAATACCTTTTTGATAGCGGATGCCGGTATTGGGGACAAGGCTTTCGGTGATATCCCAGACATTGGGTCCGCCCCAGGAAATCCATCTGAACTGATTGGTAATACCAAAATCCGCCCGGTCTTCATTCATAGTGCCGGGATTGGTTAGCCCCCATTTGATGATATCATTGTTGATGGAGTTGCCGTCCTTATCCCAGCCGGGCAATGCCGTTTGGCCGCCTGGTACTTTGGCAGGATCCAGATAGGTCTCGCCGCTGTAATAAGTCTTCTTCATGAACTCATAGCTTCTGATATCATAGGTATAGATCTCTTCCCTGGTGCTGATGGGGGTCCAGACACCGGTAAAGGTACCGTCCACGGACTCGCGCTGGGTACCGAACCATTGGGTAGAGAGCGTTCCGAACCATTCGGCCGAATTATTCATGGGATAGGCGCTCCGCCATAAACCGTCAGCCCTCAAATCGTTCCAAAGCTCATGCACCTCGAAATTAAGGTCCGTGAAATAGAACATGCCGGGGAATTCCACGGAATGGGCGCCTTCATGATGCATGATCGATTCATGCATATAGCGGGTGTACTGATAATCGCGCAATAACGCATATTCCATGGAAGAGCAAACATGATAGCCCAATCCCTCGGCATAAAGTACGGTGGGGCCGGCGCTGTAGAGGCTGCGCCTGTTGGAGGGCATATACATATGATTATGATAGCCGATAATATCCAAACCGCCGGAACCGTATTCACCTGTTTTGACATTTTGGTGGTGGTAAGCGAAGTTGAAACCGTCGGCCATGCGTTGACCCATATTATCATAAACGCCGGAGTACATATAATCCCAATAATCCCCGGCTACCAAGAGAGACAGCCTGTCGCTTTCTTTATCGGCATAATTATAAACGCCGGTCTTTTCACTGCGGTATACCTGAGTTTGCCAGGGTTTTATTTTGGCCTGATATTTCTTGTTTTCCAACGGATTGCCGGCCCAGTCTTTGACCGCGTTGGCTCCGCCCTTGAATTCAGCGGTTAAAACACCGTTGACCGCCACGGGAAAGCGAGGTGTGCTGCCAGTCTTTTTGCCGGTCTTCAGATCATAGTCCCAATAGGCGCCCTTGGTATTGTCAAGGGGATCCAATTCGAATTGCACATACTCATGCTTGTTCAAGGCGCCGGGCTTGCCCACAAAAGCCTCCCTGGGGATCTTCTTGGCTTCAACCAGCCTTTTACTGGCGATTTGCGCAGAAGTCTGAGTTGCCAGCACCTTGGGGCTGACCGCCATGGACACCCGTGAACTCCCGGAAGAAGCAGTGTCGGCCATCCAGCCGCTGATATCACCGGCATCGCCCATGAAGCCCACACCCACGGGCGTCAGGTCACGGTAATAGGCATCTTCCGAGAACCAGGGCTTGTAACCTTCTTCAATGGTCAGGGAACTGTCGAAGCCCTTGTCTATATCTTCCTGGGTAAAGCCGCCTATATCATAGCTCATGATCCCGGTATTGAACATATGGGCCGTTACCTTCAGGGTCAGCGTTTTCCACATATAATACTCCATTACCAGCCTGCGTGCAGAGGTACTGTTAAACTTATAGGTGGTACCCGCTTCGTAGGTATAGACCGTTGCGCCATGATTGTAAGTGATAGTTTCGGCAGGAGTCCATTCGATTTCCCAATTGGCCAGGGTACGCAAGGCGTCCAGGTCATCGGCATGGATTTCCCGGTTAAACACCAGCTCTATCTGGCTGGGAGAGATCAAGTTGGTTTCCACTATTTCCAAAGGTCCGTAAGGCTTTATTTCTCCGTCGATCACAGTGAAATTATCGGTCTGACTGTGCTTGTACCAGGGGCCGCTCCATCTTCTGGCGGAATCTGTAGAGCCGCTGATCGAACCCACATGATACTCCCATTCCCCATGGATCTCGGCCAGGACCTGATAAAGCATGGGGTCATAACCAAGCATCTCGTTACGGGTATTGATAGGGAAATTTTTCTCTTGCCAGGTGGCGGATTCCGGCATGCATTCATACCAGGTCATTACGCCATAGACATAATAGTCTTCCAGGCTGTTTTGCATTATGGTGCCGGGCCACAAATTCTTGGCCTTGGCGTTGGCAAAAGCAGCTACCAGACGCATTAAAGCATTATAATCATCCGGGCCGTCATAAGGGCCAAGGGGGAATCTGAACCATCCGTCTTTTACACCCAGCTCCAGGAAGAGCCTGGCAAATTCTGCCATAAACTCATATGTATTATCATTAGGGGCTTTTACCCGGTACAGGTCTTCGGCGGTAGTGACAACAACAGGATTATCCCGGGTACCGCCTATGGTAACACGGCTGAATGTATCTGTGGTCACCCCATGTTGATATAAATGACGGAATTCCGGTACGGTATAAACGCTCTTACCATTGCCTACAACCACCACATGCATGCCCTGGTCAATAGCGGACTGAACAAACAGCTCGGAACGGCCGACTGTCCTGTCAATGCAGGAGGTCATATTGGCAATAGCATTAGGAACACCTGAGCCTGTCTGTCCCGTATAGGTATTTCTATTGGAAGCAGGAATATAGTTGAAGGCGCCGCTGTTGACATGGGAAGCCAAAACGCGGGAATCGCTATTGCCCCAAACCCACATCAGACCTCTGGAGCCCCGGTTGCCCCAAACGCCGGCATGACTGGTACTCAGGGCATCATAATAGGCATAAAAAGGCTTCCAGGCGGCAGTCTTTATTTCAGCAGGCGCACTCTTCAATGAAACCGTTATTCTGGCAGCAGCCCCGGCGCCCAGGGTATATTGGGTATAGGGGGCAAGCCTGATTTGCAGAGCCTCTTTAAGGCGGATATTGACAACAGGGTTTGCGGCATATTCGCCAAAATTGAAATAAGAAAGAAATTCCCATTCTACAGGTTTGCCATCAACTAAAACCGCAAAAACTGCTTGAGCCGCAGCATCGCTTTCAACCGGCTCGGAAAAAACGATTTCGATTTCCTTATCTGTGATCAGATTAACATCACCCAGGACCGGATCATCTGCAAAAGCTGCTGCTATAGCCGGATCCGGGATCAAATCATCCTCTATTTCAAGTATTTGCTCATAATCATCTGAAGCAGGAGCCGCGAACAAAACCAGGGCGCCGGATAATGTTACCAGGCTTACAATCAAGACCAACAAAAGAATACCAGAGCCGGACAATAAGTGTTTTTTTAGCATTATTATGTCTCCCTCCTTAAGTAAACCAATTCGTAATTCGCAATTCGTAATCAAGTGCCTCAGTTACATCTACTTTAGGGCGCCTTTGTTATCCGAATCAACCTCAGCCCATATGCACCCCTCCTCATCGTCTTATTTAACAAGTAATGCGGTTGATATCTTGTCACCGCCAAGGAAATATAATCAAGAATTTGGGCTTAAATTTGCAAATAATACCCAATCCTTTTCATAATAATACCATATTTTCTCCTTATATGTAAAGAAACTAATACCCCCAGAAAATAGGAAAAATATGGTATTTATGTGGTTGCCCTGAAAAAAATGCAACTGTAAAATTATAGATAAGGGGCGGCATTATTTTGCCACCCCTTATATTTAGATAGGAATTAGCTTATGGAATCAGTTTTGGTTGCTTTTAAGTGACATTAGCAGCCCCCACGCGGGCTCCCTCCGGCGCTTCGCGCCACCTCCCTCTGTGAGGTAATGTCAACATCTTAACAGAAGAAAGCTTGTTAATTCATAATTTATCACTTATCATTCATCATTTTTCATTATGCTTTGCAGGTATTATTTGGCTAAATTAAAATGAAAAATGATGAATGATGAATTATGAATGATAAATTTTCTTAAGTTGTTGACATTGCCCCTTCGGGGCACCCCCTTTCAAAAGGGGGCAAAAATCCCAAGCCGCTGTGACAGGAGTTATTCCAGCTAACAGGCATTTCAATTACGCATTACGCATTACGCATTACGAATTGCCTTACATCATCCTCCGACTACCATACGTAAAATCAGCGCAGCATCCGTGGTATCAACAACACCGTCACCGTTGATATCGCCCAAGAGCAGCGCCCTGGGAGTCCAGGGGATCAGGCCAACGTACATTTGCAGTATCAGCATGGCATCTTCAGGGGTAATAGTGCCATTACCGTCAACATCGCCCAATAAACCGATTACCAAGGTACCGGGCCTGACAGAATAGCCCAGATCTATTATTTCGTCCTTATTGGTTTCAGTTTTTAGAGCCTTAACATTAATATCCAGCGCCTCATCGAAAATAGCAAGAACAGAGGCGGGCACTTGGTAGGTCACTGTAAAGAGGAGGCCATCGCCGCTGATGTTTTCACTGGAAGCGAAAGCGACTTTCACAGTATCACCGGTAATATTGGAGACAAAGAACATGCCCGCAGCTGCTACTTTAGCGGCCGGGGTGACCTTGGTGGCGACAAAGTGCTCATTGAAGGGCAATTCCAAATCAAAGGCGGTGAAGCCAAGAGCATTACCTTTGATACTATAAGTAACATCCACCATACCGCCGGGAACGGTCCAAACATCAGCCACCTCGATGACGACAGGCTGGCTGACTGTGACATCAACATCTTCCTCTACCGGCCACTCCAAGCGCAGCGTTACTGTGGCTATACCGGTTTCCTCATCTACCTCGAATGATCTGAAATAGAAATGCGACGGTTTGCCATCCAGGGTTACCTCGAAGCTGGTTTGGGCATTGTTTGTAGTTATTTCGCCGTTAAAATCGGCAAACTTGAACTCTATCAGGACGGGTTGAGGCATGGCAATAGAAGTATTGTCTATGGTTCCTGACACCGGAGTTACCAAAGCCTCAATATCAGCAGGCCTTGCCGGTTTCTTGATACCTCCTTCAACTAAGAACGGGTGGGTCTGGACTTTTATAGGTGATTTTCCATCCGGCTCCGGGTGATAAGCATTTCTACCCACAAAGTCGAATCTGTTATTGGGGAAGCTGGCGTTGGGTTCCAAATAAGGCTCGGGATTCCACACGCTTGGGCTATTCCAAGATACCCATCTGATGAGCGGGTTATGCGTACCCGTGTGTGGATTATCGTAGGCAGTCGGGAATATGGAGAATCCCCAAGCAAGCAAATCATTTTCACTGGTCCAGTGGCTGAACTCTTCATTTTGATCCCTTAAGAGTTCCCAGTCCTCAAGTATCACCCGGTATTGCGGGTCACCTACTTTGCCTTCATACCACAAGCCCAGATCACCGGTAAAATAGAGTCTCTTATAGACCTCTCCGGCATACGGGTCGTAACGGAAGAGTTCTTCCCTGGTGGATACGGGCGTCCAGGTTCCGTCATTGATGCCTTCGAATGACTCGCGGCTGGTGCCTGTGTAGCATTCGGTACCCATTGTTATGTACTCGCCTCTGGAACCGGTATAAGAGCGCACATTATCGACGCTAAACCATCTTGTACCGTTTTTGGGCGCCGTAGCGGTAGCAAAAGCCGCAGAAATATCATTGTAAACATTTTGGCCATAATTACCCTCACCGCCCAAGAAGCTATTAATACCATGTCCGCCCTCATGGATTACCAGGTTCTCGTTTTTGTACCTGCAGAGATTATAATCCCTGACTATAGCGATATCTTCAGATTGGAAAACATTACCGCCCCAGCCTTCGACCCGGAGTCCGTCGGCAATACCGGTGGCAAGGCTGGTTCTGATAGTCTGGCGCCCGGGGTGATTTCCCAGTACAGATCCTGCAGCAAGGAACATTCCGCCGTTGTTGCGAATAGCTCCGTCCGCAATCCTTTGACCTACCCTGTCATATTCCACCGGGCCGTTTGTGAGATTTTGCCCGCCCAGCGATACTACTCCGTTATTCCAAGTATAGTGGGTAGTATTGACTGAGTCGGTGAGTGATCCGGAACTGCCATTAAAGGCGAAGTCGAAATCCGCCCCGCCGGCATTGGCAGGATATGTCACGGTTTTGTTGTTGGTAAACTGAGCTTCATATTGATGGGCAGCGCTCATGGCAATATCCTTGGCGGTGGGCTGGACAAAACCTTCAGGCTCATTGCGGTACATGTAGAAATCTTTACTTCCCACATTACTATCCAGATAGACGTAGAACCCTGTAAGCGGGCTTCTATATACATGCCCCTCCCAAGGTCTGAAATCAGCCGCAACTCTTTTGCCTTTTTCAAGCTCGTTGCCGTCCCAGTCCAAAACCTGAGGCGCCGTTGTTGCTCCGCCCACATATTCCACATAAACTGTACCGGCTTCGGTCGGGCCTGCACCCATTGCAATGGCATCATCAAGACCGACAAATTGGCCGAAATCAAGGGCATTTGCCCCAGGTAGCTGGTCATTGGCTATCCAACCGCCGGCGCTTACTTTACGTTGATCAATATCCTTTTGGGTGAATCCGGCAAAATACCTGCCGTATGGTTTTCCATTATCCAGACGGTCAGCTGCATTGCTGGTTGAGAGGCCGGTTGTATAATTAACCCTGTTTGTCGTCCTCAAGCGGATGCTTTTCCAGCCATAACCGTGATAATCAGTTATTCCGGTAAGCTGCCTGCCACCGATATAAACCCTCCAGTTAGCCGCATCCGTCACCGCAGCAATGGTATTTACCTCACGGTTAAACTTGACCTCCACCAACTCGTTTGATATAATCGTAACACTTTCTATCGCAAGCGGCGGATAAGCAACACCTACCGTGGGGTCAGCATCAGCCGGAAGACCGAAATTATCCGGTTGGTTCCACCAGAACCAAGGGGTGTTATATTTATTAAAGTCGCTTCTTGAGGTAAGGTTTTGACCGGCGCCAACCCCTGTCCAATACTCATATTTCCCATGAGCGCCGGACAATGCCCAATATAACGGATAGTCGTACTCATATATTTCGGCGCGGGTGTTAACCGGCCACGACATTTCCTCAAAGGCTTCAGATTCTGTAATCATCTCCCAGAACGACATTGCCCCATATACATAATAATCTTTAACGCTATTCATCATAGCTGTTTCCGGCCACAGACCTGCTGCCTTGGCTTTATTATAAGCATCCTCAATGTGTAACTCATAACGATAATCGTCCCAGGCGTTATAGTAGCTGAGGGGAAAACGCGGGCAGCCTTGTACCATGCCCATCTCCCAGTATATGTCAAAAAAGGCCTCGCCTAAATGGAAATGGTCTGACTTGGGACGCGCCGGACTTACACCGTCATCCGCCTTAAGAGGGCTGTCATAACGCATAACATCATCAGATGTGCCCACAATATAGGGTTTTTTATATTCACCTGTATCGGGGTCAAAGTTGCCGGGTACCTCGGTAGCTTTTATGCTGGGGCGGGTAAAAGTATCGGTGGTTACGCCATGGACATAAAGCTCACGGTACTCAGGAACTTCGTAAACGGATTGCGAGGGACCGACGATTAGCGCTTTGAACCCGGAGTCAATTATGGGCAGGTTCATATATTCGGAACGGCCGACAAATCTGTTTATACCTTCGGCAACCTGCCTTACAATATATTCATCTGTGAAAAGAGGATCTGTCGTAGCTGAGAATATATTGTTCGATGTGTAGTTATTTGGATTAGCTAAAAGCAATTGTGTTCCGTTATTTCCTGCCTTGGCAGATCCCCAAACCCATAACCTGGACATATTGCCCAGCGATCTTTCCATATAGAAGGGTTCCCATTCGGCGGTTTTAGCAGTGCCGCCACCAAGAGATACTGTTACTTTCTCAGCAGCGATAGGTCCTTTTATGTGCTCTGTACGGGCAAGAAATGTTTCAGCAGCAGTTTCGCGTCTCCTGCCCCGCGGCTCACCGACATCAAGCGGTTCAGTCAGGCGCAGATTAACAACACCGCCGCGATCGGCATATTCACCAAAATTGAAATAAGATAGGAATTCCCACTCTACTTCTTCCCCGTCAACAAGAACTGAAAAGATTTCATGTGCCTCCTCATTGCTTTTGACTGGCTCGGAGTAAGTGATTTCGATTTCTTTATCTGTAATCAAGTTAACATCACCAAGGGTTGGGAGAGCGGTTTCAGAAGAAGCTTTCACTTCCAACCCTTCCGGGAAGGACTCCAACACACCATCGGTAGCTTTAATATATACATCAAAGCGGATTTCCCCGCCCGGTTCAATTGTGTACAAGTTATTAAGAATTACGACATCCTCTTCCAATAAAGCGCCTGCAGGTTTGGTTTCGTCGATTTCAATTTTGATCCTGACAATATCAGTGCCATTTGCATCGGCCGATTGCTCAAGTATGAACTTCTGAACGGCATAGTTGCCCTCAGAAGCCTCAGAGAAATCACCTTTTGCTAAAGTTAATTCCCCGCCAACCTGAGCGGCATCATCGGCAGTGCTTCTCACCGCTATTTGATAGCTGAGGAATTCACCGTATTTACCCGGATTTTCAATTTTGTCAAGTATATAGAAATGCAGTTTGTTATAAGGGTCAATGTATTCATTGACAACATTGCCATGAACGCCGGTTCTTTCATCGGTTGCAAGCCATTTTTCGCTATGATCGCGATAGTAATTGGGATCATTATGCACACCCGCATGAAATAAAGAGCTTGCCAGCTGGAGCTGGTCGCCGTCTGAAAGCATGTTGATGGTTCCATCAGCAGCTGTGAAGTCAACCAAGTTAAGCGGATCCGGATGAGAATCTTGAATATAGGTGGAGATGGGGCCGGCACGGTTAGCTGTGATATTAGCGATTTTGGCTATCATTACACCGTGATCGGGAAGGAATGAGTCATAACCGGTTTTATCCATGACCTCTAGGGAAAATCCATTGAATCGCCTGGTCTCTCCGGGGGCATTATTGCTTCCGGGTCCATTCGGTCCCCAGTTCCATTTAAATGGGTCTATTCTTAAGGTGCCGCTGCCCGGCAAACTGATTTGGGCCCAGGTTTCCTCCGGTGTCTGATCCAGCATGCCCTGAATCATCAGGCCGCGATAGCCGGTAATTTCCTTGCCTTCTTTATCTTTTATACCCAAGTTAGTGGGAACATTACGCCCAAAGATCTCGGTTATCACAAGACCATCCTTGATTTCCGCGTAGTTCAGATACAAGATATCGTTTTCTAAATCAGAATATCCGTTAACGTATTTGCCTCTCAAAACCTGATTGCTTGGCACAGAAGAACCGTTTACCGAAGGGATATCCCATCTGGTATGATTTCCATAGGGGCCGCCAAAAGAGCCGCGGCTCATTAAATCCCAAGGGCCCGTATATGAACGTGTTCTGGGGATATCATAGGGGCCGTTATAGTTATCCGGTAAGCCGAAAAGGTGGCCTGATTCGTGAGCAAATGTGGCCATGCCATCACTTTCACCCTGAATGGAGAGAGGAATGCTTAAATAAACATTAGTGTCAATAGCGCTGCCTGCGCCCGACCAAATACCTACTCCGCCATACCAGGTACTCCATGGGATATAGCGCGTAGGAACTGCTTGGTAGTAAGGATTTGTCGTACTGGTTCTGGCTGATTCTTCTGCTCCCTCAAGCAGGTCCTTCAATTTAGCTAGAATTCTCTCATCTGTGTTGTCGGCAGCAAAAGCTAACCATTCTTCCGTAAATTCGGAATCAGGATCATCCGGATCAATCAACTTTTGCCTGTTGGCATAATCTTGGGCAAATTCGGGCCTGTAAACAGTATCCCTAAATTGAGTTTGCGTACGATCGGTAAAGGGATAATCAATTTTAAATTGATCAAAAGCAGCCTCTAACTTGCCGCCGGCTTCATGAGCTCCAAGTGCGGCGGTATAAACAGCTCCGGTAGCTGTCTGATTTCTCCAAGTTCTTTCTATATCAAGCATATAGAAATTCGGCCATTCTGCTCTTAAGTTGAAATCCGGGTCTTCTACGATTTCTTGGATCTTTTTAATTCTGGCCCATCCGGTGAAGTCCATGCCGGAAATATCCGGTAAAAGTTTACCGGTAAGAGGGTGCTTAAGTTCTCCCTTGGGAACGGCGGCAATCTTATCCCGACCAAGGAACATCATTTCCCCCAGTTCCTGCCATGAGCCGGATTGATCATAGCCGGCATGGAGGACGAAAACAAAGTTGTAGATCATTTCCCCTGTTTCGGGGTCAAAAAACTCGACACCATCCTCCAAAGCAAGACGGAAGGCTTCTGTGTTGGCGCCGCTGCCTGAGGGTGTTCTGGGGAACTGCCTGGAAAAGGTGTAGTCATCGAAGGCGGTGTTACCGGAGCTCCAGAAGCCATACTGGAATTCAAATCCGCTAAGCTGATATGGGCCGAAGGCATCCATTTCAACAGCCCAGTCCCCATAAGAGTTTTCCAGTATATATCCATTAAAAGTCATAAAATTATTCATTTTGCCCGGAGTATTGAGAAAATCTACCCAAAATTCTGCAAGATCTTCTCTATCCGCACGGTGCTGGGGGTTACCCATTAATTCTGAGCTCAGCGCATCTCCGCTGATCATTGGCACGTCAGGGAAGTCGCATAAAATCAACGCACCTCTTAGGGGTCTGCTCGGTGCAATACTATGATCAGTAGCATCTTCCCAGTCAACAACAGGATTTGCCTTGTAGTCAGCCCAAGTCATATGTTCTTGAAGTTTCCAGCTTTGCTTGTCAATGGCCATCGCGTCCAATTGATTTTGGGTGATTCCATCTTCCTCCGATGTGATGCTATGCACCTCATCTACTGCCGGGGCTGCAAATACTGCTGCTAAGCCTGTGGACACTGATCCAATTAAGCATAAGGACAGCAACAAGACCATTACAGCTAGGGGCATATGTCTTTTTAGCTTCATAAAAAATTCCCTCCTCTAAAAATTAAGTTGGCTCTCAGTAAAGTGTGATTTAATACTTGATTCAGCAAAAAGCAAACCCTAAATCATAAGCATCCCCCCTTGTGCTATATTAACTATGTTTAGCAGAGTACTAATTAATATAGCTCTTTTTAATAATATAATAACATATATTTTATCCATTTACAAACAAAAAAGGAATAATTTGTAAAAATAACAGACAACAGCACCGGCTGCCTCATACCCTCAGTCAAGGCGGCGGAATCGCAAAAAAAGGGTTTGACATCCGAACCATGAATATACCCCAATAAAAAAGCGGCCCTGGTTGGGAGCCGCTTTTTAGATAATAAATACCGGAATTGTTGGTTTTTGCTTAAATGTTTTGCGAAGCAAAACCTAACCCTTGCTGTCCTCTGTTTTCTGTCATCCGACCTCTGATATCATCCTCCGACTACCATACGCAAAATCAGCGCAGCATCCGTGGTATCAACAACCCCGTCACCATTGATATCACCCAAAAGCAGCGCTCTGGGAGTCCAGGGAACCAAGCCTACGATCATTTGCAGTATCAGCATGGCATCTTCCGGGCTGATTATACCATCACCGTTGACATCACCCAGGATACCAATGACCAGGGCGCCGGGATCTACTTTGACGCCCAGATCGATCAACCTGTCGGGCGTGGATTCGTACTGCAGTTTTACTGCATCAACGTTCAGGGGGAAATCCCCTAAGCCGGGAGCGGTCGCGGCTAATTTATAGGAAACGGTGAAAAGAAGGCCGTCGCCCATAATGTTATCATCGGAGACGAAGGCAAGCCGCATCGTATCCGGGGCAAATACCGGATTGACCGCAAAGAAAGGAGTAGCCAATATGGCGGCAGGAGTGACAGCAACGGGTGCATAGACAGTGCTGTCATAGGGAATCTTCAGATCCAGGGCCGTGAAACCAAGGGTATTGTTTTCGATACTATAGGTAACATCAACAGTACCTCCGGGAGCTGCGCTAACATTGGCGACCTTAAGCACGGGGTCGGCGGTATTGGGCAGCGGGCTCATCAGGGGCAGATCTATGTAGGAATCTTCACCCAGATTCAATTCGAATTTGGTGGCTACTTCCGGCCTGATGGTATGTCTGTAGTCGGTGGAGTAGATCACGACTGCCAGCCTATGGCCCTCGGCGAAAGTATAGTGCCTGGGTTCCAGGGTAAAGGTATAGCTATAGGATTCACCCGGTACTATTTTCGTTGTCTGATACCAGTATGGCGGTACAAAACCTGTGCTCCTCGTCAGATCGGGATCTAAGTAGGTAATGCCGCTGGGATTGGGGTTCTGGATGTCAACAGAGTTTCTGGTCACTACCTTATACTGGGTAGTGGCTGTACCGATAGAATAATTTCCCCTGTTATAGGCGGTATAGGCATTGGCAAAAGCCGGTATTTGATAGGCTGCGTTAGTACCTATTGAAGCGCTCCGCCGGGCGACGCCCAGATCAACTATCATGGCGGAAACTGAACCGATGCCTGAATATGGTGTTACATCCAGGGTCACTCTCGCGGTGCTGCTTAAGGTAACCGGCTTGGTTAGAGGCTCGGTCACATAAGCCAGACGGGCATTGGTATGCTTGAGTATTTCATCCAGATCAACCCCGCTGGGTCTTGCTGTGGGGAAAAGCAGGGTGGCTTCCCAAGCGTTTTCGATCGCAGTTTCGGGAGTATACCACCAGTTGGTGCTGTTTACATCGCTGTAGTTTGCCGCGGTTAAGTTATAAAAGGGATCATCCGGATCTCTTAAATCATCTCTACCCCGGTATGAAAGCGGGTCGGCAAAGGGGCCTTCCACTGCTTTGGCAGGAGGATTGGTAAACAATTGGCCGCCGCCATCGCCGGTCTGGCCGAAATAATACCTGCGCATTTCGGTTCCGGGCGCCGGCCAGGACGAGTATTCATTACATTCGCCCGTCACATTGTTGGCGACCCAGGCTACGGTTTCATCGGTGTCGATCCCGTTTTCAATGCCATAGATAAAACGGTCCAACCATTTATGGGATGTTTCCAGAACCTGACCTGCGGCCCAGTTATAGACAGTAGTATGAGCTCCCAGGTGGAGGATGAGCTTGATCGGATAATCCGGGTCGACTTCCTTGAGGGCCTTATAGAGCTGATCCATATGCTGAGTGCCCACGTTCCGGTCTTCAAAGCCCTGCATAAAGAGAACCGCTGCTTTATAGCGTTCGGCTTGTCCGTACCAGTTCCCCATATCCCAGAACTTGTTATAATCACCGGTTTCCCGCGAGATCTCATTGGCATGCCTTGCCATAATATTCTCATAGGCGATCCGGTCGGGTTGGCCGAGTGCGAAATTAGGATCTTGCCAGCGGCTCAAATCATAGCGGGAGAGCCATTCGGCATCTTCGCCCTGAGCTGACAGGCCCGGATAAACAGCGCCGTTTTGGCGGAAATAGGTATACATACTGGAGAGACCCGCCCGAGGCAGGATAGCCCTTAACGGCTCATATCCCGCCGAGGCCAAGGCCATTTGAGTGGTGCCGACATAGGAGGTACCGGTCATGGCAACATCGCCGTTTGCCCAGTAAGCGACTACTTCTTCCGTAGCAGCTTTTGTCTTATAGGCTCTACATTCGCCGTTGAGCCATTTGATAGCGGCAAGACCTGCCAGCATTTCATATACTTCACCATAGGCATTTAAACCGTCATTGAAAGGGCCTGATGTAGCGCTGTTGGTAGAGAGGCCATATCTGTTCCCCGGGGTACTGGTTTGGACAATGGCAAAGCCCCGAGCAAAGGAATAGGTTTCCAGGGACAAGCCGCCGGAAGCTACAGCGCCGGAAGAGAAGGCGCCGGCCATGGCAATGGGCTTTGCCCCGCGTGAAGCAGGGATGCTGTAATAGGTATCGGGATAAGCAGCATCAGTCCAAGGCCATTCATGCATCTTAAGCCTATCACTCTTCACATCATCGGCATAGGTGTAATGGGTAGTATCCGGGTTGACTTCATAAGCCCGTGCACTCTGCAGGATGCCATGAAGCATTACGGGGCTATTGAAAAATTCCGTATTGGGGTGATTTTTTGCTATCGCCCTGTTGTAGTCTGCGGTTGGCAGATTATTGCCGCGGTAGGGGCTATGTACCATAAGTACCGGCACTTGAGTCACGCCGGTGGGATTGGCGGGATCGGCAGTGTGGGGATAGCTGGGGTCGACCGGCCTGGGGCGGGTGATCCTGATACAAACCAAGTCGCGTTGGCCTTTAGATGAATGGTCTATCCCCAACTGTCCGGTGGCAAAAGATTCCACCGGTACCTCGACCCAAACTTCTTCATGAATCACATTTGCGGCTAAAATATTAAAAACAGGCTGGGTAACTCCCTTTTCCTCATCCCACAATCCGGGGAAGGCTTTTACCAAATTTTGGAATTTTTCATTACCAACATCAGGAACTGGGGCAGGAGCTGCGCCTACCAGCGTAATGCTGGACATTGCGACAAGACAAACAACCAATACCAGCAAAAGAGCAGCAGAACCGGGCAGTAAAAACTTTTTGATCCTCATTAAAATATCCCTCCTAAATAAAATTTGTTTTTCAGTGTCAATCCGGGAAAATCCTTACCCTATAGGGCCAATTAACCCTAAATCATAAGCATACCCCCCTTCGGATAGTGAATAGTGAATACTGAATGATGAATAATGAATAGTTGTTGTTGCTTCGCTCTGCGAAACTTTTTATTGTATGAAAAGATTAGTTAATAGTTGTTCAGCTGGATTTATCAGTAGTAGCCTGTTAAGAGTTTGATAAGTTGCAGTTTTTCATGGAATATTTGACACTACCGCTTTTTTTTAACAAATTAATAACATTAAGTACATTTTAGCATAATTTTCATTTTATGTAAATACTTATAAAAATTTCTAGGATTGTGAAATAACTACAATAATCGACATTTTTCGCTAAATAGAGCTGCGGGGTTAGGGAGTAGGAACTAAGTACTCAAATTCGAACAAAAAAAGTCACAAAATATACCTCATCTCTTGATTGACCTGCAAGGATGTAGATTCAAAATGATGCATGAAATAATTAGACACTGATTTTCGCAGATTTTAACG
>WRHF01000037.1 GCA_009783415.1 Clostridiales bacterium
AAAAAGAACATCTTGATCTTGCCTGATAATAACTTCATAATCATTATTCAACCCTTCACTAGGTATTACAGCAGATGAAATAGTAAGAACCCTGTTAACACTATCAGTAATAGTTGTTGTTACCCAATCTGCACCATTGCTATACTCAAAATCAATAGTATTGCCAAACCGGTCTTGTATGCCTATTAAGTGGCCATCTTTATCAAAAAATTCTTTTTTTCCATCTTTATAACAAAGAGTCCAAAGAGCTGAACGGTATGATGCGTATGGATCATTATTTGTATTACAATATATATATAAACCGTCTTGGGTGCCCGAAGCATTATCCCTTGAACTATCTATAAGTGCATATATACTACCCCCATGTTTTTTATACGAGTATACTCTCCCATCAGCAAGATGTATTCGTTTATAATCTGTATCCATAAAAGAAAAATTAAAACGCCATCCTGATGCCAAACGCCCTGTATAACAGTTATAGTTACTATCTTTCAAACTTCTCCTATTAAGTTTAGTACTATTTATAGTTCCATCGGAGTACGTGTCAAAAAAATTAGCATCACTTGAGTCATAAGTCCTGCTAATTACCAAATCCAGCCCATTCTTTCCGGGTAGTGTCAAATCAGTCATGGTAACATTTAAAGCCCCGGTGTTCAGGTTTACCGATTCATTTTGGTCATATTGATAAAGGAACGGGGCTGTTACTAATTTCACAACTTCTCCTTCATCACCTGCGGCTGCCGATACTTCCTCCTCTTCATCAACTAATGTAGTTAAGGCTTCTTCCTCTAATTCGACAGAATTATTAATAATTGTTAGTGAAGGAGTTAGCTTGACAACTTCCTCTGCTTCCAATACCTGTTCGGATTGCTCTTCCCATGCGGAGAAATCAAGGATGGGGTCATCTACCCAATCTTTAGGCAAAACAGAAGAGGGTATGTTATCCTCAATTATCAGATCATCTAAAACTGTATTTCCAAACCCTGTCGCCTGGGCGGGAATGCCTGTACTGGTGAAAATAAAGCTTAGTAAAACAACAATGGTGATTGCCCTTTGGATTCTGTTTTTGATCTTGTTAGTTATGTTTTTCCTCCATTTTTTTGATTTTAGAAAATATATCAATTATTTCCATTTTTTAGCAAGCATTTTTATTATATACCAAGTTTTCTCTTCATGCAATTCCAATTATTGGTAATTTTTGACTTCTGCACCATAATAAAACAAGGCCATGCAATCAAAACAACTAATTGCATGGGCCTTGTTTTATGAGGTTTTTTGATGTTCTTATTTTATAACAACCTATTCATCACCCTGAAAATCCTTGATCTTTTTGGCATAAAAATCAGTCAGGTCTTCTGCTGCTTCCATATTTTGGGCTTCGCTGTAAACATGGCAAACCGGTTTGTCGTCGTCGGGCAAAACCATTACCCAGGCATCGTCATAGCGGACTTTTACCCCGTCTATCATATCCAGCTGACGGTTTTTGTTTTCCTCCACCAGGCGGCGCATCACCTCGCCTTTGCTTTCCCAGGGGCAATAAATCTCCCGGCTGCTGATATTGATATCCGGCAGGCTGAGGTGGAGCCGGACCAGGCTGGAGGATTCGTTCTGTTTTTTTGGTAGCGATCATACCTGTCCTTGTTTAATATCTCCTATATATAGTGTTTTCCCCAGCGCCGTTAGTACCTTTATGAGTGTAGATAGCTGCGGGTCTGTACTCCCACGCTCCAACCTGGCAATCACAGGCTGCTTAACTCCACTTACAACTTCCAGTTCCTTTTGTGTCAATCCGTTTGCCTGTCGGGCACTAATGATCTCTCCTAAAAGTGCAATCCTTATATCTGTTTCAGCGCGTTCTTCCGGTGTTAAAAGCGTTTCCCGGAGGGCCTCCCAGTCGTCACCGATGGGAGAAACTATTTTATTTCTCATTGTTGTTTGCGCTCCTTTCCATAAAGTCTTTTAAGTTGCGTTTTGCCTGGTCAATCTCTTTTGTGGGTGTTTTCTGTGTTTTTTTCACAAAGTGGTGAAGCAAGACAAATCTGTCATTATGCCAGCAAAAAAAGAAAAATCTGTCACGTAAGGGCCGTAGCTCCCAAATATCACCATCAATATGCTTAACGAAGGGTTCGCCTGCCCTAGTTCCATATTTTCGTAATGCCTCTAAATAATAGTCTATTTTAGCCAGCTTAATGCGGCTATCTTTATCTGTCATAGTTGCTAACTTTGAGAGATAGTCTTTTATAGGCTGGTTACCCTGTGAATCCCTATAGAGCCTTATTCTGTACATAGCTTCTATGCCCCCTTACTGATTTTATTATAACTCAAAATTTGTATTTTGTAAATAACTTTTAAACATAATAAGACAGGCCCTTACAATCAAAACAACTGATCGTAAGGGCCAGATTTTATGGGAATCTTTGCTATTCTTATTTTTGTTGCAACCTATTCATCACCCTGAAAATCCTTGATCTTTTTGGCATAAAAATCAGTCAGGTCTTCTGCTGCTTCCATATTTTGGGCTTCGCTGTAGACATGGCAAACCGGTTTGTCATCGTCGGGCAAAACCATTACCCAGGCATCGTCATAGCGGACTTTTACCCCGTCTATCATATCCAGCCGGCGATTTTTATTTTCTTCCACCAGGCGGCGCATCACCTCGCCTTTGCTTTCCCAGGGGCAATAGATCTCCCGGCTGCTGATATTGATATCGGGCAGGCTGCGGTAGAGCCAGGCCAGGCTGGAGGTTTGGGAAAGTAAATAGTTGGCCAGGGCCAGGGCGCCCATGGCGCCATCGAAAAACAGATTTGCCGCGCAATAGGCCCGGTTGTCTCCTTTGGGCAGGTCAGTGAAATTTTCCCGCATCTGGGCTGCTATTTGATTGCGGCCCCGGATCAATTCCGCCCTTTGTTTGGCAGCCAGGCTTTCCATAGCTTTTGATGCCATCTGAGGCATGATCAAGCGCTTTTTCCCTGATTGCAAAGTCAAGGCCGGGAAAGAAAGCAGGGGAATGGTTAAATGTTCGTTTAGGATACCGCCGCTTTCATCGACAAAATGCAGGCTTTCCCCATCCGCGCTTATATGGGCTCCCAACAGGCATTTATATTGAGAGACTGTTGCAGTTAAAGTCTCGGCCTTGATATCCTCCCCGTCAAGAGCATAAAGGCTGGCGCCCCGCTTTTGGCAAATATCCCGCAAATAGCTTATTAACATGGGATTATCGCAGGCTATGGCCAGACTTAAATCAAGGCAATCTTCCGGTAACAGGCTTGCCAATAGCTCTTGATAGGGGCCGGAGAGATCGCCGGCTTGGTTTATTTCACCTGCTTCCTGGCTGCTATAGGGAATGCGCTCTCCCCTTTCCATCAGGCTTTCTATCTTGCGCTCGCCTTTGATATCCAGGTAAAGCCCTTGGGAATCGCAGCAATGTACTGCTATATTATCCCCTTCGGCTTGAATATAAATACCGCCTGCTAATCTGCTGTTTTGCCAAACAGAATAACGCCAGGCCGGCAATGTTAAATTTTCTCCTTTTTGAACCTGACAGGCTCCGGCAGCCAGACCCGCTGCCAAAGAGCTTTGCAGCAGGCAAGCCGCCTTGCCGGGGCTTTTTGCTACTAGAACTTCTTTGCCTTTGCCCAAATGAGCGGCATAGGCAAAACCAAGCTCCAGCATAAGTTCGGGATTGATTGTTTCCAAAAAAGGACCTTGGATGCCTTTAGCGCCAAAAACCCGGCTTTCATGTCTTTCGCTCCAGACCAGGCTGCCCTGGGCTTTGCTTTCCCTGGTCACTATTTTGCCCGGCCAGATTTTACAACCCGGCGCCACCGTGGCATATTCCTCCACCCGGCTTTTTGCGCCCAATACTGCCCCTTCAAAAATGGAGGCGTGAGTACCGGTACTTACTTCATGGGCACAAGCCACTGCCCTCAATTGAGATTTTCTGCCAATACGGCTGTTACGCCAGATTATGCTGTTTTTAACACTTGCCCCGGTCTCAATTAAGCAGCCCTCACCGATAACTGATTTGCTGATAAAAACTCCATCCTCGACCCGTACCCCAGGCCCGATAAAAACAGGGCTTTCAAGATAAGCCAGGGGAGAAATCTTTGCCCCCGGACTTAGCCAAATACCCTGATGCGGCATTGTATCCAACCTTACGTTGCCCTCAAGTATGTCATAATGGGCTTGCATATATTGGTGCAGGTTGCCGATATCACACCAATAATCAGAAATAGCGCAGCCATAAATGGGTATATTTTCTTTCATAAGCAAGGGAAACAGGTCCCGGCTAAAATCAAAGGGCTTTCCATCAGGAATATAATCAAGAATTTCCCGCTCTATGACATAAATGCCGGTATTGACCAAATCGCTGAATACTTGACCCCAGGAAGGTTTTTCCAGGAATTTTTCGATCTGCCCTTCCTCGTTGACAATCACTACCCCATATTCCAAAGGTGTTGTAACCTGCTTCAGGGCGATTGTTACAGCTGCCCCTTTTTGCCGGTGCCAGGCAATCAGGCTGCTTAAATCGCAGTCGGTCAAAGCATCGCCGCTGATCACCAAAAAAGCCTCATCCAGCATTATTTCAGCATTTTTGACGCTTCCGGCGGTACCCAATGGCAATTCTTCCCGGAAATATTGCAGGTTAACGCCGAAGTTCCGGCCGTTACCAAAATATTCTTCAATTTGTTGCGGTAAATACATCAACGTAGCCCCTACCTCGGCAAGGCTATGTTTTTTTAAAAGGCCAAGAATATGCTCCATAACCGGCTTGTCCAAAAGCGGCATCATAGGTTTTGGTATCCCGGCAGTAAGAGGGCGCAAGCGTGATCCTTCCCCCCCGGCCATAATTATAGTTTTCATTTGCCTATCCCTTCCTTAAGAATGCAATTCGTAATTCGTAATGCGTAATTGTTTTATGGTTTTTTCCGGAGTATTTGAAACTGCCGGAAATATTGGCATATTAATAGTATTTATGCCCAAAATCCCGTTAAATATGCTGATTTACCATGCCTTGACATTTTTTATAGTAGATCGGCAATTAGGAAAGATGTGTAATAGGAATAATGTGTAATAGGAATAATGTAAAATAAAAACACCCGGCAAGATTCTAATTTTTTCTCACAAAATTATTGCTAAAATAGGAGAATGATGCTATAATTTTGTAAGTTGATTAAGAAGGGAGAACTTATATTATGCATAATAAAATACACCGGATTTTTGTTGAAAAAAAACCTGCTTTCGCGGTGGAAGCTCAAAATTTATTGGCTGACTTGCATAAAAATCTAGGCATCAAAAACTTGGACAAGCTGCGCCTGGTCAAGCGTTATGATGTATCCGGCCTGGATGATGCTGAAATTTCTGCCGCTCTTTTTACTGTTTTTGCTGATCCAACTCTGGATCTGCTTTATCAAGATGAATTGCCTGCCGAGCCGGGGGATTTTATTTTTGGCAGCGAATATTTACCCGGACAATTCGACCTCCGGGCCAATTCGGCAGCCGGATGTCTGCAACTGATCACTCAAAAAGAACTGCCTTTGGTTAGGACTGCCAAAATATATGTCCTCTCCGGCCAAATTTCCTCAGAGGAAAAGGAATTAATTGATAAATACTTCTCTAATCCTATTGATAGCCAAAAGGCAAGCATGGACAAACCTCTTAGCCTGAAAACTAATTACTCCCAGGCGCCGTCTACTGAAATTTTGTCCGGATTTTGTGCTTTACAAGAAGCCGGGTTGCAGGCTTTGCTGGAAAAACTGGGCTTGGCCATGAGTCTGCCCGACCTGGCCTTCTGCCAGGAATACTTCCGGAATAAGGAACAGCGTGACCCTACCCTGGCGGAAATCCGGGTTTTGGATACCTATTGGTCCGATCATTGCCGCCATACTACTTTCTTTACCGAAATCAAGAGTGTCCGCTTCGATGAAGGCCATTACAATCTGCCGGTAAAAAAATCCTATGACCGCTATCAGAGTTCCCGTTCTTTTGTCCATAAGTCGGAAAAACCCGTCTGCCTGATGGATATTGCGACTTTGACTATGAAGGAGCTGCGCCAAAGAGGTCTTTTGGCTGATTTGGATATTTCGGAAGAAGTAAATGCCTGCACTTTGCAAGTGGAAATTGAGGTGGACGGGAAAAAGGAACCCTGGCTCTTCTTCTTTAAAAATGAAACCCATAACCATCCCACGGAAATCGAGCCCTTCGGCGGGGCTGCTACCTGCCTGGGCGGGGGTATCCGGGATCCCCTATCCGGCCGTTCCTATGTCTATCAAGCCATGCGTCTGACCGGCAGCGGCGATCCCCGTCAACCCATTAGTGACACCTTGCCCGGCAAGCTTCCCCAACTCAAAATCACCCGGGATGCTGCCCGGGGTTATAGCTCCTATGGCAATCAGGTGGGATTGGCTGCAGGTCAGGTAGCGGAAATTTATCATCCGGGTTTTGTCGCCAAAAGAATGGAGATCGGGGCCCTGGTTGCCGCAGCCCCGGCTGCCAATGTCCGCCGCGGCGATCCCCTGGAGGGCGATTTAGTGATTTTGCTGGGCGGACGCACCGGCAGAGATGGCATCGGCGGGGCTACCGGCTCATCAAAAGAGCAGGATGAGCATTCCCTGATCACAGCCGGGGCTGAGGTACAAAAGGGTGATGCTCCTTTAGAACGCAAAATAGTACGTCTTTTCCGCAACCCGGCTGCCAGCACTTTAATTAAACGCTGCAATGATTTTGGGGCAGGCGGGGTTTCCGTGGCCATTGGCGAACTGGCTGACAGCCTTTTGATCAATTTGGATGCGGTACCCGTAAAATATCAAGGTCTTTCCGGAACAGAATTGGCCCTTTCCGAATCCCAGGAGCGGATGGCTGTGGTGGTTGAGGCTCAGGATGCCCCTCGCCTGATAGAGCTGGCCAAAGAAGAGAGCTTGGAGGCCACGGTAGTGGCTCAGGTGACCGGCAGCGGCCGGATGGTCATGACTTGGCGGGGAGAAACTATTGTTGATATCAGCCGGGATTTTCTCAGTACCAATGGAGTGCGCCAACAAATCGGCCTGGCTGTAGCTGCTGCAGATGAAGAAAAAAATTATTTCCATAATTTACCAATTAATCTTGATGCTCCTTTAGAAAAAATCTGGCTGGAAAATTTGAGCCGGCTCAACCATGCCTCTCAAAAAGGCCTGGCCGAACAATTTGACAGCACCATCGGCGCAGCCACGGTTTTAATGCCTTTTGGGGGAAAAAAACAACTGACTCCCAGCCTGGGCATGGCTGCCAAATTCCCCGTTTTGGGTGGAGAAACCAAAGCTGCTTCGTTGATGAGCTGGGGTTATAATCCGGATCTGGCTCAATGGAGCCCTTATCATGGGGCGCTTTATGCCGTAACAGAGGCTATAGCCAAGATTGTGGCTATGGGGGGCAGCCCGCAGCAAGTCCGTCTCAGCTTCCAGGAATATTTCGAAAAGCTGGGCCAAGATCAGTATAAATGGGGCAAACCCTTTGCTGCTCTCCTCGGCGCTTTCGAGGCTCAAATCAACCTTGCGGCTCCTGCTGTCGGCGGTAAAGACAGCATGTCCGGTACCTTCCACGGCTTGCATGTACCCCCTACCCTGGTTGCTTTTGCCGTAGCAACAGTTAGCGACGCCGCTAAAATCATTTCCCCGGAATTTAAAAAACCGGGCAGTCATGTAGTGCTCATCCCTCTGATTTGCGATGCACACGAAGTACCTGATTTTGATATCCTCAAAACCGCCTGGAACCGGATCCACCAGCTGATAGGCAAAGGCCTGATATTGGCGGCTCAAACCATAGGCAGCGAGGGTATAACCGGTGCTGTCAGCAAAATGGCTTTCGGCAATTGGCTGGGGATGACTTTCAGCGAGGATACATTTGAAAAGGACCTGCTCTTCTCCCCTGATTTAGGTTCTATGATCCTGGAAATAGACGGCAAGGTAAAGCCTGAAGAAGTCCCCGCTCTCTTTAAAGGAATTAATTTCCAGCTTTTAGGCTATACCCGTCCCGATCCTTTCATCTATATCAATGAGCAAAAAATCAGTCTGGATAGCTGTCTGAAAGCCTGGCAAGAACCCTTGGCGGAGGTTTTTCCCACTGAAACGGAGACAGAAGGAGAAGCCCTGCCTCTTTGCTATAATAAAGGCGCTCTGATTCAGCCTCCAGCCATCAAATTAGCCCGGCCGAGGGTTATCATTCCTGTTTTCCTTGGCAGTAATAACGAATATGATCTGGAACAAGCATTTACAAAAGCCGGAGCTCTTGCGGATATACTGGTTTTTTGCAATCAGACACCTTCTGATATAGAAGAATCTATCGAGGCTTTGGCTAAAGCTATTGCCGCCGGCCAAATCCTAATGATACCGGGTGGTTTCGGCGCCGGAGGCGATTCGGATGGTTCTGCCAAAATGATACTGGCTACTTTAAAAAATCCCCGGATCAAAGAAGCGATCAGCCGTCATTTAGAACAACAGTATGGTCTGATCCTGGGGATCTCTACCGGATTCCAAGCCCTTTTAAATCTGGGTCTGCTGACGGACGGCAGCTTTTGCGATCAAAAAGCAGGGAATTGCGCCCTGGCCCCCAACACCCTGGGCCGTCATATTTCCTGCCTGACCCGCACCAAGGTGGTTTCCAATCTTTCACCCTGGTTCAGCGCTTGCAAACCGGGAGAAATCTATCTGTCTGCCGCCTCCCACAGCGAAGGCCGCTTTGTAACCAGCCCAAAGGATTTGGCCCGTTTGGCTGATGCAGGGCAAATTGCCTGCCAATACGTGGATGAAACAGGCAATCCCTCTATGCAAATCCAGGACAACCCCAGCGGTTCAATGGGAGCAGTGGAAGCCCTTACCAGCCCGGATGGCCGGGTACTGGGCAAAATGACTCATCCGGAGCGCATGGGGGATCATGTTGCCATCAATGTACCGGGAGAAAAAACCCAACCGATTTTCCTCTCCGGAGTGAACTACTTCAAGTAAAAAATACTCTTTCCAAATAATAACGGAGCTGTTGAATTATTCAGTTACTGTTAAGACCATCGTTATTTTGCTACTACGCGCAGAATAACGATGGTCTGAACAGTAACCTGAACTGTACTTCAACAGCCCTTATTATCTGACTTTCGCTTGCTTTTTCCGTGAAAACAGCGTATACTAATCATATCACATTGATCGGAGGTTATTAACATGAGCGAAACAATTGTGAGTATACAAACGGTACCGGAGGTTCTTTTTCGGATTTTTAATGCATCAATGGTAAAAATCCGTGAAGAAAAAGAGGGAGTAATGGTCATCCCGGTCAAAGAGCGTACAGAAAGTCCTTTACGCGGCATGCTGGCAGAAAAATCGAAGTCCCTGGAAAACGGCGAACTGCATTCGGAAAGATTCAGCAGGGAAAAACAACTTGAAAGGGAGCTTGAATTTTGAAAAACACCTTTGTTTTTGATGCTTGCGCTCTTGTAGCTTTTTTGCAGAATGAACCCGGTAGCGATATAGTTTCTGATGTATTGTATGAAGCTACCAATGGTTGCGCAGAAGTTTACATGCACAAATTGAATTTGCTTGAAGTGTATTATGACACATTTCGGCGCTTTGATGAAGCGGAAGCGGATAATGTAATGAGTGCAATCACAGAAAGTGAAATCAAAATCATCCCGGATATTTCTGACGCTGTTTTAAAAATAGCCGGAAGATATAAAGCCTCATACAGGATTTCCCTCGCCGATGCCATAGCTTTGGCTGAAACAAGTGTGCGCTCAGCAACAATTGTAACCTCCGACCATCACGAGCTTGAAGAAATTGAAAAAAACGAACAAATTAAGTTTTTGTGGATACGCTGAGTAAAAAATACTCTTTCCGAGACAAAAACTGAGACTCAATTTATTGAGTCTCAGTTTTTGTCTCGGAAAGATGATAAACAAAAATAATCCAAATAATAGAAAAATTGCTTTTCAAAACTGTAAAATATTGCTTTATATAATAGGCAATGATATAATAACTACGAATGGCTGCAAGCCTGCACAAAATAAAAGAATGGAGGCAAACCCTAATGACAATCAAACTTTTTATCCCCGGCCCTGTCAGTGTAAGAGAGGATGTTTTGGCAAAAATGTCCGGTCAAATGATAGGCCACAGAACCAAAGGCGCATCGGAACTACAACGTAATATCAGCAATAAGCTGAGGGAAGTCTTTTTTACCAAAGAAGAAATTCTTCTTTCTACCAGCAGCGGATCCGGCCTGATGGAAGGCGCCGTCCGATCCTGCACCGCCAAACGGGCCGCCGTCTTTTCCGTGGGTTCTTTCGGGGATAGATGGTATGACATGGCTGTCCAAAACGGCATCCCCGCCGATAAATTCAGCGTACCGGAAGGCCAGGCCACCCAAGCCGAAGCCGTGGACGAAGTCCTGAAAACCGGCAAATATGATCTGATCACCGTCACTCATAACGAAACTTCTTCCGGGATCATGAATCCGGTGGAAGAGATTTCTCAAGTATTAAAAAAATACCCGGAAGTCATCTGGTGCATTGACGCTGTCAGCTCGGCAGGCGGCAGCAAAATCGAAGTGGACAAACTGGGTATTGATATTTGCATCACCTCCACCCAAAAATGCTTCGGCCTTCCTCCCGGCATGAGCTTTACCACTTTCAGCCAAAAAGCCGTGGAAGCCGCCAAAAAAGTGGAATTCCGCGGCCAATACCTGGATTTATTGGCTCTTTATAATTTTATCCAAAAGAAAGATTATCAATATCCCTCCACCCCCAGCCTTTCCCATATGTATGCCCTGGATTATCAGCTGGATCGCATTTTGGCGGAAGGCATTGATAACCGCTTTGCCCGCCATATCGAGATGGCTGAATATGTCCGCAACTGGGCCCGGAATAACTTTGCCCTCTTTGCCGACGAAAGATATCTCTCCAATACCCTGACTGTAATCAAAAATACCAAAGAAATAGACATCAAAGCCCTAAACGGCGAGCTGGGCAAACGGGGTTATGTCATTGCCAACGGCTACGGCAAAATGAAAGATCTGACCTTCCGCATTTCCCACATGGCCGACTACACCCCAGACGATCTCAAAAACCTGATCGCTGCCATTGACGAGATCATCAAATAATCAATCTGTTCCCCCGCCTGCGGCGGGGGAACAGATTACCGTGACGATTTACGAATTACGCATTACAAATTGAATTAATAAAGGAGGAAAGAATATGATCCGTGTTTTAGCTACTGATGGCATGGAAAAAGGCGCCATCCAAGATCTGATTACTAAAGGCTATGAGGTTGTTGAGCAATTTTATGAGCCGGAAGAACTGGCTGAAAAAGCCAAGGAATATAATGTGATCGTCGTCCGTTCCGCCACCAAGGTACGGGAACCCATAATAGACGCAGCTTTGACCACCGGCAATCTGAAACTGATCATCCGGGGCGGCGTTGGTGTCGACAATATCGATGTTGCTTATGCCGAGTCCAAGGGCATCAAAGTCGCCAATACCCCCAATGCCAGCTCCGCCGCGGTTGCGGAATTGGCCATTGCCGGCATGTTCTCTATTGCCCGCCATCTCCATGCAGCCAATCATACCATGCGTTTGGGCCAATGGAATAAAAAGCAATATAAAGGCATCGAACTTTCCGGCAAAACCTTAGGTCTGGTCGGCTTCGGCCGGATCGCCCAAGAAACCGCCAAAAGAGGTGCGGCTTTGGGTATGAAAATTATCTACACCGATTTGCTGGGCGCCAATGCGGCTTATCCCGATTTCCAATTTGCCTCTTTTGAAGAAGTACTGGCCGGGGCAGATTTCCTCTCCTTGCATATCCCTGCCAAAGCCGACAAATCCTATTTGCTGACCGCCGCCGAAATAGCCAAAATGAAAGACGGCGCTTATTTAGTCAACACTTCCCGGGGCAGCCTGATTTGCGAGGCCGATTTGCTGGCAGCTCTGGACAACGGCAAACTGGCCGGGGCTTATCTGGATGTTTTTGAAGCGGAACCCACCAAAAACGAAGCCCTCTATACCCACGATAAAATTTCCTTCACCCCGCACATCGGCGGATCCACCAAGGAAGCTCAAAAGCGGATCGGTTCGGAAATCGTTAGCATCATCACAACGTTTTTCGCTTAAAAACTAATAAGAGTGGAGTATCTTGAAAAGAGTGGAGTGTGGAGAGTGGAGTGTGGAGTTTTGGTTGTTTTTGCTCCGCAAAAACAAATTATTAAATAAAAGTTTTGCAAAGCAAAACAACAACAACTCCACTCTCCACACCCCACACTCCACTCTTAAGGAGAGTGTTATAGATGGTAAAAGTAAAGCCCTTCAAAGCCGTCCGCCCCGGCAAATCCCTAGCCGATAAGGTGGCTGCTCTGCCCTATGATGTGATGAACAGCGAAGAAGCACGGGAGATGGTGAAGGATAATCCCTATTCTTTTCTTCATGTTGATAAAGCGGAAGTGGATCTGGATCCTGCTATCGGCCTTTATGACGAAAAGGTCTATTTAAGGGCTAGGGAAAACCTTTATCAGATGATGGAAAATTCAGTTTTGATCCAAGACGATAAAGATTGCTACTATATTTATAAACAAGTAATGCAGGGCCGTCCCCAGACCGGCTTGGTTTGCTGCTCTTCTATCGATGATTATCTTAATAATAAAATCAAAAAAAATGAGCATACCCGGGCCGACAAAGAACAGGACCGGATCAATCATGTGGATTATTGTGATGCCAATACCGGCCCTATTTTTCTCACTTATAAAGAAAATGGCCGGATCAGCCAAATCATTGAGCAATGGATGGCAAGCGCCGTTCCGGAATATGATTTTGTCAGCGAGGACGGGGTGCAGCAGATAGTCTGGCTCTTGGATAACGCTGAGTTGATTGCGGAAATCACCCGGCTTTTTGCCGGAATGGACAGTCTCTATATAGCCGACGGCCATCACCGCACCGCTTCCGCTGCTAAAGTAGGCATTAAAAGGCGGGAGCAAAACCCCGGTTATAGCGGGGATGAAGAATTCAATTTCTTCCTGACCGTACTCTTTCCCGACAACCAATTGAAGATTATGGATTATAATCGGGTAGTCCGCGATTTAAACGGCCTGGATAAAGATCAATTCCTAACCAAAGCCGGAGAAAAATTCAGCATTACCCCCTGCGATGGCAACGAACCCTGCCATCCGCCAAGACCTCAAACCTATGGTATGTACCTGGATAGTAATTGGTATTTATTGGAAGCCAAACCTGGTATTTTTGACCTCTCAGATCCTTTGGATAGCCTGGATGTAAGCATTTTACAAAATAATTTACTGAGGCCCATCCTGGATATTGATGATCCCCGTACCAATAAGCGGATCGATTTTATCGGTGGGATTAGGGGTCTGGCTGAGCTGGAGCGTCGCTGCCAAGAGGATATGCAAGTCGCTTTCTCCCTCTACCCTACCTCCATAAGCCAACTGATTTCCCTCTCCGATGCAGGGCAAATAATGCCGCCGAAAACTACTTGGTTCGAACCAAAACTAAGAAGCGGATTGTTTATTCATCTCTTGAAATAAACATCAATGGGGCGGCTAAAGCCGCCCCCAAAATCTTACATAAAAAAATGGTCGCAGACTGCTCTTGCTACACCTGCAATAACTAAACTGTTGCAGGTGTTTACCATTTTGCACTAATCCTGTTCGTTACAACAAAAACCATTGCTTTACTCAATAACATATGTTATAATCCTCTTATTGTTTCCCGGAAGAAATAAAATTTAATTTCCAGAAAAAATCTTGGTTATGTAAAGAAACAAGCAAAATCAAAGGAGCATCCCCAATAAGAAAAGGAGGCAAATTATGAAAAACAAATCAAAGAAAATCTCTATCATCCTTTTGGCAGCAACACTGATGTTGGGCCTGGTAATGTCAATACCGTTACCGGCAGGCGCGGCGGACGGTCCCTTTCAAGTCAGCGAAAATCCTGAAGGCGCGATCTACATACTTAATGCCACCGCCGTTCCGCTCAAGGCGACATTTGAGTACGATGCGCTGGCGGATCTGGGTACTATTGACAGCGTTACGCCCATCAAGGTACGCTGGTATTGGAGCAGCACAAACTCAAATACCGGGAGCAGCAACGGCTTCGAGGAAAGCACAATTGAATATAGCAGAAAGATAAAACACCAGACAACGTTAACACCGACAACCAACACTGCCGGAGTAAGGTACTACTATGCTGTACTAACCTATGGCAAGTCGGTACTGGATTCGGAAGCTACAGGTACTCAGGGAAGCTGGACAGTCGTACCGGCAGAAGCTGTGACCGAACCCGCCAGGATCGAAGTGAGGGCTCCCCAAACGGACGCTTCCGAACAGGAGTTCAGAGTTAAAAAAGTTGACGGAGACGGTAATCCTTTGGCGGGCGCCGTGATTGCCCTGGTTCCCGACAGCGATTATTCGCAGGACGCATCAGTAAAATCACATGAAGCAACTTCGGCGGCGGACGGATTTGTTACCTTTTCTGCTACGGACGGCTATTATATACTTAGGGAAAAGCAAGCTCCCAGCGGCTATAATGCTACGGATGAGAAATACAAGATCTCTATAACCCCAAACGGCGTATTCATAAATCTGGTCACTAATTTAAAAGAGTATGAAACAGTGACATTAGTTAATAAAAAGATACCCACGCTGAATAAGGAAGACCATTTTGCCTTTATGCAGGGATATCCGGAAGGCGACTTTAGGCCGGCAAAGAATATGACCCGTGCTGAAGCCGTTGTGATGTTCTCCAGATTGCTGGCAAAGAGTATGGATATGACTGCCAACTACAAAAATAACTACTATCCTGATGTAAAATCTACGGCGTGGTATGCCAATCAGGTTGGCTATATGCAGGAGCTGGGCGTCCTTGCAGACTATTCACGCGATGGCAGATTCCGGCCGGATGAACCTGTGACCCGTGCCGAATTTGCGACCTTGGCGACACATTTTGATAACCTCACACTTACCGATACCAATAATTTTTCAGATGTTCCTGCCGCTCACTGGGCAGTCAAATATATTAATTCCGCAGCGGCCAAAGGTTGGATCACCGGCTATCCCGATGAAACATTCAGACCGGAGGCTTTCATCACCCGAGCGGAGGTCGTCACCCTGGTGGGCCGGATGCTGGATAGGACAGCCGACAGCGCCTATCTGGCAGCCAACAAAAGCTCACTGCCCAGAACCTACTGGGATGTTGCAAACAGCCATTGGGCATATCTCGCAATTATGGAATCATCAATAGGGCATGACTATACCAAGGACAGCACCGGCGAACATTGGACAAAGGCTTATAAATAAATGAAAAGTCATTTCAGTTCTTTTAAAGTCAGTGTCATATCGTATTGATAGCCATTGCGGTAGATTTGCAGGGAAATTTCATCGCCTACTTTATGATTTTTGAGGATATTATTGAGATCGCTCATGCTGTTTACTTCCCGGCCGTCCATTTGGGTCACTATATCCCCTGCCTCAACCCCGGCCAGGGCAGAAGCGCTTTCTCTTTGCACCTCGCCTACCAAAAGTCCGGCTGGTACCCGGTAGAAACGGGCTGTCATGGGGCTGATCTCACTGCCGGTTATTCCGGTATAGGGCCTATCCTTGACATAGCCATACTTGATCAGGGAATCGGCGATGGGCCGGACATAATCGATAGGGATAGCAAAGCCCAAACCTTCCAGCTCGGCGCTGGCCAGCTTGATGGTGTTCATACCAATAACCTGGCCCCGGCCATTGATCAAAGCTCCGCCGCTGTTCCCCGGATTGATAGCCGCATTGGTCTGCAGCATACTGTCGGCCACATTTTCCGCCTCCACTATCCGGTTTACCCCGCTGATAATGCCTACGGTAACGCTGCCGGCATAGGTCATACCTAAAGGGTTGCCGATAGCCATGGCAAACTCACCGGGGACCACAGTGGCTGAAGTACCAAAATTGGCCGGTGTCAAACCGCTCATTTCAATTTTCAAGATGGCAATGTCATTCTGCTCATCCCCCGCCACATAAACACCGGAAGCAGTGCGTCCGTCCGCCAAAAATACCTCTATTACCGCATCGGGCTGACCTGCGGCAACTGACATAACATGAAAATTGCTAAGAATATACCCCTCTTGATTATAAATTATCCCGGAGCCTTCGTTCATCTTTGTGCCTATTTGCTGCCAGCCCCAAAAACTGAATTGCTGAGAGGGCGCGGTAACTCTGATCCCCACCACCGAGGGACCGGCGCTTCTTACGATCTCGACGACCTCCTGGTTCATAAGATCTAAAGAAGAGGCGCCTTGGCCAAGCAAGCTGCCGGCGGTACTGAGGGGAGAGGCATAGGACAAAGTATCCGGATCATTTCCATCATTGCTGCCGTCGGTCTGGAGCAGATAATCGATTTTGGCATTTAAGATGCTGATTTCTTTAGTATAATCAGCTTTGACCTTATTCAAAGAGGAGTTGACCATAAAGCTGCCAATCAGCATAACTGCAAGCAAAAAGCAAGCCACCAGCCAAGTGCGCCTCCTGGGCCTGGCCTTTCCGGTCCGGGGAGCCCGGGGGATAGGGGCAGGGACTGCCGGCATATTGTCATATTTTTCTATTACCGGCCTGCTTAGCGGTTCCACTGCCGCCGATTCTTGAACTGATCCGGGCGGCAATGACTCATAAAGCGGCCCAAATGTCAATGGCGCCGGGTTTGGCTCAAATAGCGGCGGCTCTAAGATCCCGGCAGAAATAGGCTCGCTTTGCATTTTAGTTTTTTCTTTCCGGCGCCAATAAAGTATTCTATATTTTGCCATAACAGTCATCCTTTCTCTATCAAAGCTCAAATTAAGTTTTTTGCTTTTGATGACTTATTATAGCCTTGATTGGCTGAAAATGAACTGAAAATTCTTCAACAATTTTAAATTGATCTCAACAGGGTATAATTCCCCACCCTCCGAGCCGAAACCTTAATACCCCACCGCCCAGCGGTGGGGTATTTCATTTGATCTCAACAGATTATTTTTTGTCAATCGCTACAAAACTCCTTTTCTTTTGGCTGCCAACATTAGATCCACCATGCGCCCATAGCTGGCTGCTCCGTCTGTCTGGCCGTTTACCCTTAGATAGGCATCATTGATTCTATCGGCGGTATCTTGTAATCTCCCTTGATAGGATCGCCAAAAATCCTGCACGGATCTCAGATCGGCCAAAACCTCTTCCGGTAAAGCAGTCCGGGCCTCCCGGTATAATTCCGGGGATTTTTTAGAGAGGGCATTACCTGCATATACATAGGCGCTAAAATAAGCCGAATAAGCAAAAACCGGCTCCGGATGCTGCCTCCCCGCTAAAAAAGCCAGAAAATTGGCTTCATCCTCTCTGGCATAACCCCGGCGATGAGCTTCCTCATGCAAAATAGAAAAGGGCAAAGCCAGAGGCAAAAGCTTGGTATTGAGATTGGTTTCCCCGCTAAAAGCAAAATAAAAACCCCCTATACCGCAACGGCATAGAAATTCGGAAAAGAGCGCCGGCTTGGTGACGGCAGGAGAAAACTTCAGCCAGGGGTAGCTTTCCTCTACTTGCGGATAAGCCAAAGCAGCTCCCAAGTGATAAGCCTGATGGCGATCGGGAAGGCTTATCATACCATTTTCATCCTTAGGGCAAGCCTCGCGTAAAGACGGCAGCTTCTCCCCTAAATCAAGGAGCAGTTCCTGCAATTCCCCTGCACCGGTAGCGCGTATTTCTAAAGAGGCTGTATCGGCAAAGGGCAAACGATAATAATTCAGGCCCCACAGCAAAAGAAAAAGCAGAAAAATAGAACCTGCAAAACCTGCGATATCCCGTAAAAGCAGCCAGAACTTATATTTTGGCCGTCTGCGCCAGCGCCGGATCATAATAATGATTACCCCGATCAGAACAAGGGGAGTAAGAATTTGCCCCACCGGCCAGGAAAACCAGCCCCAAAACCAGCGGAATACTGTAGCTATCAGGGGGTAAAAACCCCGGGAATAGATAAACTCTATCGATACCGGGCTGATTTTTGCCCCCAAAAGCAGAATCCCTGCTATAAACCAGCAGCCAAGCCAGCGCCAGGCATTAATTGCCATTATTTTCCAATTTTTATTTTCTGCTTTCATAGCAATCCTTTTTTTAGAGTGGAGTGTGGAGTGTGGAGAGTGGAGTGTGGGGTGTGAAGAGTGGAGAATGGGGTGTGGAGAGTGGTGGGGGAGTTATTGTTTGTAGTGAATAATTAGTAATTCTCCGCTTTTTTTGTTTATTGATCCCTGCTCTCCTTTCAAGATATTGCTTAGTCCCCTGGAAGAGCCGGTTGTTAAATCTTCGTTTTTTAGAGGATAGGAAAAGCCTTCCAGGTAAATTTTCTTCACCGTTTGTGAAATGGGCAGTAAAGAAATAATATCCCCTGCCTGGCCCTTTATTTTTTCATGGGAGCGGCATAAAAACAGTTCACAATCCGCGCCTACTATCATCAGGCGATCTAATAGAGGGCTAAAGCGCCGCAAAAGAAAAATATTGGCCAGAGCATGATCAATCCGGCCTCCCAGAGCTCCATAAACATAGACCTCTTTTGCGCCCATCTCAATTGCCGCATCAAGAGCCGCCTCCCCATCACTGAAATCTTTTTTTGGATCATAGTATCTAAAGTGTACTCCCAGCTGCTGCAATTGCTTAGCCAGTTTTGGATCTAAAGAGTCCCCATCCCCCACTACTAGCGGGCTGCTTTGCAGCCTGAGATTTGAGATTTGAGATTTGAGATTTGAGATGAGATCAGGATTTTTGTTCTCTTTTGGCATGGGATCCTCACCGGAGGTTATTCCAGGCAGAATACCCAAAGCAAGGGCATGAGCAGCTCCGCCATCCGCACAAATAACTCCTCCAGCACGGGGCACATCCTGACTCAAACGCTGCAATGCCCAACCATCAGGAGCATCACCACCAAAAAACACCAACCATATATCTCCATTTTTCATATCTACAATTGCTCCCAACTCCTAACTCCTAGCCCAGATAAACTGGAAAAGCAATAAAAACAAATTGGACACGGATTTACACGGATTAAAAACGGATTAGCACGGATTTTTTTTATTATAAAAAGTATTGAATTATTTTTATCTTTTCTTCAAAGCAACAGCACCTAAGTTTCTCATATCCTAAAGACAA
>WRHF01000038.1 GCA_009783415.1 Clostridiales bacterium
TACCAAAAGTAACCTGGCCATCCCCGGCAATGGCTGTTTGCCCGTCCTTTTTTACCGCTACTATGGTTGTAGCATGAAATTGATTAACTGATCCGTTCAGATTGATTTCCATAGGCTTACCCCCTCTTTAGTTCAGGTAATAGGTGATAGGTGATAGGTGATAGGTGATAGGTGATAGGTAATAGATAACAATTTAAGTACCTGTTATCCGCTTTCCAGTAGGATCGCAAAAATCTGATCAAGCTTCTCTTCCTGCTCACTCAAATAAAGGTATCCTATCAGAGCTTCGAGCCCGGTTGCCAAACGATAGTCCTGTACTGCTACATGGGGAGGCTGATGCCCGCTTTTGGCATTGCGTCCCCGCCGCAAAATATCCGCATCCGCAGGTTCCAGCAGGGATTCGATCTGATGGCAAAGCCGGGCTTGGCGCTTTGCCCTTACCAAATCAACTGCTGCCCGGTGAAGCTCATTAACTTTACAAATCCCCTGCTCCAGCAAATGCCGGCGAATCCGCAACTCATATACAGCATCTCCCAGATAAGCCAGAACCAAAACGGGCAGACTAGCCGCTTTTACAGCACCGGGAATCCCTTCACTCACAAACTCACCCCAATTCTGCAGCCCTTATCTATTGGGATCTCTATTAAAAACCTCTGTCTTTCCCCTTCTCTTGGAAACAGCAGAGGTTTTTCAAAGTCAATTTACATCTGTTTGATTTTGAAACATTTCATAAATATCCAAGGTCGAAAAATAATCCCGGGGGGTTTCGGCACGCCTGATCAATTCATAGGAACCATCCGCTCTTTTTAAAATTTCCGCACAACGCAGTTTGCCATTGTAATTATATCCCATCGCGTGTCCATGGGCGCCGGCATCATGAATCACCAGAATGTCGCCGATATCAATTGGGGGAAGATAGCGGTTTATAGCAAATTTATCATTATTTTCGCATAGAGAGCCTACAATATCATATACCCGGTCAGATACCAGCTCTTCTTTTCCCAAAACAGATATATGGTGATAAGCCTTATACATCGCCGGACGCAGCAAATCGACCGCGCAGGCATCAACGCCGATATATTTCTTGTAAATATTTTTTTCATGGATGGCAGTTGTGATCAACTGTCCGAACGGGCCTGTAATATAACGTCCAAATTCCGCATAAATATGGAGATTTTCAAGTCCTGCCGGAACTAACACCCTGGTAAAAGCCTCACGGACTTTTTCCCCTATATAGTGAATATCAACACATTTCTGTTCAGGTAAATAGGGGATGCCAATACCGCCGGACAAATTGACAAAAGACAGCTCGATTCCCTGATCCAGCTTTAAGCGGGCAGCAACGGTAAATAACATTTCCGCAAGCGCCGGATAGTAATCATTGTCCAGACAATTACTGGCCAAAAAAGCATGTATCCCCAGCTTCTTCGTCCCGCGTTTTTTTAATTCCGATAATCCTTCCACCAATTGCCGGTAGGTAAAACCATACTTGGCTTCAGCCGGATTATCCATTATCTCATTATTGATTTTAAAGTCATCCCCCGGGTTATAACGGCAACACACCTCCTGGGGAAGCCCCGATACGTTATCCAAAAACCGGATATGCGTTATATCATCTAAATTGATTCTTGCCCCAAGTTTCATCGCATATTTATATTCATCCGCCGGGGTATTGTTTGAAGAAAAGAAAATATCAGCGCCAGAGAGGCCCAAGGCTTCAGCCAACATCAGCTCAGTATAAGAAGAACAATCAACCCCGCAACCCTCTTTGTGCAAAATCTTGATAATAGCCGGATTCGGGGTTGCTTTGACGGCAAAATACTCTTTAAACCCCTTATTCCAAGAAAAAGCAGCCAAAAGCTCTCTGAGATTTTTGATGATCCCTTTTTCATCATAAATATAAAAAGGAGTAGGATATTGCTCTTTTAATTTTAGCGCTTCCTGTAAGGAAAGTATCGGATTCATAGTGGCCTCTTCCTCGAATAGTAAATATCAATTACAATTCTCATTAACCTGAAAGTATTATATAAAAATCCCTAAGAGAAGTCAAGATTTATCTCAGCTTATTCTCTTCACACTTCACACTCCACTCTCCACTCTCCACACTATTAAAGCTTTTTCCACCTCATCCCCTCCCGGGTATCTTCCACAATGATCCCCAGCTCCTTTAAACCGTCCCGGATTTGGTCGGAGGCGGTCCAGTCTTTTTTCTCTCTTGCTTGGCGGCGCACTTCCATCAGCAGGTTGATCAGGCCTTCGATTTCTTTGCTGTTATCCTGATCGGCTTTTGCCGCAGGCAGGATCATCCCCAACACCTGATCAAATTCAGCAAATAGTTCCACTGCTTCCTGCAAAGTCAGGGCGGGGGCTTGCTTTTGACCTTGCAGCCAAGCATTGAGCTCATGGCAAAAATCAAAAATCCCGCCGATAGCCAGGGCCGTATTAAAATCATCATTCATGGCGGCTGCAAAAGCCTCCCGCGCCCGGACGATTTTCTGCCGGAAATCTTCATCCATACCGCCGGCTTGGGACCGCTTATCAGCCTCCATAAGGAGGAAATAACTGGTACGGATCCGCTCCAAACTTTTTTGAGCCACAGCGATTTTATCGTCGGAAAAATCAATAGGGCTGCGGTAGTGGGTACTCAAAAGATAAAAACGCACCACATCTCCGGGAAAATGATCCAGGATATCCCGCAGAAGAAAGAAATTACCTAATGATTTAGACATTTTTTCCTGATTTATCGTAATAAAGCCGTTATGCAGCCAATAACGGGCAAAACTGCCGCCATTGCCTGCCACGGCTTGGGCTATTTCATTTTCGTGATGGGGAAAAATTAAATCCACCCCGCCCCCATGGATATCAAAATCGGCTCCTAAATATTTACTGCTCATGGCCGAGCATTCAATATGCCAACCGGGACGGCCCTCTCCCCAGGGACTTTTCCAGGCAGGTTCCCCCGGCTTGGCAGCTTTCCACAGGGCAAAATCCAAGGGATTGCGCTTCAATTCCCCCGGCTCCACCCGGGCGCCGGCTTGCATTTCCTCCAGATCCCGGCCCGATAAAATTCCATATTTTGGAAATGATTTAACATCAAAATAGATATCACCCTCCGCCACATAGGCGTGACCGGCAGCAAGAATACCTTCTACCAGGGAAATAATTTCCGGGATATGCTCGGTTACCTTGGGATGAATATCGGCAGGAAGAATATTGAGCCGGGCGGCATCCTCGAAATAGGCGGCAATATATTTTTCGCCGATTTGAGCGGGAGAAAGACCTTCTTCGGCTGCCCGGCGAATGATTTTATCATCAATATCAGTAAAATTCTGGACAAATCTAACCTGATAACCAAGATAACGCAAATAACGGCGGATAGTATCAAAAACCACAAAAGGACGGGCATTACCAAGGTGGATGTAGTTATAGGTAGTAGGCCCGCAGCAGTAGATACCCACGTTGCCTTTGCTTAGTGGTGTAAAGTTTTCTTTCTGCTTGCTTAAAGTATTGTACATTCTGAGTGACATTTAAGGACTCCTCTCAAAAAGGTAATAGGTAATAGGTAATAGGTAATAGGTAATAGGTATTGTAGTTTCGCTCCGCGAAACATTTTTTTAATTTAATAATGGCTTTTGCGCAGCAAAAGTTTCCTAACCTATTACTTATTACTTATTACCTATTACCTTCTATCTATTTCCGCACATGCTTCAATCTGACCAACAAGTTCTCTTTCCCCAACAAGGCCGCTAACTTGTCAATATCCGGGCCGTGGCAGCTGCCGGTTATGGCTACGCGTATGGGCATAAATAAGGCTGCTCCTTTTAGGCCCAGTTCCTTGCCGGTTTGTTTGATTGTTTCCTTGATCGTTGCCGGAGTCAGTTCTGATAAGGTCTCTATTTTTGCTGCAAAAGAGCTGATCAGGCTCATAACATGTTCTTGGGCTAAAACGGCTGCGGCATCCTCATCGCAGGTTAGGGGTTCGCTTCCTTCTACCAGGGGCAAAAAGTTGCAGACATCGGAGAAGGTCTCTATATGGTTGGTCAGGGTTTCTGCCAGGAGCAAGCGCCTTTCTTCTGTCCATTCGTCAGTCAAAAAAGCAGCTATCCCATCAGCGATTTGCTCTTTTGGCAGCGCCCGCAGATACTGGCTGTTGAGCCAGCGCAATTTATTGAGATCGAAAACGGCGGGGTTTTTCGCTACCCGTTCCAGGGAAAATTCTTGTTCCAGCTCTTGCATGGTAAATATTTCCTCTTCTCCCGCCGGACTCCAGCCCAAAAGAGCCAGAAAATTGACCAGGGCCTGGGGCAGATAGCCCTCTGCCTGATAATTGACTACCGAAACCGAGCCATGACGTTTGCTCATTTTGGAGCGGTCCTCTCCCAAAATCAGGGAAATATGGGCAAAGGCAGGGCGAATCCAGCCCAGGGCATCATAAAGCAGCAGCTGGCGGGGAGTATTGGAAAGGTGTTCCTCACCCCTGACGACATGGCTGATTTCCATCAAATGATCATCAACTACCACTGCATAATTATAGGTGGGAATGCCATCGGATTTAATAATAACAAAGTCCCCGCCGATTTCTTGGCTCTGAAAAACCACTTGGCCCCGGACTAAATCTTCGATCAGCAATTCCTCATCTTTTGGTACGGCAAAGCGCAGCACCGGCTTGATCCCTTCAGCCTCCTTGGCAGCCCTTTCCCCTGCCGAGAGCCGGCGGCAGCGGCCGTCATAATGAGGAGTCTCCCCCCGGTCGATCTGCTTCAAGCGCATGGCTTCCAGCTCCAGCTCCGAACAATAGCAATAATAGGCATGACCGGCGTCAAGGAGTTTTTGGGCCGCCTCATGATAAGTCGCCAGGCGCTCCGTCTGGCGATAGGGGGCATGGGGGCCGCCGATATCTATGCCCTCATTCCAGGTTATGCCCAGCCAAAGCAGGGATTGTTTGATATTCTCCTCCGATTCCGGACTGGAACGATCCCGGTCGGTATCTTCCATACGCATAATAAAATCGCCGCCTGCTCCCTTAGCCAGCAAGTAATTAAAAAGCGCCGAGCGGGCGCCGCCAATATGCAAGGGCCCGGTAGGACTGGGAGCAAACCGCACCCGCAAGCGGTCTGGATTATCACGCATAATGATTAAAACACCCCTTTTTTAGTTAATTTATTATAGGTAGTAGTGGGCTTGTTGAGGTTAAGCGATAGCAAAAAAAACAAGAATATCCTGGATTCTAACCGCAATCATTTTCACAGGTCGAAAAACCACCTATTCCAACCTCCGACCTCTGCTATTATACCACTATTTGGGGGAAGAACACAAGTAAAAAATTATTGAAAGAAATGATTTTGATTTTCCCCTAGTACAACCGGTATAATGCCCAATATCGACAACTGCTTTCCACCAATGCGTGATTAAATGCCCTCATCACAAAGATCATTGCACTTTTAGCATCTTTCGTGTATAATAATGCCTATAGCACAACACGGATGCCCATTTAAAGAAATGAGGATCAAGGTAAAAGGCGCTCTCTTAGATGATTCTTACTTTGAAAATATGCATTCGGAAGTGGAACAGGGAATTGTCGATTTTTTGCAATCAAATAAATAGGCATAAAACTATTATTTTACAACAAAAAGGAGAAGAAAATGAAAATTAACGGAATCCTTGGCCCTATTGACATTGCTGACTTGGGGCCAACCCTAATTCATGAGCATATTGCCACTTTAGACCAGGCTATGTGTTTAGCGTATCCGGATTGGTATGACTATGAGGACACCTTAAACCGGTTTGAGATAGAAATTAATAAGGTGAAGGCCCATGGCGTAAAAACCTTTGTGGATGCTACCCCCATCACCTTGGGGCGTAATGTGAGTTTGCTTATTGATGCAGCAAAACGTGTTAATATTAATATGCTATGCTGCACTGGCTTGTATTGGTATGAAGGCCCCTGGTATAATGCCCTCGAGCCGGAAGTACTTGCCGGGTATTTACTCCGTGACCTGACAAAAGGTATCCAAGGAACAGACGCAAAAGCAGCCTTTGCCAAATGCTCTACCGATGCTTTGTTTGGCGCCAGTGATATAAACCGCAATATGATTATCGGAACCGCTATGGCGGCTAAAGAGGCTAATGTGCCTGTTTACACGCATACCAGCGAGGAGCCGGCATTGAAGCAAGGTCTGTACCAGTTGGATATACTGACTGCAAATGGGATTGAACCATACCGCATTTGTATTGGTCATGCCTTTACCTCCAACAACCGTGAATACCTCATAGAGCTTGCTAAGAGTGGTGCTTATATCGGTTGTGATCAGGTTGGATATGAGAACTTACTGCCCATTAAGGATTTGGCTGCCACTGTTATTTATATGTGCGAGCAAGGATATTCCAAACACATTATGCTCTCGAATGACAAGAATATTACCTCCGACTTTATGTTCGGACTGAATAAAGCCCGGCGTTCTTCTGAGAGTTGGGTGACCGGCAACTACAGCAGAGTGCATGAAGAGCTGATTCCATTGCTGAGAGATGGCGGTATTTCACAGGAACAGATCGATGATATGCTTATCAAAAATCCCCGCCGATTTTTCGAGCAACAGCCAATCAGATAGAATAGAGAAGAAAACTATCAAGAATACCATTTAAAATGGGGTGGCAAGAGAAAAATAATCCCTCGCTAAAGGCGGAAGGATTATTTTGTTCTTTCTGTTAAAGAGACAGCTGCCGTCACTGGGTTTATTGGTTGATCACATAGCTATCCAAATCACCGGGAGGTACTATAGTCACATCGTTGAGGGATTTCAGATTTAGCTGGGAACTGCATTTTATTACGGTTTCCTGCTCACTTACGGACAGAGTTAAGTCAAAAGATAACTCATAGGATTTAAGAATATTATCGTCACCCACAACCATTTTGCATTCCGCATCACCGAATTTCACAGATTCATTACTGCTGAGGCCGGCCAGAAGGCTGCCCAAGGAAGTTAGGATCTGTTTGCTCATCTTGGTCAAAGCATCACCTTTGAGCTTAAAGAAAAGCTCCTGACCTCCGGAAACGCTTTTTACCTGAGAATTAAGGATGGAGCTGGCCGGGAACTGTAAGATTTGGATATTGGCCTTACCCAGCATTTCCTCAACATCCATATTCCTTTTGGTTTTATTGCCGTCAGATTCCAAATAATACCAGCCATCCTGATAGTAGGCTTTCATATCCAGGGTCGATCCGGCCAAGGAAAGATCAAAATCCAGCTTTATTTTCTCGGGAATCCCCTTAACAAGCTCCTCCTGAACAGTTCCCCCCATAGACAGATCCATTTTGGCCGACCCCAGGACAAAACCGTAAACAGCGTCCACTTCCCATTCGGCAGACGAAATAGCAGCCATAGCCTGGTTCATATTCTGATAATGACTAAAGGCCTCCCCCCCCCGGCCGGACCCGCAACCGGATAAAAGTAATGCTGTAAAAAGCAAAACCAAGCCCGTTAATTGATACTTTTTCATTAAATCTCCCTACCTCCGCTCATTTATTATTATTTTATATTGTATACCAGCCAAAGCTTGATTGCAAGCAAAATTTGCATAATATCTATATCAGACGGATAAACACCAAATAATGGTAATCAACACCAACCCCTACCCTCAAATCAGCCAATTTATGAATTATGCATTATGAATTACAATCTAATTCCGCTTTGCTTATCAAAAATATGAACCTGCCTTCCCTCCAGGCTGACCCAGCAATCCTCAGCCAGCTCCCCGCACAAGGAAGATTCCTGCCGCGCCGTCAGCTTAAAGCCGCCGCAATCCAGATGAACCAGGCTGTCCGCTCCCCGCATCTCGACAATTTCCTTACGGGCAAGCCAGGCCCCCGGTTTTTCCTCCCGGTAAAGTACTATATTTTCCGGGCGTACCCCTAAAGTAGCCTCTTTGCCCAGGTACTCTTGCAAACCGGCGCTTTGTTCCGGGCTTAAAGTCAGGCAGTGGGCGCCGCAAACAGCCTGAACAAGCTCCCTGTTTTGTTCCAGGCGGGCCGGGAGAAAGTTCATTTTGGGTGAACCTATAAATCCGGCTACAAATAAATTATAAGGCCGGTTATATACCCCAAAGGGGCTGTCTACCTGCTGGACGACCCCCTCATCCATTACCACGATTTTGCTGCCCAGGGTCATGGCTTCGGTTTGATCATGGGTCACATAGATAAAGGTAGCATCCAGCTTTTGATGAAAACCGATCAGCTCGGTGCGGATTTGATCCCTTAAAGCCGCATCCAAATTGGAAAGAGGTTCATCCAAAAGAAAAATATTAGCCTTTCGGACTATAGCCCGGCCCATAGCCACCCTTTGCCGCTGACCGCCGGAAAGGGTTTTAGGTTTACGGGGCAGCAACTGATCGATTTCCAGCATCCGGGCAGTTTCATCGATCCGCCGCTTGATTTCCGGCTTGGCGGTTTTGCGCAGCTTAAGGCCAAAAGCAATATTATCATAAACGCTCATATGGGGATAGAGGGCATAGTTCTGAAAAACCATAGCAATATCCCGGTCTTTGGAAGGCAAATCATTGATTCGCCGGCCATCCAAAAAGAGATCTCCGCTAGTAATTTCTTCCAATCCGGCTATCATTCGCAAAGTCGTAGATTTACCGCAGCCGGAAGGCCCAACCAGCACCACAAAATCTCTCTCTTCAATATCCAGGCTCAGATTATCTACTGCTACAATATCACCTGGATAAATCTTGGAAACATTAGTAAGACTTAGTTTTGGCATACTTCTCTCCATTCTAATTACGCATTACGAATTACGAATTGCCTTTTTCCTCCTCCAGGAGACAATTGCATAAACAAGTAATGCAGCCATAAAACCCCAGAATAATCCTAATCCTAGCAGGCGATAGTCAACTAATGGCGCGATCTTATTCAGCCAGGCGCCTTCTGTCAATATCCCAGCCAAAGGGGGCAAATCCTGCCAGCTTAAAACCATCGCCATTGTCCTGATCAATAAAATTAAAATCACAACAACCCCTACCAGCGACAACAGGAGACAAGCAGCGGATTTGAGCGCCAGTTTGCGGTTAGAGCGGAGGAACTCTTTAGGATAGAGATGGCGTAATTGCTCCCGGGCAAAACCTAGCTGCACTTTCAGCCATACAATTCCCCAACGGATCAAAAGAGAAAAAATCAGGCAGTGGAACAAAAACAAGGCCACTAGCCACCACTGACGGTATTGATGGGCGGCTGCTTCCAGGCTTACTATATCATAAGCGGACTCCTGCACCCCCAAGTCCTTGAGAGCGCTTGCAGCATAGGCCAGAGTGCTTTTACTTAAGGCCAGCAGGCTTTTGGGGCTGCCTCCGCTTTGGCTGGAAGGCAGATAGGCCCTGACTTCATCTTCATAATCATCCCGGATCACCCCGCTTACCAGCCAGATTTCCCCATCCAGCTGCAAAGTGAGACCGATAATATCATTACCTCCCAAAATATGGAAAGCTGCCTTTTCGTTGAGGACAAGCTGCCGTTCTTTGCCCTTCCAAGCGCTTTGGCTCCAAAAGCCCCCTGCCAGCACGGGATAATTCAAGACAAATGGGTAGCAGCTATTGGTTCCGACCAGGGTTGTGCTATAAGCAGTCTGGCCATTATTGAGCCGGCCGGAACCGGTGATCTCATAGGTAACTAGAAATTGATCCTCACAGAATTCCTCAATATTATTGATATTGAAACCAACGGAAGCCAAAGCCTTGGGGGTGACCAACACCAGGTTGGCCCAGTTTCCCGGGGGCAGTTTCAGGCTCAAAAAACCGAGAGCAATCAGGAGCAACACCACCACCACGGCCCATAAAGACCTGGTTCCGGATCCCTTATTCATGGATCAGAACACCTCCTGAACAGCCCTTTTTCGCAAAACCGCATAGCTCATCCTTTGCCGGGAATAACAAGTCCAATAGTCCCAACTTCCGGCCTCTGCTCCTATCTTTCAAAAAAATCACTCGCATTCTCCAAAATAATGGATTCCCCCGCGCTCACCGATTTATTACTCGTCACCATCACCGGCTCGGTAAAGAAAAACCCATCGGTAATAGCGGTATTTTGGCTGTCGGAATCACCGATATAGACCCCCTGGCGAGCCAGATAGTATTCATCGCCCATCAGGCCTTTGCGTTTGCGGACCACATAAAGATAATAACCCTCGTTATCCTGGTTCACAGCCCCGTTAGGCACCAAGGTATAGGCAGTGGTGCTGCGTTTTTCAAAGCGCACTTCAAATGTTTCCCCCGCAGTCAAGTCCTCGGAGCTAAGGGTTATACTGACTATTTTATTCTGGCCGGCGGTTTCCAGCTTGCTGACAGTGCCCCGCGGAGTATGGGTAGAATTACTCAAAGAGCAGGTATCCCCCACCGCCACAAAATTGTTTTCCAATGATATATTACATTCCACAACAAATTCCTGACCGACGCCAAGGGAAAAAATAAGGGCATCCTGATTGATTTTGGCGCCTTTTTCCACATTCAAGCTAATCAAAGTTCCATCAAAGGGAGCAGTAATAACAGCATTGGCCGCATATTCCGCCAACTGCTTGCGATAAGGATCTTCCTGAAAACTGATATTATCAATATCCATTTGTTTAGCCAGCAAATCCCTTTCCAGGCCGGCCTTTTCCGTATCATAGTCAGCCAGCATCTTTTCCCGCTTCAGCCGGAGGCTTTCTAAACTATTCTCCAGACTTTCCAGCTCCTGCTGGCTAATACCTTCGATGGCAAGCAAAGCCTGGCCGTTCTCCAGGGATTTTTGAGCCTTATCTATATCCGCATCCAAAGTGATCAGGTCATAACCGCCGGCTTTGTTTTTCTCTACCTGGGTAATTTTGTTTTTGATATTGTCCAGATCCATTATCAATTTCTGGCGGTTACCAGCCAGCTCCTGCAATTTGCGCTCGGCATCCTCCTGATCAAATTCCAGGCGAAAAAGCTCCTGTCCTTTGGCTACCGCTTCCCCTTCCTGAGCCAAAACCTCTCCCACTGTGCCGCCTATGGGAGCAAAACCCTTCTCCACCACAGCCCATTCGGCAACACCGGAACTGATTTCCAGTTTATTGAGAGGACCCCGGGAAGGCTTAGCGCCCGTCACCAGAGGCAAATTATGGGTATAAATAGTCTTAGAAAAGAAAATCAACAACACAATAAGGACGAAAAACGCCGCACCGACTGTTTTCTTGTTTATGACACTTGATAATTTACTCATATTTTTGCTCCCCAGTTTTGAAAATTCACGATTCACAATTCACAATTATCGCGAATTGTGAATTGCCTTACTTAACTCCTGAAAGTTCTATTCCTTTTTCCAGATCCTTTTGTCCCAGCAGTAAAAACCATAGAGGTAGAAACATATATAGACAAGAAGCAGAGAAGACTATTCCCATCCAGCCTTCGCCCATCCGGGAAAGAAAAACGGAGAGGGGTTCTTTGGTATAATCATCGATGAAAATGACCGCTTGTTCCACCAAGTTCCAATATTCGATAAAGACCAGCATGCACAGGGCAGCAATAGAGGATTTGAGCTGGGGCATCACCACCCGCCAAAAAATCTGCCAGTGATTGGCTCCGTCCATATGGGCTGCCTCGAAATAGGCCGGGGGAATGAATTTCATGCTTTGCCGCATCAGGAAAACCCCAAAAGGCGAGAATATCCCCGGAAGAATGATCGCCAGATAATTGGCCTTGATGTGCAGCATATCGGCAATGATATAATTGGGGACCAGTACCGCCTGCAGGGGCATCAGCATTACCACAATATAGACCGTAAAAATAATTTCTTTGTATTTCCATTTCCAGACTGTAAAACCATAAGCGCTTAAGAGAGCCACGATCAGGGCGCCAAATGTCACCGGCACCGCGATTTTCAGGGAGTTGAGTAAAAGCAGCAAAAAAGCGGGTTGATTGAGCAGAACATCATTATATTGGCTCAGGCTCACTTGCTGAGGAATCAGCTTGATTTGCTGAAATTTTTCCTTGATCCCGGCTATCAGATCAAAAGAAGTAAGCTGGGTGGTAAAATTCCAGGTGATTTCTTTTTCCGTCATCAAGGAATTAACAATAGTAACAACCAAGGGCAGCAAAAAAATCAAAGCCACAACCCCGACCAGACCCATAAGCAATTTCTCATGTACTGAACCCTTGCCTACTATCTTCACGTCAATAACCATTCCCTTCAAGAAACTCCCAAAGATAAATCTACTATGCTGATGCTCTTCTCTCCAATCGCAAAAGGGTTTGGGTGAACACCACTACAATCAGTACCAATACCGTGGTAGCCGTGGTCAGGCGCGGATAGTTGAGGGAAGAGAACATATTGTTCATAAAATGCTGCAGGGTATAGATGCTCTCATGGGGATAGCTGCCGGTAATCAAATAGATTTCCTTAAAAACCTTAAAAGAATTGATAATGGACATGATCAGCACCAGTACACTGGTGGGCGCCAGCTGGGCAAAGGTAATATGGCGAAAAGCCTGCCAGGGGCGGGCGCCGTCTACCTGGGCCGCCTCATAATAATCCCGGGGGATATTGCTTAACCCCGCCAGATAAAGCACCATATTAAATCCCAAATTTTTCCAGATAAATATGATCACCATCACCAAAAGAGCCAAACCTGAATCCAGCCAGTTAACTTTACCTATTCCCACATTTACCAAAAAGCCGTTTATGGCCCCGTCATAGGAAAAGAGGGCTTTCCAAAAAAAGACCATGGAACCGGAGGGGATGACCAAAGGAGCTAAAAAGGCCAGAGAGAAAAGCTCCTTATATCGCTTGATTTTGTTGATAAGCAAGGCCAATCCCAGCGATAAAGCCATATTCAGAGGAACGGAAATAGCGATAAAGCGGAGAATATTGGTCAAACCCAGGCGATAAGCCCTGTTCTGAAAGAGGTCAAGAAAATTCTTGAAGCCCACAAAAGTCCCATTGATCGGCTTATCGACAAAAGCATAACCCAAGGAAACCACAAAAGGCCAGATAAAAAAGATAACAAAACCCAAGAGCCCCGGCAGTAGGAAGATGAAGCCGGATGGAATGCGATGTTTTTTTTGCATAGCCTTTAACATAATTGCTCCCAATCTTAAGAGGTAATAGGTAATAAGTAATTACCTATTACCTATTTTGTTACCTGTTCTTCTTCTATTCGCTTAAATACAGATCCACCTTACCCTGCAAGGCGCCTGCTACTTCTTCTGCGCTTTTTTCGCCGCTAAAGAAATAATCGACCTGCTCGGTAATCATGTCGTCTACCAAGGTGTCCCGGATATTATAGGTGTTGATCAGTCCGGAGAATTCTTCCAGAGCTGTTAAATATTTATTCAGTACTTCCCTGGTCTCATCGTCCATAGGCTCAGGCTCAGGCAGCCCTCCGCCGGAAGTCCCGCCGGATGATATGGCATAACCCCCGCCCCCTATTCCGCCGGGACGGCCCATAAAGGTCCCGGTAAGCATCATTTCGGCTTTTTGAGCCCGGGCGGCTTTATGAACGGGGTTGCCCATAGGAGAAAGAGTGGTGGAGACTTGTATTTCCTCACTGAGAAGGAATTTTAGGAAGGCCCAGGCTGTGGACTTGTTAGCGGAATTGGCATTGATGCCATAGGCCTGATTATAAGTGAAAGGCACCTGGTTGCCGCCATTGCTTCTGATCCCGGCAATTTCATCATCTTCATCATTGCTGGCGCCTGCTCCGGCAAACATCATATTCAGGCGCCGGGTGGAATTTTTGCTGAAATGCTGCTGCAAGGAAAAAGCGTTTTTGCTTTTGAAGAAGTGACGGTCGGCATCAGCCAACGGGTTACCTGCCTGGCCGGCAGTAACGGAACCGCCCCCGCCCGAGCCGCCGCCGGGGGGACGCATTTGGACACTGCTTTGGGCTTGGGCCATCATAGCCGCTCCTTGGTTCACATAGCCTTCCTCGCCGTATTCTTTGACCATTTTCAGCAAATCCGCAAAATCTTGGCTGTTAAAGTTGGCCTTTTTATTTTCCAAATCAACAAATGAACCGTATTTTTCGGCAAGCAGCAAGCCAAAAAGGTCTGCGGTCATGCCAATTCGCATGCCCTTCATATAGTCCATATTGCTGAAAATTTTATGCTCACCATCATAAAGGGACATGCCCAGATCCAAGAGCTCCTGGGTACTATAGGCTTTGTCAGGGCCGAAATTGCCGGCCATACTTTCCGGCACCAGGGAGCTGTCATAGGCATAATAGGTGAAATCATAATCCAGCGGCAAAAAGTAATTACCACCGGCATATTTCCCGGCTGTAAAGATATTTTCCTGATAAGCGGCCAGGTCAAATCCGGGGTCGTTGTTCAGATAATCCGTCAAATTGGCCAGATTGCCGCTTTCCACATATTTTTGCAGAGGCAAGACATCCAGCGCAAAGATATCCGCGCCCGATCCGCTCATCAGGCTGGTGTTAACTTTGTTGACATAATCGACCCTACCTTTGGGATCGTCTTCCATTCTGATGGCTGCCATTTGGGTATTACCGCTGCCGCCGGTCCTGATCTCCGGCATAGCGGAAAAAGTTTCCACATTGACCTTGGTTCCAGGATAAGCAGACTCAAATTTTTGAGCCGCTTCCTCCAGGAAGTTTTTATAACTCATTGAATCATAACAGGAAACAGTGATCTCCCCCGTAATTTCGCCGTTGATCACTTCATCCGCATCATCAGAGCTGCCTTTTGTTCCTTTAGTACCGCAAGCTGCCAAGGAAACAAGCAAAACAAGCATCAGGCAGATGAGTAGTATTTTTTGGGTATTTTTGGAAATAATAAAAAGCCTTTTCATAGTTTAAACCTCCCAGTTTTATATTTATTATGTTACCCTGAAAGCATAATAATAACTTGAATTTATCATAATGCAAACTTCTTAACAGAGGCTTAAGATAATTATTAAAATTTCGTCATCTTATTGCACTACCTTTACAGCAGAAAATAAGCAAGAGACGGAAGCAATCCGTCTCCATCGATTTAGGTTGCATTTGGGTAAAAAGGCAGGTAATGTTCGATAGCTCAAAATAATCTGATCTCCTCGCCTTTTTCTTCATCCGCTAAACTGAAATCTATCAGCCGTTGCTCCAGATCTACCGCAGCCACTACTACCCGTACCTCATCCCCCAGCGCAAAGGTTTTACCGCTTCTCCTTCCTACCAGGGTAAATTCCTCCTCATTGAAATGATAATAATCATCTTCCAAACGGCGGGCATGAACCAGGCCCTCAATGCTGTTTTCCAGTTCTACATAAAAACCGTAGCTATTGACTCCGGTAATACGCCCGCTAAATTCTTCACCTATCCGCCGGCTGAGATATTGACAGCATTTGGCTTTTACCGCTTCTCTTTCCGCCTCTTCGGCCAGGCGCTCCCGGGCGGAGCTGTGACGGGCTATATCTGTCATTTCCCCGGTCCAGCGCCTCGCTGTTTCTTCTTTGAGGCTGCCTAAACGCAGATAGGTTTTGATCACCCGGTGAATAGCCAGATCCGGATAACGGCGGATAGGAGAAGTGAAATGAGAATAATAGGGCATAGCGAGGGCAAAATGGCCTAAAGGCCGCTGATCATAGCAGGCATGGCTCATAGCCCGCAGCAAAAGGACGGAGATTAGAGTCTCTTGTGGCTGCCCGGCGGCTTTTTCCAGCAACCTCTGAACCCGGGCCGAACTGATCCGCTCCCCTTGAGGCAGATAATAACCGAAGCGGCGCAAGATAGGTTCGATCTCCGCTAATTTATCTCCCCGGAAAGCTTCATGCACCCGATAGAGAAAGGGCGCCTGCCGGCTATAATACTCTGTGGCTACTGTCCGGTTAGCGATGATCATCATTTCCTCAATAATGCGCTCACCAAATCCCTGCTCCCGCTTTTCTATCTGTTCTACCTGGCCATTTTCGCCCATAATCACCTTGGTTTCCCCAAAATTAAAATCTATAGCCCCATCGGCAAAACGGCGATCACGCAAAATCAACATTAATTTCCCATAATTTTCCAATAATGATTGCAATTGCTCCGGAGTATTTCCCTCGTTCACTTCCTGATAGGTGAGGCGATAGGATACTTTAATTATAGTTTCGGCAATCCGATGCCGCACTACCCGGCCCTCCTGATCAATTTCCATGATGCAGCTGAGGGCCAGTCTATCTTCAGCGGCATTAAGGCTGCAAATCCCGTTGGATAAAGCAGGCGGCAGCATGGGCAAAACCCGGTCGGGGAAATAGATGCTGGTAGCCCTCTCTTTAGCTTCTTTGTCCAGGAGTGTACCGGGGCGTACATAATGGGCCACATCAGCAATATGCACCCCCAGTAACCAATTCCCCGTATCTGTCCTGCTCAGGGAAACCGCATCGTCCAAATCCCTGGCATCGGCTCCATCCATAGTCACCAGCAATTGATCCCGCCAGTCCTCCCGGCCCTTTTTGTCCTCTTCCGTCAGATGCGCCGCAGCTTGTGCTTCCGCAATAACGGCAGGAGTAAACTCCTCGGCCAGATCGTAATGGCGTATAATAGTTAAAATATCCAGATTGGGGTCACTGATCCGGCCCAAAATCTCGATTACTTTCCCTTGAGGCGGCAGATCCTCCTTGGGCCAGGCAATGATTTCCACCACAACTTTTTGCCCGTTCCCGGCCCGCAAATTATCCCGGGGGCCAATGGTAATAACAGAACCCAAACGCTTCTGATCCGGCGTTACCAAGCCGCACTTACCGCTTTTTTGATAAGTTCCCACCACACGCCGGTTAGCCCGGTGAATAATTTGCCGCACTTCTCCGGATGGACGCTCCTGAACGGCACTTTTAATATTGCGGCCACCCTTGCCTCTCTGCTTTTGTCTATAATCGTTTTTCGTTCCGCGAAAAGCTTCCCGTCCGGCTTCCGGCCTTTTGCCTCCGACTTCAATTAAAACTATATCATTGTGCATTGCACCGTGAAGCAGGGATGCAGATAAAAAAATATCAGAAGCGCCTTCATCCTCCGGGATAAAAAAAGCATAGCCCTTACCGCTACCCTGGATCCGGCCTTTATACCAGCCCAGCTGCCCAGGAGTTAACAAACGGCTTTGTTTGCGCCCGCCTCCCTCTCTATGCCAAACCAGTTTTCCTTCTGCCAAAAGGCGCACCAAAACCGGCTCCACCTCTTCGGCAGGCCAGACCAACTTACTCAAAAGCTCCCGCTTGCTAGGGGGCCTACCCTCACTCAGTAGGGCAAAAATATCTTCTTCTATGATATTTTTATCTGATATTACTTTTAATACTTTCATTCTGCCCGCTACCTATAAAATATCTTTATAGATATCTTAATCCCTAACCCCTATCACCAGCGTTTCTATATTGCCCAAACAATCCTTTAGCAATTCTTCCCAATCAAATTTAGCTTCCTCTGCCTCTGTCTCATTGATCCTTGGCCGGATTTTTGGATAATTTGGCAGAAAGATAGTACAGCAATCTTCATAGGGCAAAATAGAGGTTTCAAAACTGCCTATTTGTTGGGCAATTTTTATAATCTCCTCTTTATCCAGACCCACCAAAGGCCGCAAGACCGGCAGTTTTACCACATCATTGATCACGGACATACTCTCTAAAGTTTGGCTGGCCACCTGCCCCAGGGATTCCCCGGTATAAAGAGCCAAGGCCGAGCGGCGGCGGGCGATTTTTTCGGCAATGCGGAACATCATCCGCCGCATAATAGTTATACCGTATTCCTCACGGCAATGCTCATGGATGGCCTTTTGCATTTCCGTAAAATGGACTACATGCAGCTTGACCGGGGCGCCCTGCCGGCGGGATAGTAAACGGCAAAGGTCGATCACTTTTTCTTTGCTTTTTTCCCCGGTGAAAGGAAAACTGTGAAAATGAACCGCTTCCAAAGCAGCGCCCCGCTTCATAGCCATCCAGCCGGCCACCGGGCTGTCGATGCCGCCGGATAGCAGCAGCATGACCCGGCCGCCGCAACCTACCGGCAGGCCTTTGGCTCCGGGCAAGCTTTGCCCGTAAACATAGGCTCCTTCCGTACGGATCTCGATATTGACGGTAGCCTCCGGATGATGCATATCCGCCCGGTATTCCTCCCCTATCCGGTCAAAAAGATAAGAGGCAGCCCGGCGGCTGATTTCCGGAGACTCGAGAGGGAAATTTTTGTCGGAGCGCCTGCTTTCCACCTTGAAGCTGCCGCCAGCCGGTAAGGCATCCAAAAGCACCTGCAAAGCCGCCTCAAAAATAGCTTCCATCTGCCAGGAGGCTTCCAGGACCGGGGAAAAAGAATAGATACCAAAGACCTGGCTTAAGGCCTGCACCACCAGATCAAAATCATCACCGACCTCAATCAAAATCCGCCCCCAGGTAGATTCCACCCGCCGGGGCGGCAAATCAGATAGGGCAGTCTTGATATTTTTTACCAGGCAGTTGATGAACTGATTTCTATTTTTACCCTTCAGACCCAGCTCACCATAACGCACTAATAACAACTTATACATATTCGCTTTATTTCACCTCTCCAAATTCCATTACCTATTACCTGTTACCTGCCTTATCTCCCTCACTGCCTTAACCGTAGCCCCGGCTGCCAGCTCTGCTTCAGCTAAAGTGTTATCCGGGCAAAAGCTGTAGCGGATGGCTGATTCTATTCGGGCGGGGGAAAGACCCATAGCTTGTAAAACCGGGCTCTGGCTCCGCTTTTTGCTGGAGCAAGCCGAGCCTGACGATACATAAATCCCCTCTTGCTCCAAATAGTGGAGCAAGACCTCGCTTTTCACCCCGGGAAAACTGACATTGAGGATATAAGGAGCGCCGTTTTGATCCAAATTGCTGTTAAGCAGGGCGCCTGCATCTTGCAGCCCTTCCCATAATGTGTCCTGTAAAGCCAAAAAATGAACCTGGTTTTCT
>WRHF01000039.1 GCA_009783415.1 Clostridiales bacterium
AGCTCTAATGTATCATGGATATTTGCCTGTAGGGGCGCGCATTGCGCGTCCGCGGACGACCAATGGCCGCCCCTACAATGGGCAATGCGTTCTTTGTAAACCCCAGAAAATGTGATGCACCCTTTTCCAGTTTATCTGGGGTAGGGGTTAACTCTCGAAAATCTGCGCAAAATGACAAAATTCTCGTGCTGTCGTGCTCCTGTTCCCACTCAACACTCAACACTCAACACTCCGGCTTGTCCGGGTTAGGGGGTAGGGAGTAAAGAATCTTCTTTTTTATTGACACTTTGCGTCCTGAGGTGCTAAGCGGAAGCTAGCTACATTTTTAGCGCAGATATTTTTGGGGGTCAACGACTTTATCATCGATGTGCAGCTCGAAATGAAGATGGGCGCCGGTGGTATTGCCTGTGGCCCCTACCTCGGCAATAGCCTGCCCTGCCCGTACCTGGGCGCCGTTTTTAACCAATACCTTGCTGGCATGGGCATAAAGGGTCTTCTGATTGTTGCCGTGGTCAATTATTACACAGCGGCCATAAACATTATTGCGCCAGCCCGCATGGATCACCTTGCCGGCCTTGGCCGCGCCTATTGTGGTACCGCTTTTGGCTGCAATATCCAAGCCATGATGATAGCGGTTCTTGCGCTGGCCGAAAGCCGAGGTGATAATCCCTTTTAAAGGCCAGATAAAACCAGTGTTTGCAGCGCTTCTGGAGGCTGCGCCTACTCTCTGGCCGCCGCCTCCGGCTACTGCCGGAACCGCAACTGCCTCATCACCGGAAACAGGGATATTTATCACCTGACCTATTTTAAGCTTGCCCGGCTCGCTGATTTTATTATAGCTAACCAGTTCAGAAAGTCTGACCCCATGATCCCGGGCAATTTGCCAGAGAGTATCTCCCTTCGTAATAACCACCTGCCGGCTGGGATCCTGGGGGATCCACAGCTGTTGGCCAATAGATAAAATGGCTTTGGGGTTAAGATCATTAAAGTCAGCCAATTGATCTGTTTTCAAATGATACTGGCGGGCAATGCTATAAAGGGTGTCGCCTTTGACGACAATATATTCCTGGCGATCTTGAGGGGATGGGGCTGCAGCCTGGACCGAGAAAAACGACAGGCCAGGCAGAAGCAGCAGACAAAGAAAGAGGCACATCCGCTTTACTGACAAAACATTCAACTCCTTTGGTTAGGGATTAGTAACTAAGCTCTCAAATTCGAACAAAAAAAAGTCACAATATATACCTTATCATTGGGTTTACCTGTATGGATGCAAATTTTAAAGGGTGCATGAAATAATTAGACACGGATTTTAAGGATTTTAACGGATTTTCGCTGTTGTCTGATGATATGAGGAACTTTGGTGTTGTTGTTTGAGGAAAAAACAAAAATTAATTCAATACTTTTTATAATAAAAAAAATCCGTGCTAATCCGTTTTTAATCTGTGTAAATCCGCGTCTAATTTTTTAAATTCTTTTCCAGTTTATCTGGGGTAGGGATTAGGGGTTAGGAACTGTTAATGGCTAATACCAGAAATTGTTCCCCAATATTTACCATTATATACATGAAGGCGATTATAAAAAGAGCGCAGCTGCTCAAGCTACGCCCTTTCGATCAATATTTCAAATCATATTTGTTACTTCATAACCCACTTTCAGCCCTATGAAGAAAACCAGTTAGCAGCCGGATACTCCTGCCCGGCAAAAGCATCCGGCAACTGCACTTAATAATTATCCTTTATCCTTTATCCTTTATCAATTTATCACCCTCCGACGATCATGCGGAGGATCAGGGAAGCATCTACGGGATCAATGAAGCCGTCTTGATTAACATCACCCAAGAGTAGGGCTCTGGGGGTCCAGGGGACCAGGCCAACATACATTTGCAGCAGCAGCATGGCGTCTTCAGGGGTAATTTTGCCATCGCCGTCAATATCACCCAAGATACCAATGACCAAGGTTCCGGGTTTTACTATAAAGGCCAGATCAACTATTTGATCTTTTATGGGTTCAATTTTGATTGACTTTATATTAACATCCAGTAGTTCATCAAAAACAGGAAGAACCGCGGCAGGTACTTGATAGGTTACGGTGAAGAGAAGCCCGTCGCCGCTAATATTATCAGCAGAGGCAAAAACAACTTTTACCACATCGCCGACAACATTGGAGACAAAGAACCGGTCGCCTTTGCTTGCTATTTTGTCGGCCGGGGTGACAGTGAGAGGAATAAAGCGCTCATTGAAAGGCAACTCCAGATCAAAGGTGGTAAAGCCAAAACTATTATCTTTGATGGTATAGGCGACATCTACCGTACCGCCGGGAGAAGCCCAGGCATCGGCTGCCTCGATGGTCACAGGCTTGCCGTACCACTGAGCAAATAAGGTCATGTCGCCCATTTCGGCATCCGCTATCCGCTCGCCGGGCGCATAAGCCGTACCGCTGCCGTCCGCCTCGGTGTTCCAACCCCTGAAGGTCCAGCCTGCCGGCGCTACTAATTTGTTTACAGAGGCGTTGCCTACAGCTGTGCCGGGGATGCGGTAGCCGCCCTCCCAGGCCTTTGCACTTTGCCCTGCTTTGGGATAGCTGTCGGAATAGCCGCCCAGATCATCATATTGACTGGCAGCTCCATTGGCATCATAGAAGATGCTGTAGGTGGGCACGATGGGCAGTTCCACAAATGTATTCTCGCCCGCGTAAAGGGTAAAGGTGGGCGGGTTTTCGGGTATGATCGTGGTGCGGTAGTCGGTGGAATATACATAAAGCGCCAAACGGGTCCCTGCCTTAAAGGTATAGTCCATAGGCTCAAATTCAAAGTAATACTTGTTTTTCTCTCCCGGTGTTATTGCCTGAGTCTGATAATAATAAGCCGGGATATAACCGTGATCCTTCGGTGCATTCAAATAAGTTTCCCTGGCCGGATTGGGGTTCTGAATATCCCCGTAGCCGCGGGTGACTATCAAGTACTGGCTGGGGGTATTGCTGATGGTATAATTATTGAGGTTGATATTGCTGGCGCCAAAACCGCTGTTGAGTGTTTCCAGGGTAGCGGAAGTGCCAAAGGCGCGGTAATTGGGGCCGACCTCCAAGAGCACGGCGGAAATGGATCCCCAAGGCGTGTCGGAAGCAAGCTCCAGCCCCACCCTGACCGTGCCGTTGATGCGCAGCGGCGCCGTCAGGGGATCGGTGGCAAAGGCCAAACGTTCGCTGCTGAGTTTATTGAGATCAGCCGGGTTGAAAAGACGGTTCTCCCAGGTGTTCAGATTACCGTTTACTACCGAGGTCTTGGCGGCATTAAGTATACTAGCATTAGCCACAAGATCGTCCTTGATAGTACCGATAGCGGCGGAGGCCGGTGCAGCCGTAAGCAAGCCGCCGGCTTTGTTTGCGGTGGGGGCGCCCAGGAAATATTTGGTATCTGTAGAACCGGCTATGGGCCATTTGTCGTGGAATTCCCAGTTGACATTGTTGTGATTGGGCATGGATATCTCGGGTATATTATCCGGAGCCCCATTATCCAAACCATAAACGAAGTGATCCAGCCAGGCATGGTAATATTTAAAGTAATTGGAATCTACTTTATCCCAAACCGTGGCATGCGTTCCCAAGTGCCAGATTTCCTTGACGGTCTTGCCGGCATCTTTCAGGGCCCGGTAGAATTGATCCGGCTGCTTGGTTTTGACATTCCAGTCTCTCAAACCGTGCATGATCATGACGCCGCAGTCATCCGGCACGCTGTCGATGGTCGTCAGATAGTTGCGGTCATCCCAGAACCAATTGTAGTCGCCGGTTTTGCGGTCCTGATCGATATGCATTTTATTAAGGTATTCTTCATACAGTTTGGCCACACCTGTTTTGGGTATGGCATTATAGTGGACCTGGAATGCCGCCGTAGAGCCGAAGCCGAAGCTGTTGTCGGCCAGCATATCGGCATCTTCACCCTGGTAGTTGTAGGGGGCTACTACCGCCCCGTTGCCGCGGTAATAGTCATACCAGCTGCTGATAGCAGCGCTGGGCAGGATAGCTTTGATCCCGTCTACACCGGAGCAGGCAGTAGCCTCAGGCAGAGTGCCTACATAGGATTGACCGGTCATGGCTACATTACCGTTGCACCAGGTAGCTACTACTTCTTTAGTAGCGGAGCGGTCGGTATAACCCTTGATCCTGCCATTGAGCCAATTGATAATGGCCATAGGTACCAGCGTCTCTTCCACATCTGCGCAGTTACTGAAACCCTCGGATTCCAATTCATTAAAGTTATTAGCCAAAGAGGCGCTGATGATTATGGCATAGCCCCTGGTATAGTAGTACTGGTAATTGGCGCCTACGCTTGCCATGCTGCCGGAGAGCCAATTGCCCTGGTATACCACCTCTTTATCCCCGCGGGATTCCGGAATAAACCAGGCGCTACCATCTGCGCCGGCCCGGGGGGTTATATACCAGGAGGGGTTACCGCCGCTTTTGTCCTCGGTCCATTCCTTGGTATTGTAGTCCCAATACTGAGCCTCGGAACCCCAATACCAGTTATTGGCCCGCGGTTTCTTGGTTTTGATATCCGTTAAGTATTGATAGGCTGCCGTGGAGGGATTGGCCAGCTGATCATGAACCACAGGCCAGTTAGGAGTACGGCTGTAAATATCGCTGTTATGCGAATTCCGGTAAGGGCTGTGTTCCATCAGTACGGAAAGCGAAACCTTGGTTTCCCCGGTCAGCGGGTCGATTATCTCGCCGCTTTCCTTGGGACGGGCGATCTGGATCCTGATCAAATCCCTCTTGCCATCTTCATCGGTATCACAAGGCACCTCTATCCAGACTTCTTCAAAAATGGTCGAGGTATTGGTATCTTTATTATTGGTGGCGCTGAACTGGAAGGTCGGCTGGGTTTTTCCGTCCAACAGATAATCGGGGTTGATTTTCTTGATCTTTTCTATACTTTTGGCCGGGGTATCTTTAATTGCAACTATCCATTGGGCATAGATGGTCCGGCTGGCAGCCATGGTATAGATGGTTTCCTCCGTTATCTTGGCGCCGCCGGTAATATCGGTGAACCAGCCGGCAAAGCGGTAGCCGCTGCGGACCGGTTCGGGCAATTTGCCATATGGCGTATTATAGGTAACGGTTTTGGTCTGCTGCCTGACTGTACCGCCATTGGCGTCGAAACTGACGACATAATCGCTGACCTCCCATTGGGCAATCAGGGTGATATTAGCGGTCACACTGGCAATGACAGTACCCGGCAGGTAGTCAATGCCGGCGCCATCCTTCCAGCCGCTGAAGGTATAGCCGGTGCGGTAGAACCAATTGGCGGGAACAAGATAAGCGGCGCCGCCGGCCACATTGACAGCACTCATCTCGCCTGTGGTGGCCCCGTTTCTGTCAAAGTTGATGCTATAGGTATAAAACAGCGCTCCCTCGGTTGCGGCGTTTTTAAGAGTATTGGTTTCCGAAGAGGCTCTGACTGTCAGTTTATCAGCGGGGAAAGCAGTCAAATCGCCGTCCTCGGCTTTTATGTATACCGCAAATTTGATGCTGCCGTCCGGTTCAATAGCGTAGAGGTTATTTAATACCGCAGCATTACCCGCCAATGCGCCATAGAGGGTGATTCTGATAATATCCCTGACATCGGCGCCGGTGTCTTTAAGGGTAAACCACTGCACTGCATATCTGCCTTTTGTAGCCGGCTCGAATTCCGCCGCTGTCAAGGACAGGGTACCGCCGGCCCGGTGGGCAGCCGCGTCTGTGCTTCTTACCGCGATTTGATATGACAAATACTCACCGTTTTTGGCTGGATTGGTAATTTTTTCCAGAATATAGAAATGCAGTTTGTTACTTTCATCTACGTATTCATTTACGGTGTTGCCGGCAGCCTTGGTTATGATAGGCTCGGCAAGGGTAGCATAATCGCTGTCTGCAAAAATCGGCCCGTACATGGCATTTCCGGTAAAGACATCGGCATAGTCCGGGTCATTATGCACGCCGGCATGGAATAAGGCAGCAACGAGCTGGAGCTGGTCGCCATTGGTCATAGCCGCCGGGTCCCCGCTGGGTCTGACGAAATCGACTATGCCGAGGGGCCCGGGATGGGCGTCGACAATGAATTGATTGGGCTGATAATTTACCTTGCGCGAAGCATTTTTCAGGATCAATACCCCATGGTCATTGGTAAAGGAGTCATAGCCTGTCCTATCCACAACTTCGATAGAGTAGGAATCATGGACCACGCCGCTGTTGAAGGTTCCCCAATTCCATTTATTGGGGTTGATGATGGTGCGCAGGGCATCCGGGAAGTTCATCAGGTTTCCCGAAGTATTGTTAGTGGGGTCTAAAGTATTATTATCCCTTGCTGTTGCATCGGTAAAACCGGTCAGCTTCAAAGCGCGTTTGCCGTTAACGCCGTAATCAATAACGCTGTTGTTGGTGGGGATGTTCCGCGCCACGATCTCCGCAACTGCGGGCCCGCCGGCTATCAGGCCGCTGACCGTTACATTGACAATATCTTCCTCAGCCGTAAATTGGTTTATGATCCTGGCATCCAGAACCTGATTGGGCGGTGAGGCGCCCCCCATGGTCGCGGGGATCTGATATCTTTGATGGTTGCCCCCGGGGCCGCCGAAGGAGCCGCGGCTCATCAGCTCCCAAGGGCCGGTATAGGAGCGGGTCATGGGCAGGGTATAGGGCGCGTTGTAATTATCTGGCAAGCTTCGGATGTGGCCGAATTCATGGGCAAAGGTCGCCATGCCATCGCTTTCGGCTTGGGTCGAGACATCAAAGGTATAGTTATACTCAGCATCCCTGACGGTGCCTTCCGTTGTCCAGAAATTCATGGAAGCAAGCCAGGTCGTCCAGGGCACATAGCGCGTAGCTGCCCATCTCATCCAGAGATTGCCATCCGTATTATAGGCCGCCTGCTTCGCCCGCAGGATATTACCCAGCAATATATCCGGCGCCATAGCCTTGTACGCGGCATCATCCGCAAATTTCCCGTTAAATGCCGGTCTGAAGGTAGCAGTTTCAAAAACGGATTCGCTTAAAGCCGGATCAACCGCTTTTGCCGCTGCATATTCCGAGGCAAAGAAAACCTCTTTGTAGGAGAGATATGCTTGCTCTACCTGAGTACCGGTAGGTTTGGTAAAGAGATAGAATCCCGGATATTCTTTGGCCAGATCAAAACCGGGGGCTGTTATCATTTCTTCGATTGTTTCCAATCTGGCCAAGCCGGAAAACTCTTCCGTAATATCGCCCCGGGTCAAAAACATCATTTCCCCGACTTCCTGCCACAATCCGGAGGGGTCATAGCCGGCATGGATAAAAAAGATAAAATCATAAAGCGGCTGACCCGCAGCATCAAAGAATTTAACACCGTCGGCTTTGGCCAGGTTATAAGCTTCCGTAGCCATACCGGTACCCCGCGGGAAGAAAGTGTCAAACCTTTGCACGGTAGTGATGCCCAAGCTGCTGTATTGGAATTCAAAGCGGCTCAGGGTATAGGGGCCATGAGCGCTCAGCTCGATATCCTGCCTGCCATAGGTATTTTCCCGCCAATACGAATTGACCGTAACATAATTATTTTGCTCACTTGGCACGATAAGATAGTCGTGCCAGAAATCCGCCAAATCTTCTGTGGCTATCCCGCCGATCACGGGGTTTCCTAATATATCAGAACCTTCTTTTTCTGTAACCAGAAACTTTCTGTCCGGGAAATCGACCAAAACCAGGACGCCTTTTAAAACCCTTGCCGGTTTGACCGTGGTATCATTGACCCAGTCAATGACCGGATTGGGCTTCCATTCTTTCCAATCCATACTTCTTTGCAGCTTCCAGCTTTGGGGGTCGATAGGGTCAGGCAAGGTTTCCAACCCGTCTTCAGCAACTGTAATTTCTCCAGGTTCAGCAACTTCTGCCGGATCAGTTTCGGGATCGGGTAATAGTGCTGTCTCCGGATCCAAGACAAGTTCATCACTTTCTTCCATAATTTGCCATTCATCCTCCAGTACAGGAGCGGCGGACAAGAACAAGGCGCTGGAAAATGCCGCAAAACCAAGGATAAACACCAGGACAAGAATGGCATTGACCGGCAATAAGTACTTTTTAGACTTCATAATAATATTCCCTCCCTAAATAAATTCATTTCCCGTTTGCTACATAGAAACTAAATATACCCGTTCCCTAAATCATAAGCATCACCCCTAAGGCGGTCTTCGACCGCAGTGCTGAATTATGAGTGCTGAATGCTGAGTTGTTGTTGGTTTTCGCTTTGCAAAAACGCTTAAGGCCTTGTTTTTAGTTCGGGTCGCTAGTCAATTAGTTACTATTGTTATATTTTAGCATAATTTTCATATAATGTAAATACATGTAGAATATCCCCGAATCAGGAAATTTTGATAAAACACTTGTTGAAAGGCTTGATAGTGTGTGATACAATAACTTTGAAGAGTTGATTGGGATCGATCCCCAGGTATGAATGAAGGCCATCGATCCCAATAATAAAAAAGCCCTCAGTAATTGCTCTTAAAGCAATGTGAAGGAGTGAATTATGATGGTGCAAAAACCACCGTACAGCATAACGGAAAAAGCTGCAGATTACCTGGCAAAAATAGTTGAAGCTGCGACCCGGCTTGAGTTCGGGACGGGATTCAAGCATGATTTGAAGCTGCACAGGGAAAACCGGGTGCGGACCATCTATTCCTCCCTTGCTATCGAAGGCAACACCCTTTCCCTTGATGAAGTAAGCGCCGTGCTAGAGGGAAAAATAGTAGCCGGCAAGCAATCAGAAATCAAAGAAGTAAAAAACGCCTACGAAGCTTATGACAAGATAATGACCTTCGACCCTTATTCCGGCGCTGATTTTCTCAAAGCGCATAAACTGATGACAGAAGGTCTGGTTAAGGAATCCGGCAGCTATCGTAGCGGTGGAGTGGGTGTATTTGATGGTGATAAGATAATCCATATCGGCGCAAGCGCCCGGTTTGTTCCCCATCTGATGGAAGAATTGTTGGGCTGGGCCAAAGAATCGGAGCTGCATCCGGTACTCAAAAGCGCGATCCTCCATTATGAGATCGAGATCATCCATCCTTTTGCGGACGGCAACGGGCGGATGGGACGATTGTGGCAAACCCTTTTGCTTGCCAAATGGAATGAGATTTTCGCCTGGATCCCAATGGAGTCGGTCTTATATCAAAATAGACCTCAATACTATCAGGCGATAGAGAATGCAAACCAAGCAAATGACTCCGGAGTTTTTGTTGAATTTGCTCTTTCTGCGATTATTGATAGTATACCGTCACAAGGTAAGCACCAAGATAAGCACCAAGATAAGCACCAAGATAAGTTGAGTAGCACCCAAATTGCTATATTAAAAACTCTTAATGAAAAGCATCTTTCGCGCAGGGAGATTTTTGCCGCAATAAATATGAGCGGCGATTCACGTTCTTGCAAACGCAACATCGAACCGCTCCTAATCAATGGTTTAGTAGAAATGACTTTGCCGGAAAAGCCGAACAGCAAATTGCAAAAATACCGGTTGACCGGCAGTGGAAAAGCATTCATCGGAGATTAATAACAGACTTTGGTATGAGTAAAAAGAACAGAAAGAGATGGCAAAAAACCACCTCTTTCTGTTCTTTATCTGTTACAACTGATTGCTCAACTATTTGATATTTACAAGAAAACGATGGAGCATTGCCGCAAATTCGCCGCGGGTGGCAAAAGCGGCGGGATCAAAGATTTTGCCGGGCCGGCCTTCGATAATCCCGTTTTTGGCGCAGAAAGCAACGCCTTCTTTGGCCCAATCGCCAATTTTAGCCGCGTCAACAAAGTCCAAATCGTCACCTAAGCCGGCAGTGATAGGTACGATGCCCAGGGTTTCATCATCTGCCTCCTCCTCATCGCCGTCTTCTATGACCGGATCATCCGGGCTGGAGCTGATTTGTTCTTTGCCGATAAACTTGGCATAGCGCAGAAGCACGGTAGCCAATTCCTGGCGGGAAACATTCTGATTGGGCTTGAAGGTACCGTCAGGATAACCTTCAACGATCCCCTCAGCTTCCGCCCAGGCTACCGCATCGGTATACCAGGTACCGGCCGAGACATCGCTAAAGCTGGCAGGTTCTTCCACTTCCGGCGTATCTTCCATCCGATGCAGCACAGTCACCAGCATACCGCGGGTCACTGACAGATTGGGGGAGAAGGTGGTATCGCCGGTGCCGTTCATCAGGCCCAAATCATAGACAGACTTGATATACTCATAGTACCAGGCGCTCTCGGCAACATCGGTGAAGGGGAATTCATTGCCTTCCTCCCCGCCATCACCATCTTCTGTCCATTTGGCATAGAGGGTGAAGTTCCTGGTTACGAGAGCGTCAAAGTTATAGGCAGTAGTCAGATCAGCATCGGTATACCAGCCGGCAAAAGTATAGCCTTCACGAGTAGGATCAGCGGGCTTAAGAACCCTGGTGTTGAGCACTACCAGCTTGCTGGTAACCGTACTGCCGCCATTGGAGTTGAAGGTGACAGTAAAGGTAGTAGTACTACTGCCGCTGCTACCGGTACCAACACTTTTCCAAACGGCGTACAGTGTCATATCCTGCTCTTCGATGGCTAGGGTACCATTAGGATGTTTCGGATCCGGGGTAGTTGCAGCCCGGTCCTCCGACCAGCCCAAGAATTCAAAGCCGCCTCTATAAAAGGTATTGCCTTCATTTGTAGCAGGTATAAAGTGGGTAAAGTTCTGATATGGGCCTTGATCTGCAGGTACTACACCTCTCCCGCCGTTCAGATCATATTTGGCCCAATATTCAGTCTCTTCCGGTTCCCGTTCCCATACGGAATATAATACCACGTCAGAATCGCCTATTATGAACTTATCCTCTTTGTGATACACTATTGCATCCGAATCAACATCCCAGTTATTATCCTCTGTCCAGCCCACGAAATTATGTCCTACAAGATGGAGGCCAAATTGAGGCTCATCACATCTGCCGGCAATAATAACTTCATCGCCATACTCAAGATCAGAAACCGCAGCAGGAGGCGTCCCATGGATATGGTAAGGTGCTACATAATCCTTGATCGTCGGATCGGCAGGCTCTCCGGAATACCTAAGTGAGAAGATTTTGATTTCAAAGCGGGCTTCTAACGTTCTTGCCGCCGTTGCCGGGAAGCTATATTCTGCACCGGCACCGGCTATTTTGATATCACCTTCATACCAACCCTCAAAAACAAAACCTGGATCCGGTATGGCTTTTAAGGTAACAGTGACATCTTGAGCATAGACTTTGCCACCTGTTACTGTGCCGCCTGTGCCGGATACGGTACTGATGTTTACGAGAATGAACTCATCCTTGTATGTATATTCGAGAAGGTACGGGTTATAGTTTGGTCCATATACTTCCCTGCCTGGATAATCCGGATTTGGCACGCCAACTTCATAGCGAAGTCCACTACCGGGAAGTGTAGCCATCGCACCGGGTGGGCCATTAATATCCCACATATTGGGGGAGCCCCAGGAAGTCCATCTGAATTGATTGGTTATTCCCCAATCCGCCCTATCCTCATTCATTGTTCCCGGATTTGTTACGCCCCACTTGATGATATCATCGTTGATAGATTTACCATCGCCGTCCCAACCGGGTATCTTTGTATTTCCGGTCCATGGTTCCGGTAATTTGGTAGGATCAAGATATGTTTCTCCGTTGTAATAAGTTTTCTTCATAAACTCATAACCGGCCGGATCATATGTAAATAACTCTTCGCGAGTACTTATGCCTGTCCAGACACCGGTAACAGAACCATCAACTGATTCGCGCATGGTGCCTAACCAATACGTTGAGAGGGTCGCAAACCATTCAGCCGGTGATCCTCCTGCATAGGTTTGGCTACCCATCCAAGTATCCTTACCGACGCTATCCCAGATATCATGCATCTCGAAGTTGAGATCGGTGAAGTAGAGCATACCGGGATATTCCACAGAGTGGGCGCCCTCATGATGCATAATGGATTCATGCTTATAACGGGTAGCCGTATAATCCCTCAGCAGAGAGTATTCACCGGTTGAGCATACACCGTAACCTAGTCCCTCGGCATAAAGTGTGGTACCGCTGTAGCTATATTGGCTGCGCCTGTTAGAGGCCATGAACATATGATTATGGTAGCCCATGATTTCCAAACCGCCCAAGCCATATTCGCCGGTCTTGACATTTTGATGATAAAAGAAGAAGTTGAAGCCGTCAGCCATGCGCTGTCCCAGATTATCATAGGTACCGGCAAACATTTGATCCCAGTAGTCACAGCCCACCAGAAGAGAATTCTTTTGGGTTTCTTTATCAGCATAAACATAAACACCGGTTTTTTCACTACGCATTATCTGTTTTTCCCAGGGATTCATCTTTACGGCATAGGTTTTTGCCTCCAGAGCGTTGCCTGCCCAGTCCTTTACCTCTGAGCCAGCCTTAAGCTTAACATCCAATGTGCCGTTGATAGCAGCAGGAAAGCGGACAGCGCCGCCATTAAGCGGTTTATTCTGCTTATCATAAGAAATATAGCCGCCCTTTTCCGCATCAAATCTCACATATTCGCCCTTTTCTAAGGCGCTTGGTTTACCATAGAAAGCTTCCCTGGGTATCTTCATTGCCTCTTCCAATTTCATAGCCGCGATTTTTTCCGGTGTCTGGGCTGCCAGAACCTTGGGGCTAACAGCATAGAATGTGCGGGCGCTTCCTGTGTCCGTATCGGCTTGCCAGCCGCTGATATCACCCATATCTCCCATAAACGTTCTGCCAATGGGGTTTAAATCGCGGTAGTAACCGTCTTCTGTGAACCAAGGTTTATAACCCTCTTCAATGCTGAGCGTGTCATCGAAGGCTTTTTCTATTTCTTCCTCGGTAAAGCCGCCGATCTCATAGTCCATATAACCGGTATGGAACTTGTGAGCTGTCACTTTCAGGGTCAGTGTTTTCCACATATAGAACTCCATAACCAGCTTGGGATCAGTGCCGGCGCTAAAGGTATAGGTCTCCCCGGCTGTATAGGTTTTATCGACAAAGGTACCACTCGTCCCGGGCAGGGAAACGGTGACGTTTTCAGCAGGAGTCCAGGTGATTTCCCAGTTGTCGAGAGTACGCAGATCATCCAAGTCTTTTACCTCGCGATTGAATATCAGCTCGACCTGGTTGGGAGAGATCAGGTTGGTTTCTACTACTTTCAGAGGCTCGTACTCTTGGACAACACCATCGACTACAGTATAGTTATCAGTCTGGCTATGTTTGTACCAGGGGCTGGTCCACCTTCTGGCAGAATCCAAGAGCTGGTTGGCGGCCCCGCCGGTGTGATACTCCCATTCCCCATGGATCTCGGCCAGGGATTTATAAAGCCCCGGGTCGTATTCCAGCATTTCCCTGCGCGTATTGATGGGGAAAGCTTCTGCTCCCCAAGCGGAGGATTCAGGTATACATTCAAAATAGATCATGACGCCCAAAACATAGTAATCTTTCAGGCTGTTCAGCATATTAGTACCGGGCCACAGGTTTTCTGCCTTAGAATTTTCAAAGGCTGCTCCCAGGCGCTTCAGGCAATCGTAGCTATCAGTTTGGTCATAAGGACCAAGTGGGAAATTTTTCCAACCATCGATTACGCCCAAATCCAGAAATAGTTCAGCAAATACACGCATAAACTCATAAGTATTGTCATTGGGACTCTTTACACGATAGACATCTTCAGCGGTAGTAACGATGATGGGGATATCCCGGCTACCGCCGATGGTAACGCGGCTGAATGTATCTGTGGTCTTACCATGTTCATATAGCTGGCGGAACTCCGGTACAGCATAAACACTTTTGCCATTGCCCACCACTACAACATGCATGCCCGAATTAATAGCAGTCTGAACCAGCAGTTCGGAACGTCCGACTGTCCTATCAATGCCTGCGGTCATTTGGGCAATAGCATTAGGAACCCCCGCAGCCGTTTTCCCGGCATAAGTATTTCTATTAGTCATGGGAATGTCATCAAAAATGCCACCAGCAGCTAAGGGGCCTGGCAGGCAGTGCGAATCTTCGTTGCCCCAAACCCACATCAAACCTCTGGAACCGCGATTTCCCCACTGACCGGTGGATCCGGCGCCGCCGGAGCTCAGTGCATCATAATAGGTATAGAAAGGCTTCCATTCGGCTGTTACCACTTCGGCAGGATCGTCCTTTAATTCAACTGTTACTCTGGCAGCCGCCGCATCACCCATATCGTTTTGAATAAAGGAACGCGATCTGATTTGGAGCGCCTCTTTAAGGCGGATATTGACAACAGGGTCATCTGCATAATCACCGAAATCAAAGTAGGAAAGATATTCCCACTCAACTTCTTTGCCGTCAACAAGAACCGTAAAGATTTCCTGGGCCTCCTCGTCGCTTTCGACCGGCTCGCAGTAAATGATTTCGATTTCTTTATCTGTAATCAAGTTGACGTCACCAAGAGGTGAGGCAGCAGTTTCAGAAGAAACTGTCACTTCTAATCCTTCAGGGAAGGACTCCAACACACTATCGATAGCTTTGATATATACACTAAAGCGGATTTCCCCACCCGGTTCAATTGCGAATAAGTTATTGAGAATTACGGTATTATCTTTCAAATCACCTTCAAGTCCGACCCTGACAATATCAGTGCCTATTGCATCATCCGATAGCTCAAGTATATACTCCTGAACAGCATAGTTGCCTTCAGAAGCCTCGGAAAAATCACCTTTTGTCAAAGTCAATTCTCCGCCGGCTTCCGGACCGTCATCATGGCGCATGGCTACGGAATAGCTAAGGAACTCACGGCCTGCCTTACCTGGGGTCAAATGCTTGTCCAGTATATAGAAGTGCAACTTGTTGGCTTCATCATAGAATTCGTTAACCGTATTACCGGATACTATGGCCCTGCCGTCGCGAGGTTCCCACTGAACAATGCTGCCTGGCTTTATCACTTCCCAGTCTGCCGGATTATTACCCACTTTAGTGCCATATTCAGTTGCATAATAACCTGTATCGACAAACGACACACCGGCATGGAAAGCAGCATCAGCCAGCTGTGTGGTATGAGCTAGAGGATATGGGGCAAATTCGCCATTTAGTTCAAAGTCAATCATGGCAATATCGCCAAGGTGAGAGTCTATTATCGCTTGGTAAGGATTGCCGGTATTGGTGTGAACGCGGGAGAGTAGGACGCCATGGTCATGATTGAAAGAATCATAGCCATTGCGATCCACTACTTCCACAGCTATGCTGGAGGCAGCTTTGCGCGTCCAAGTAAAACCTGTGGTCACAAGTGTGGCCTTGTCTGCCCAGTCATCGGCGCCAAATCTTAATTTTATAGCCTTGTAGTAATCAGGGCTAATCAGGCCGTAGTCATCTTCCAGATCCTGATAGAACTCATTGGCCAACGGGATATTTCTTGCTACAACCTCGGCTACTATCGGAGTATTGCCGGCCAATTCCTGTACGCTAAGTTCCAACATTTCACCTTCACCATAAAAATTAATAAACTCTTTGTTACGCTGCATAAAATGCGTTGGTATGGAACCGGCTTCAATGCCTGGTACTGTCCAGCGGGCATGGTCACCAAAGGGACCGGCGAAGGAACCGCGACTCATCAGTTCCCAAGGCTCAGTGGCCGCACTAGCTGCGTCAAGCCAGGGATTGCCATAGTTATCGGCAATACCTGAGATATGACCGAATTCATGAGCAAATGTGGCCATACCGTCATTTTCACCTTGAGTAGAGCGGGGAATGCTTCTGCCCTTATAATTGTAGCTACCTGCATGTGACCACTCACCTACAGCAGCTTCCCAGGATGTGAAGGACACATAGCGGGTATTTTTTGTTTCAATATCATTATAACTGTCTGCCCAATCCCAGTCCTCATCGGAAAGCCTGAACTCAAACTCAGCCTCTTTGCCTTCTTCTACAAGCTCATTGTATTCATCCCAGGCATCCCTAAAAGTAGCTTCACCCAGGTGCCCTTTATACCTATCTGCGTATATTTCCAGGTACTCCGGGTTTTCTGTAAAGAATTCTTCTACTTTTTCCATTCTCGGTCCAGGGCCTAATTCATAGGGGACATCTTGCCGGGTTTTGAATTGAGCTTGACCGAATTCCTGCCAGACACCGGACTCATCATAACCGGCGTGGAGAAGGAAGAAAAAGTCAAAATCTTCAAAGGGTACCCCTTCGTCAACAGCCATTTGATGGGCTATGTTGTCAAATCTTCTGCCAAAAATGTTGTCGGGGTAAAGAGTAGGGTTGTTGGTGCAATTCCAGCCTTTCATTTCAGCTTCGGTCATGGTACCCGGATCACCAAAGCGAAAAGAAGGCGGTATGTCGCGGTAAGTTTGAAAGTCAGAGTTTGTGTCGTATCCCATAGTCTCAAATTCGAAATAGGGTATGGTGAAAGTTCCATATGGGCGCAACTCTGTAGCCCATTTGCCGTAACTGTTCTCGCGCCAGAATTCATCAATGCCGGAGAAGTTATTGATCGCTTGCGGTGTATTGAGATAATCAGCCCACCAGTTAATGAAGTCATCATCTGTAACCTCAGTGCGGTCTCCAGCGTACTTCTCATCGGCAATCAGTTTATAGACATCAAGAACAGGGTTGTTAGAAACTTCCTCTTGCAATCCGGAGCCATCTGTATTATATAGGTAATAACCAAGCGGGTCACTACCCATATCCCCGCGGCTGATGAATTTGCGATCCAGGTACTCGTACATCAGTAAGCCACCAATTATTTTTCTGTTGCGTTCCGGGTTATCTTCATAAGCAAATTTATTATCCAGGCTGTCGGGATTCAGTTCATCCATCCAGTCAATAACCGGGTTTGGTTTGTAGTCATCCCAAGTCATCTCTCTTTGCAGTTGCCAGCTTTGCGGGTCGATAGCCATCGCTGCCAATTCTTCTTGTGTGACCCCATCTTCTTCCAGTGTGATGCTATGCACCTCATCTACTGTTGGAGCTGCAAATACTGCTGCCAGACCTACGGATACTGATGCAATTAGGCATAAGGACAGCAACAAGATCATTGCAGCTATGGGTATGCGTTTTTTTTGCTTCATTAGTAAATTCCTCCAATTCTGTTAAAAACTATTGTTCTACTGCCATGCTCTAAAGTACCTCCAAAACCATATGCACCCCTCCTATTCTCATTATTATCAAAAAACAATATTATTTAATATATTTTAGCATATTTATCATATAATGTAAATACTTGTCGAATATTCCAGAATAAAGGTTATATGGGTTTGCACAAAAAAAATAGAGGCAGCCAAAATTCCACCTCTAGCGGTCTTTGACCGCAAGTATTCAGGATCCAAAATGGATGTAGGGTTTTGCTTATGCGAAAACCGTTGAGGCAAATAACTTGTTTTTGATTGATGTTGCGTGGGAGTAAGTGACCAATAAAATACCCCGCCGCAGAGCGGTGGGGTATTGATTGATGCCGGGTTACTGGGGTTAGCCCCAGAGGAATGGGGGATTATGCCCTGTTGAGATTAGATATTTTGGAGGAAACGATGAAGCATAGCTGCAAGCTCGCCGCGGGTGGCGGAGGCAGCAGGATCAAAGATATTGCCGGGCCGGCCTTGGATAATGCCATTTTTCACACAGAATGCAACGCCTTCTTTAGCCCAATCGCCAATTCTAGCCGCGTCAAGAAATTCCAGATCATCATCAAAGCCCTCAGTGCCAGACAAGTTATCCAGAGTTTCATCATCTGCATTCTCGTCATCATCGTCTTCAATAACCGGATCATCCGGGTCGGCGCTGATTTGATCTTTGCCGATAAACTTGGCATAGCGCAGAAGCACGGTAGCCAATTCCTGGCGGGAAACATTCTGATTCGGCTTAAAGGTTCCATCAGGATAACCTTCAACGATCCCCTCAGCCTCCGCCCAGGCCACCGCATTGCTATACCAGGTACCGGCCGGGACATCACTAAAGCCGGCAGGCTCATCCACTTCCGGCGACTTTTCCATCCGATAAAGCACAGTAACCAGCATAGCACGGGTCACCGATATACCGGGAGAGAATTTGTTATCACCGGTTCCATCCATCAGACCTGCTTCAAAGACATACTTAACATCCTCATAGTACCAGACACTCTCCGGAACATCGGTAAAGAATCCATTGCCTTCCTCTTCTTCTTCCCCATCGTCCTCCTCATCTGTCCATTTGGCATAGAGAGTGAAGCTCTTGGTCACGAGAGCATCAAAGTTATAGGCTGTAGTCAAAGCAGCATCCGTATACCAACCGGCAAAAAACAAATCTTCTTTGGTAGGATCGGCAGGTTTAGCAACCTTGGTATTTTCTGTTACTGTTTTGCTGGTAACAGCGCTGCCGCCATTAGAATTGAAGGTAACAATGTAACTGACAGTGCTACCACCACCGGTAGGACGATTATTTACTGTGACGCTAAAGGTGGCTTTTTCAGTTTTACCACCTTCGGTATAGCTGACTTCGATTATCTGTGTACCGGCAGTGCTTAAAACCAGCGGGGTTATTTTATAGCCTACAACCGGGTATCCCTCTTCCTTTCCATCATCATAGAATGCTATCACAACTATATCATCCGGACCAAGACTCTCGCCTACATAGTATGTTTTGGAAGGCGGTGTTACTTTGATTTCATTCAGGGTTGCATCAGGGTTTGACACCGTAATCTCAAAGCTTGTTACTTTAGTTACACCTTTTTCAGTATAGCTGACTGTGACTGTCTGTATACCAACTGCACCCAAAACCGTGTCTGCTTTAGGGGTAGTAGTATAGGCAACCGGGTTCTTGCTTTCATCACTATAGGTCGCTTCCACAACTAAACCTGTTATATTCAGTTTGTCGCCCACATTATATTCGGTATTATCCGGCTCT
>WRHF01000040.1 GCA_009783415.1 Clostridiales bacterium
CCCGCCCCTTCGGGGCACCCCCCGAGGAAAAGCCAAAATCTCTGATTTTGAGTTTTACCTACGTGCAGTAGCAGCGGTTTTGCTTTAGCAAAAGCCTGCTAATGCCTTTTAAAAGGGGGCAAAACCCCACCCGCTGTAGCGGAAATCATTTCAGCTGAAAAGCATTTCGATTACGAATTACGAATTACGAATTACGAATTGCTTTACATCAGCCTCCGACAACCATACGAAGAATCAAAGCAGCATCGGTAGTGTCAACAACACCGTCGCCACTGACATCACCCAAAAGCAAGGCTCTGGGGGTCCATTCTACCAGGCCTACAACCATTTGGAGGATCAAGATGGCATCTTCGGGGGAAACAACGCCGTCGCCGTTGACGTCACCCAGGAGGCCGATGACCAGGACGCCTTCTTCAATCAGGAGTTCCAAATCAAGCAGATGGCCGACATTGGAGAGATATTGCAGCTTCACAGGTTCTACTGCCAGCGGATAATCCCCGGTACCGGGAGCGGTGTCCGCTATTTTGTAGGTTACGGTGAAGAGGAGGACATCGTTTTTGACATTTTCATCGGCAGCAAAGGCTATCCGCATAGTGTTCGGGGCAAAGACCGGATTGGCGACAAAGAACATGGTATCCAAATCGCCGGCAGGCTTGATGGTTTGAGGTGTATAGACACTGCCATCATAAGGAATCTTCAGGTCTAAAGCGGCAAAGCCGGAGGCATTGTCCTTGATCTTGTAGGTAACATCAACCAGGTCGCCGGGTTTAGCCAAAACATCGTTCACTTCTATGGTCACAGGTTTTGCGGGTGTTTCCTGGACGATTGGCAGTGAGAGATAAGTATTGGGACCGACATTGACAGTGAATTCGGTGGGATCCTTTGTCATAAAGGTAAACTCAGGATCCGAGCCGTAAAGGATAACGCACAATTCCCTGCCTGCCCGGAATGTGTATTCGGTCACATCCATTTCCCAGGTGTAGGAATTGAAGTTTGCGGTTGTCGGGACACCCGTGCCGTAGGGGATGATGTCTTGGGATTGGAAGAGATAGTTGGGGTGCCAGTTCCCGCCTTTTTCGATATTGGCGACCCCGGGGACATCAAAAGAAAGGGTCCCGTCGGGGTTGGGGTTACGGACGTCGACCGAGCCGATGGCTACGACCTTTACGCCCCCGCTCCACCATTCAACCAGCATGCAGGAAAGGGCGCCCACATCACGACTTGCGGCTACTTCGGCGGTCATTGAGGGAGGACCGCTGATGGTAAAGTTTTCCGGAATATCCATTCTGTAGATCACGCGGTCAGTTACAGCGGCTGTTTTGCTGAAAGTGCCCGCCAATGCGGAACTTGCAACGCAGAACCGGTTGCTAGGTGCGCTCCAAGCAGTGGTAGAGTTGTTCAAACCGCCGACGATCCGGTTTCTCCAGGCGCTCCGGTTATTGGCGCCAAGGCTCTGAGCCTGACCCAGCTGGATCAAGGCATTGGGCAGGAAACCGTTAGCCAGGTCTACCCCGTTGGCCCGGGCTTGAGTAGGCACTTGAGCGGTATTATTGGCGATGGCCACATAGTCGAAAGTCGGGAAGGCTGCCAAAGAGCTTGCAAGGTAATCATCCTTAAAGGTATTGGCTGTAACGTCTGATTGCGGTGTTGTTTTGATAACGCCGACTCTGCCGCCTTGGGGATAGAATTTCTGATACACACCCGCCGGCCAGACATCATAATCTTTGGTTCCGGATATGTTGCTGGCGATCCGATAATTCGGTACGCTGTCTGTAATGCCATTGTCGATGCCCCATAGATAGTAATCCAGCCAAAGATGCAAGTTAGTCGAGGTCGTCCAGGCCCCGGACATACCACTGGCCATTTCATGCTGGCCCTGAGACCATTGGCCTTTGATGACTTCGACTCCGTTATGCTTCAGCGCTTCATTAAGCAAACCGGTATTACGGAATTTGACGTTACCGTCGTTTAGGCCGGCGCCCATGATAACACCGGTGTCTTTACGCATATCATCAGCGAAGGAGAGCGGATTTCTTTCATCCCAGAAGGAGCTGTAGTCTCCGACACCGCCATCTCCTTCAAACCTTTGATAGAGCTGCCAATCCCACCAGACATCCCAAGCCGGCGAACTGTTGCCGGGATAGGCCTGGGCGCTGGAGCTCCAAAGCCTGCCTTGGGTATAGTGGGAGGTAGCCATAATGTCCTCACCCACATATCCGCCGGGACCGTAGGCAATGCCGTTTTCCCGGAAATAGTTATAAGCATTGGTAACGGGAGCGCCGGGATAAATTGTCCGCAAGCCTTCCACGCCGGTAACGGCGGCCGCGACCGGCAGAGTTCCTTCATAGGATGTGCCGGAAGCCGCGCAGTCGCCGGTGGCCCAATAGGCTTTTACCTCAACTGTGCTGGTGCGGGTGGTGAAAGCTCTGCTCCTGCCGTTGAGCCAGTCTACTACGGCGGCGGCGGCAATGCTTTCCTCATATTGCCCGTATCTCAAAAAGCCTTCGGCGTTGCTGTTGCCGAGCATATGAGCGGTAACCTGGGCATATCCCCGCGCATTGTTGGTGGCCGCGCTGCCAAAGGCGCCTGCCGAAGCGGGAGCGGTCGAAGTCGTATTACCGTTGGTTTGAACGGATGTAGGCGTAGTTGCCGGTGGCAGCCAGGGGTAATCCGCAACGATCTCCGGGTGGGCATCGTAATAAGCTTGGGTCGCATCCAGCATGCCATCTGCCAGCAGATCCTTATATCTGGCCACGGTGGCTAACGGGCCTTTGCCGATACGGGTATCGGTAAGAGCCCTTAAAGCCTTGTAGCTAACATCGCCCTCGTCGCTGTAGATCGTTTTCCAGTGATCATAGTTGGTCAGGACCCCGGTCACGCCGGCGGGTCTCTTATCAAAGGCCGTGGAATGGAGCCGGGTAGGCGACTTGCCCTGATCGGGGAAACCGGAGTAGACGCGGCCACCGAAAGTCGCAAAAGCAGTTCCGGTCCCGCCGCTGGTATTATTGGAGTAAGGTGTAAGGAAGAGGATCGCCGGGCATTTAAAACCGCCGTTGGCTTCCAGGGTTGCGGCAGGTCTTCTGATCAGAACGCGCATCCGGTCGCGCTTGCCGTCAAAGTCGGTATCCAAAGGAGCCTCGATCCAAACCTCTTCGGTGATGGCGCCGGTGGTGCTGATATTACTGTTTGTCCTATTTGTGGAAGCGTTATAAAAGTCAGGGAATTTGACCAGGTTTTCCTGCAGCCACTTATTGCCGACTTCAGGCACGGGGGCCGGTTCCGGCGCCGGCGCCGCGGCAACATTGAGAGCCATCAGCAGGCTAAAAGCCAATGCCAAAACGAGGCTGCCAACCATAAGTAAAGTATGTTTTCTGTTTTTCATTAAAAGAACCCTCCATATTAAAATAGTTTTTGTTTTAAAGCTATTATTGTGATCGGTATATCTTATCAGAAACTATCCCCCTTTCAGACAATTATTTGCAACACTATACAGGGCCAGAGTCAATGCTGTACATAGTAGATAAATTGTACCACAATTAGGACATCATTTCAATACTTGAATAACTGTTAAATTACGGCAAGATGTAACAAATTAGGAGTTAGGAATTAGGAATTAGGAGTTTAAAAACCCCTGTTTTCCCCAGCCAAAGGATAAGGAAAACAGGGGTTTCTTTATTTAGTCACTTGCTTCCCCGCAACATCAACAAAAAACAAGAAATTAATAAGGTTTTATTCAATTGCTTTTGCGCAGCAAAAGCAATTGAATAATTCTTAATTCTTAATTCTTAATTGCGGTCGCAGACCGCCTCAGCTGTTTATCAAATAATGGATCAGTGCCAGCATTTTGGCTGCTTCGGCCCTGGTGGCATTGTTCAGCGGTTTGAAGGTACCGTCCGGGTAGCCGTTGATTATGTCAGCCTTTTGCATATTGCTGACATGGTCCTTGGCATATTCGGCGATTTGGGCTCCGTCGCTGAAACTGGCTTCCTGATTGTAAAAAGTCAGGGAATGCTCTTTATAGGTGATATAACGGGCCAGCATAGTGGCGATTTCCTGGCGGCTGATAGTTCTGTTTGGAGTAAAAGTGGTGTTGGAAGTACCGAGAGTCACTCCGGCTTCGACCGCCCAGGAGACAGCGCCGGCATAATAGGCGCCGGACTTGACATCAGTAAAGGGACCGTCATAGGTAGTAAGAGCAGCGCCTTCCATTCTGGCCAAAATAGTCACAAACTCGGCCCGGGTAATGGGGTCGCCGGGAGCAAACAAGGTAGCTGTCTTACCGTTAACAAAACCCTTGCGGGCCAAATATTCCACATATTGGTAAGCCCAATGGGTCTTGGCCACATCCTGGAAAGTGGGACCTTGGGTATCCTCACCCAAAATATTAAACCCCGAAGGCTTATTAGGATCCCCAACAACGGGATCAGTACCCGTACCGGTACCGGTGCCTGTACCGGTACCATCACCAGTACCGGTCACGGGTGTCCATTTAGCCTTGAGGGTGAAATCGCTGGTAACCGGGGTGCTAAAAACATATGATACATCCCCCTTAAACCAGCCGGCAAAGGTATTACCGCTTTTAGTAGGATCCGGGTCAGGTTTTGTTACTGTTCCACCATCGGGAACTGTTTGAGATGGGACGGAGCTTCCTCCATCACTATCGAAAGTTATGGTATATGCAAGCTTCCATTTAGCATAAAGGGTAAAGCTGCTGTTAACTTTTGTGTTAAAATTATAAGCTGTGGTGCGGGCTTCGTCGGTATACCAGCCAACAAAGATGTTGCCTTTATTATTGTGCTCGGTAGGTATGGGATCATCAGGCTTTTGTGCTACTTTATTGTTTTCAACAGTTTGCGTCTTATAAACTTTACCACTACCTACATCAGCAATAAAAGTTATTGTGTGAGAATCAGCTGCAGAATAGGGTTTAATAGTTATTTTATTCGGCCCCTCAGCTTGTAGTGGAACCCGAAGCGAACTATTATGAATTCTGACAACTTCTTCAATGCTTATGTCGATTGGGGCTTTGCCGGTATATTTAATATTAACCATACAGGTAATATTGCCCAGCAAATTATCGTCTCCGAATCTATGGATACCAAAATGAACAGTAGAAAACAACGCTGGGTTATCAAAGTCATTAGGCAATGGCCCTGTCCAGGTTATGCCATTTTCTGCAGGTTTATCAAAGGATACTGATTTGATTACTACGTTTTTGCTCGGATCAGGTAACGGGGTAATGATACTGGGAGGATATTCAGCAACCCCACCTTTTGTAGTAAAATCAAAACCGGCATACCACTGGCTAACGGTTGGTTCCATAGCAATATTAAAAACAGCCTCGCCATTCTCATCAACCATCACCGAATCAGTTATGGTATATCTACCTCCGCTGCCTGTAGCCCAAGCTGTAGAGGAGAAAGCTATAATCATTATGATCAATAAAAGAGGAATAAGAATTTTTTTCATGGAGTAAACCCTCCTGTGGGGCTGCTTTGCAGCCCAAGATTTTTGAATTAAGATTTGAGATTTAAGATGTAATGATAAAGCCAGCCTCTTCTTTCTTCATCGGTATATTCTACTTATAATGCACTATCCTGCAGAATATTGCGCAAATCAGGGGAATACTCCCGGTGGTAGTTTGCCCATCCACCGGGAGCACTATGCCAGAAGTCGGAAGTCTGAGGCCGGAGGTCGGAGGGGGTGAATTTTTTCTGAACGGAAAAATCACCCGACCTAACCCCTACTCCCTAACCCGGACAAGCCGGAGTGTTGAGTTTTGAGTGTTGAGTTTTGAGTAGGAGCAGGAATACAGCGGCACGAAAATTCTGCCATTTTACGCAGAATTTCGGGAGTAAGTGCCTAACCCCTGCAATTTACTTACCGATCAAAGACCAAAGCGCAACAATATCTGCCAGGTCGATCATGCCATTACCATTCAGGTCATATTTCTTGATATCGTCCCAGTCGGATGAGAGGTCGGTTTTGTAGAGATGGTGATAAATCAACCAGGAAATGGTGGCTTCATCCAACTCTCCGCCTTCATATCCCAAGGGATGGATCAGGACTTTGGTAGGAGCGCCCGGCTTGGTTATTATAGCATCGATGGGGCTGGATTTGCCGGCTATAAAGCAGTAGCCGGTAACCTTGCTCAGGAAGGTATCAAGAACTGTCGCATCAGGCCCGGCTGCGACGCCATCCTTTAAGGTAAAGTGGAAAGTGACCAACGGGGTTTCGGTTTCGGCTTTGATAAGAACCCCCGGTCTGCCCAGATGCATATCTAAGGTCAGTTTGCCGTTCACCACATCATAGGAGAAGGAACCCTGAGCGGGGCTGTGGGTCAGCAGGCTCGGGCCGAAAGTGTAGCCGGCATAATTCAGGTTTTTGGCATCGAATGCAGCCTCGATCGTAAAGAGATTGGCGCCTTCGTTAGCGACATTAACGACTGAGACTACATAGTCGACCTTGTTGCCTTCCTTGACATAGATTTGGACCGGGGCATTAATATTAGCGGAAAAGTCGGTGACGGAAGCGGCGCCGGCTTTTCCGGCATTACTTTCCGAAGAAGCGGTGAAAGTCATGGGTTTAAAGGCGGGATCGGTTGCGGGGATCCCGACATAAACCGGAATTTCAATGGTTTGTCCGGCTTCGACAGCATAGAGGTCATTCAAAAGAGTGAAATCCAAAGCGCAATCAGCGCCGACCCGGATGATATCGGTGGCATCGCCGGTGTTTGTAACTGTGAACCATTGAGTAGCTACCCTACCGGGATCAGCTGCTTCAAATTTACCGGCCTTAACGACTAAATCGCCGCCCACAGCCGGACCGTCTTCGTGTAATATACCAATGGAATAGCTGAGGAAGGTGCTTACTTTACCTGGGTTATCATGCCTATCCAGAATGTAGTAATGCAGCTTGTTGGCAGAATCATAGTATTCGTTGACCGTATTACCGGAAACGATCTCGCTCTTAACAGGCACATCCCCGGCAATGCCGCGGATATCACCTTTATATTCTCCGCCCACATAATAGCCCGTATCGGTAAAGGATTTCCCGGCCTTGAAAGTAGCGTCCATCAGATGCACCTGATGGGCAATAGGATAACCGACTGATGCACCGTTCAGGTAATAGTCGGTCATGGTTTGGATCCTGTTGTCAAGATGGGAATCGACGACCTGGTAACTTCCGCTGCCGGAGGTCAAGCGGGAGATCAGTACGCCGTCATCCGGGGCATAGCTGTCATAACCGGTACGCTCTACCACTTCAATTGACATCCGGGTGGCACGGGTGCGGGTATTGCTCCAGCCCGTGGTCACCAAGGTAGCCCTATCCGGGTTGGCGGAGTCGAAATTAAGCTCAATGGCCTTATAGAAATTGGGGGCTATCAGGCCATAGTTTTCCAATTGGGGATAGTGGCCGGCATTGTTCATGGGGATATTACGCGCCACTACCTCTTTTACCACCGGACCGTCTGATTTCAGGTTTGCCACAGAGAGCTCGTAGATGTCGCCCGGATCATAGAAGTTAGAGAACTTCTTGGAGACGAACATCAAATGTACGGGTGCACTATCAGCCTCCAGTCCCCCGGGTACACTCCAGCGGGCATGGTCGCCAAAGGGGCCGGCAAAACAGCCGCGGGACATCAGATCCCAAGGCTCGGTCCTGGCGCTGACGGTATCGGAAAAAGGTGCGCTGTAGTTATCCGGAAGGTTGACGATATGGCCGAATTCATGAGTATAGGTAGCCATCCCGTTGCATTCCGCCTGCTGGGAATAGGGTATATTGGGCACATTAAAGCCCAAAGAGTTACGTACAGTGGTGCCGCCATAGCCGCTGGAGCTGGCCCATTTGGTCATTCCGGCGGCCCAGGATGTCCATCTGACATAACGGGTGGGAGAGGTATTGGATCCGCCTGCGGTACCGGGTTTCGAGGTATCCTGACCGGTATAACTATTTGCCCAAGTCCAGTCCGCGGCAGGGAATTTAAATTCATACTCGCTTAAAGTACCTAAGGTTTGATGTGCTCTGATTTTATCCGCCTCGGTGCTTAAAGTGGTATTGCTATAGCCACCTCTGCCAGCCATGGATAAAACGTATTGAGGATTTTCTGTAAATAATATTTCAAGTTCATCCATTTTGGCTTTTGGACCATATTCATAGGGCACATCCTTACCATCGGCCCATTGCAGCTGGCCGAACTCCATCCAAACGCCGGATTGGTCATAGCCGGAATGCAAAACGAAAAAGAAATCGTAGTCACCAATGTATACGTTATCAGCATTTGCTAAGGCTATGCTATCACTGATGAGGTTGCGTGCACCGCCGCTACGGCGGAGGCTGGGTGGCTGGTCATTTGAGCCAACGTAACTATGGCCATATTCCAGCTCTAAGCCTTGCAGATGGTAGGGGCCGAAAGCCTTGAGATCCACATTCCATTTGCCGTAAGAAACCTCACGCCAAAATTCATCAATATTAGAACCGAAATTGCTGGCATTATTTGCCGGGTCGGTTATCTTTTTGTTGAGAAAATCCTCCCAGAACTTCAGTAATGCCGCTTCGTCTTCGACAACACGCTGGGGATTTTTTGTCACAGGGTCGCCGCGCTCAATCTTATTCAGGTAATCCTTATATGTATCAAATGGGGCAAAGGTGTGCCAGCCAAAAAGGTCGGTATTTTTTTCGCCCAGCATCAGGAATGGCTTATCGAAGAAATCGACAAGGATGATCGCTCCATTGATCGGGGTATTACGGTGTTCCGGGATGCCCAAATCTGCTCTGCCGCCGGCCCAGCGGGAGGGATTATAGACGCTGGCCGGGTTTTGTTCCGTCATCCAGTCGATCACCGGATTGGGGACAAAGTTGCTCCAGTTGGTATCCCTGGGCATAGTCCAGCTTTGGGGGTCAATAGGATCAGGCATCTCTGCCAAACCATTAGGTTCCGCCGCAAAAACAGCGCTGAAGGATAACAGGGTAACCAAGGCCATTACAATCAGGCCGGCCAATAGAGGCAAAAGAGGTTTTGTTTTTTTCATAGTTATTTTCCTTTCTGTAGATGGGTTAGTTGTCAGATGTCATACCATAAATAGTGCCGTCTGCAATTACAAGCACCCCTCCCTTCTTCATACTGCAATTCAGGCCGAATCAATATAATTACCTACGTATTGCATAAAACAGCTACCCTATGTAAGAATTTATTCGACGCTGAACCTGTCCCTCCAGAGAAAATTAAAAAAGAAAATAAATATTTCTTATAATTATACCACTTTTCCCATAAAAAACAATACTTTTTGATTTAATTTATCAATTTATTATTTGGTAAATTATGGTAAATTTTGGCAATAAGAAACCTCTGTTTCCCCAAATCAAATGACAGAGAAAACAAAGGTTCTTTGGGTTTTAGATGTCAGAAGGCAGGGGTCGGAGCGGGTTAATTTTTCAGAGTTAAAATCACCCGCTCCCTACTCCCTGCAATTTACTTACCGATCAAAGACCAAAGGGCAACAATATCAGCCAGGTCGATCATATTATTGCCATTCAAATCATATTTCTTGATTTCGTCCCAGTCGCCAGATAAGCTGGTTTTGTAGAGATGGTGATAGATCAGCCAGGAAATGGTACCCTCATCCAAGTCTCCGCCTTCATAGCCCAGGGGATGGAGCAGGATCTTGGTCGGGGCGCCCGGCTTGGTTACGATAGCGTCAATGGGGCTGGATTTGCCGTCAATAAAGCAGTAGCCTTTGACATTACTCAGGAAGGTATCAACAACTGTCTGATCCGGACCGGCAGAAACTCCGTCCTTGACGGTAAAATGGAAAGTGACCAGAGGAGTTTCGGTTTCGGCTTTTATCAGAACCCCTGGCCTGGCCAGATACATATCCAGGGTCAATTTGCCGTTTGTCACATTGTAGGAGAAGGAACCCTGAGTGGGGTTATAGGCAAGCAGACTCGGGCCGAAAGTATAACCGGCATAATTCAGATTTTTGGCATCAAAGGCGGCCTCGATCGTAAAGAGATTGGCGCCTTCATTGGCTACATTGACAACGGAGACCACATAGTCGATCCTGTTGTTTTCTTTGATATAGACTTGAGCCGGGGCAGAAATACTGGCATAAAAGTCACAGGTAACAGCGGCAAGTTTGGCAGCATTACTTTCCGAAGAAGCAGTGAAAGTCAAGGGACTGAATCCGGATTTAGCGGCGGGGATCCTGATATAAACGGGAATTTCAATGGTTTCCCCGGCTTCGATAGCGTAAAGGTCATTCAAAAGAGTGAAATCTAAAGCACAATCAACACCGACCCGGATAATATCGGTGGCATCGCCGGTGTTCTTGACAGTGAACCACTGGGTGGCCACCCTGCCGGGATCGGCTGCTTCAAATTTAGTGGCGCTGACAACCAGATCGCCGCCCACAGCCGGGCCGTCTTCGTGCAGTATACCAACGGAATAGCTGAGGAAGGTACTTACTTTGCCGGGATTATCATTTCTGGCCAGGATATAATAATGCAGCTTGTTGGCAGTATCGTGGTATTCATTGACCGTATTGCCGGAAATGATCTCGCTCTTTTCAGGTATTTCTCCGGCAATACCGCGGGTATCGCCTTTATATTCGCCGCCGACATAATAGCCGGTATCGGTAAAGGATTTCCCGGCCTTGAAAGTGGCGTCCATCAGATGCACCTGATGGGCAATCGGATATCCGACCGGATCGCCGTTCAAATAATAGTCGGTCAAGGTTTGGATCCTGTTGTCAAGATGGGAATCGACGACCTGGTAGCTTCCGCTGCCGGAAGTCAGGCGGGAGATCAGCACCCCGTCATCCGGGGAATAGCTGTCATAACCGGTACGCTCTACCACTTCAATAGACATCCGGGTGGCGCGGGTACGGGTATTGCTCCAGCCCGTGGTCACCAAGGCAGCTATATCCGGGTTGGCGGAGTCAAAAGTCAGCTCAATGCCTTTGTAGAAATTGGGGGCTATCAGGCCATATTCTTCCAATTGGGGATAGTAACCGGCATTGTTCATGGGGATATTACGCGCCACTACCTCTTTTACTACCGGGCCGTTTGCTTTCAGGTCCGCTACGGAGAGCTCGTATACGTCACCCGGATCATAGAAGCCTGAGAATTTCTTGGAGACGAACATCAGATGTACAGGAACACTGTCGGCCTCCAGACCCCCGGGTACGCTCCAGCGGGCATGGTCGCCGAAGGGGCCGGCAAAGCAGCCGCGGGACATCAAATCCCAAGGCTCGGTCCTGGCGCTGACGGTATCGGAAAAGGGTGCGCTGTAGTTATCCGGAAGGTTGACAATATGGCCGAATTCATGAACATAGGTGGCCATGCCATTACCTTCACCCTGCTGGGAATAGGGAATATTTGGTACATTAAAGCCCAAAGAGTTACGGACAGTGGTGCCGCCATAGCCGCTGGATCCGGCCCATTTGGTCATTCCGGCAGCCCAGGATGTCCACCTTACATAACGGGTAGAAGAAGTATTGGGGCCACCTGCAGTGCCGGGCCGGGAGGCGGCCTCGCCGATATAATTATCTGCCCAAGTCCAGTCCGAAGCGGGGAATTTAAATTGATACTCATTTAAAGTACCGGCTACCTGATGCGCTCTGATTTTAGCTGCTTCAGTGCTGATAGTGGTTTGGGTATGACCACCTCTCTCATCCATAGCTAAGATCAATTCGGGTTTCTTCGTAAATAATATTTCCAATTCATCCATTTTAGCTTTTGGTCCGTATTCATAGGGGACATCCTTACCCTCGGCCCATTGCACCTGGCCGAATTCCATCCAAACGCCGGACTGGTCATAGCCGGCATGGCAAATGAAAAAGAAATCGTAGTCACCAATCCATACACCATTAGCATTAGCTGCAGCTATGCTGTCCCTGACGAGGTTTCTTACATCATCAGTCCCAACGCGGAAGGTGGGCGGCCAATCATTCTGTGTGACATAACTTAGGCCATATTCCAACTCTATGCCTTGCAGATGGTAGGGGCCGAAGGCTTTGAGATCCACATTCCACTTCCCATAGGAAACCTCGCGCCAAAATTCATCGCTATTGGAGCCGAAGTTGTAGGCATTATCTGCCGGGTCAGTTATCTTTTTGTTAAGAAAATCCTCCCAGAACTTCAGCAATGCTGCTTCGTCTTCGACAACACGCTGGGGGTTTTTGGTCACGGGATCGCCGCGCTCGATCTTATTCAGGTAATCCCTATATGTATCAAAGGGGGCAAAGGTATGCCAGCCGAAGAGGTCGGAATGTTTTTCGCCCAGCATCAGGAAGGGTTTGTCGAAGAAATCGACGAGGATGATCGCTCCGTTGATCGGGGTGTTACGGTGTTCCGGAATACCCAAATCACTCCTGCCGCCGGCCCAGCGGGAGGGATTATAGACACTGGCCGGGTTTTGTTCCGTCATCCAGTCGATCACCGGATTGGGGACAAAATTACCCCAGTTGGTATCCCTGGGCATAGTCCAGCTTTGGGGGTCGATTGGATCCGGCATCTCAGCCAGACCATTGGGCTCGGCCGCAAAAACGGCGCAAAAAGACAACAGGGTCACCAAGGCTACCACAGCCAGGCCGGTCAATAGGGGCAATAGAGGTTTTGCTTTTTTCATAATAATTCTCGTCCTTTCTGTAATTTTATAATACTTCTTATCCAATAATACCATTTTTTTCCACAAAATACAACACTTTTTGACACAAAGTAGCAATATTCTGTCTGGTAATTTTTGGTAATTTTGGGATTTATTATAATAAGAGGACTTAAGGTCAATTATGTCGAATAGATAGCAATATTGGGACAAAAAAAGATGCCAACCCTGCGGGTTGACAGTTTTGTAAATGGCAGAAACCAGGGATCAAAATGATAAATGATGAATGATTCGCTTGCGCTAATTATGAATGATAAATACAAAAAGTGCCGCTATACTGCAGGTTTTCTCTATTTATAATTCATCATTTATCATTGCCGTCGCAACGGCACTTTTTGGCGGAGAGGGCGGGATTCGAACCCGCGTGGGATTGCTCCCAAACTGATTTCGAGTCAGCCCCGTTATGACCACTTCGATACCTCTCCATGCCAGAGGACGGAGGACAGAGGACAGAAAACTGAGGACAGAATAATGCATTATGCACGTCATCCTGGGCTTGACCCAATGCCAACAACTTAAGAAAATTTATCATTCACAATTCATCATTCATCATTTTTCATTTTAATTTAGCCAAATAATACCTGAAAAGAATAATGAAAAATGATGAATGATAAGTGATAAATTATGAATTAACAAGCTTTCTTCTGCTAAGTTGTTGACATTAGGGCTTGACCCGGGATCCTCTGCTTATCTCCAGGGGATTGTTCTTTGCTCAACTATTGTATAATAAATTTATCTTATTTGCAACTGTTTTCTTGAAAAACCATGGAAAAATTATGTCAAATAAATCACAATCTAATTCTACCCGGCGGTGGCGGCTTTTTGGGCTTTCTTTGGAGGCTTCTCCTCTACTGGATGAAGGGGTTTTGGCGGAGCTGGCCCGGTCGGCTTTGCACTTGGGCCCGGATGCGCTTTTATCCTGGCGGATCGAAAAGAAAGCCCTGGACGCCCGGAGGAAACCGCCCCGTTTTGTTTATTGTCTGGATTTGACTTTGCCTGCCGGAGGGCGTCCGCATTTGCGGGGCCGGGGGTTGCACTTGGAGCCTTTGGCAAATGATCCTCTTATTTCTATAAATTCTATAAATTCGGGAACAACCTCCCTATCTCTGCCGCCTATCGTAGTGGGTTCCGGCCCGGCGGGGATATTTGCCGCCCTGCTTTTGGCCCGCCGGGGTTATCGTCCTTTGCTTCTGGAAAGGGGCGAGCCGGTTGAGGTCCGGGCGGCGACTGTGGAAAAATTTTGGCGGGAAGGTATTTTTAACCCGGAAAGCAATGTTCAATTTGGTGAGGGAGGCGCAGGAACTTTTTCTGACGGCAAGCTTACCTCCCGCAGCAAAGATCCTTTAGCCCGTCTGGTTTTGGAGGAACTGACTGCAGCGGGGGCGGAACCTGCTATACTTTACTGGCACAAGCCCCATATCGGTACAGATAAATTGCGCCTGATTACGGCCAATTTGCGCCGGGAGCTGGTTCGCCGGGGCGGGAGGATTGCTTTTGGAGCCAAGCTGGAAGATTTATCTGTCAAAGATGGCCGCCTGGTTGGCCTGAGGATCGGGGAAGGCAAGGATTTTTGGCCGGTCAGCGCCCTGATATTGGCAACCGGTCACAGCGCCCGGGATACTTACCGGATGCTGGAACAAAGAGGGGTGGCTCTGGCCCCCAAAGCCTTTGCTTTTGGTTTGCGCCTCCAACAGGAGCAAGCTCTCATTGACCGGATCCAGTATGGCTGCGATCCTTTTGAACTGGGTTTACCTGCCGCCGATTACCGCCTATCCTGGCGGGATCCCGCTTGCGGCCGGGGAGTATATACTTTTTGCATGTGCCCCGGCGGCCACATAGTCAACGCCGCCGGCGAATCAAAAGGCCTGGTCACAAACGGGATGAGCTTTTCAGCCAGGGACAGCGGCCAGGCCAACAGCGCTGTGGTAGTTACCGTAAATCCGGATGATTTTGGCAATAAACCCTTAGCCGGGTTATCCTGGCAAAGGCAGTGGGAGGAAAAAGCGTATCAGCTGGGTGGCGCAAATCATGCTTTGCCTGCTCAAACAGTTACAGATTTTCAGAGCGGAAAAGCTTCCTTTAGCCTGCCGGAGGATTTCAAACCGAAAGCATTGGGGGCAAAACCCGCCGATTTGCGGCTGTGCCTGCCTCCTTTCGTCTCGGAGGGCATAGCCGGGGCCTTGGCTTCCTGGGAAAAAGACTTACCCGGTTTTTGCCGGGGAGCGCTGCTGGCAGGAGTAGAAAGCCGCACCTCCGCACCGCTGCGCATTCTCCGGGGAGAAAAACTGGAATCTTTATCAGTCAAGGGACTTTACCCGGCAGGAGAAGGAGCAGGATACACGGGAGGCATAATCAGCTCAGCCATAGATGGACTAAAAGTAGCAGCAGCCCTAGTTGGTGAATATGATAGACCTGTGGGAGATTTTATGGAAGAATTCCTTAATGAAATTAGGAATTAGGAATGAGGAATTAGGAATTATGGAAAAGAAAAAGCAAAGCTTTTTCTTAAATTGAATAAAAATCTTTTTTTAATAAAATATAACGCGGAGCGTTTTTTCAATCATTCCTAATTCCTAATTCCTAATTCCTAACTATTTACAAGGAGGATATAGCATGGGAAAGTTTTTCGGTACCGACGGGGTTCGTGGTAAGGCTAATCAAGATCTGACGCCTGCTTTTGCTTTTACTTTGGGTCAGGCGGCAGCTTTGGTTTTTCGGGATGAAGATCAAAAAGGAAAAATTGTGATCGGCGGCGATACCCGGATATCTTCCGGGATGCTGGGGGCGGCGCTTGCTGCCGGCATTTGTTCCGCCGGGATGGATGTGATGATGTTAGGAACTATCCCCACCCCTGGGGTGGCGGTTTTATCCCGGCATCTTAAAGCCCGGGCCGGGGCGGTGATTTCCGCTTCCCATAATAAATTTGCAGACAATGGCATAAAGTTTTTTACAGGTTCGGGCTCCAAGCTTTCCGATGATCTGGAGAATGCCTTGGAGAGTAAGATAGAGGAGCTTCAAAACAATCCTGCCCGTTTGCCGAAAATCACGGGGGAGCAAATAGGCAGGCTGGAATATTTTGACAAATCCTGTGATGTTTATGCCGGTCAGCTCCGTCAAAAACTGCCATTAAACCTATCAGGGCTGAAAATTATCCTGGATACGGCCAACGGAGCTGCTTATCAAGTAGGCCCGGAGCTTTTGCGTTCTTTGGGCGCCCAGGTTTTGACCATCGGCGCCCAGCCGGATGGCTGCAATATCAACGCGGGCTGCGGCAGCACCCATCCGGAACAACTGATGGCGGCGGTAATAGCCCATCAGGCAAATCTTGGGATTGCCCTGGACGGAGACGCCGACCGGATGCTGGCTGTAGATGAAACAGGCAGCCTGCTGGATGGAGACTGCATTCTGGCCATATTTGCCCGCCACCTAAAAGCTCTGGATCAGCTGCCTCATAATCTGGTAATAGCTACCATCATGAGTAATGTGGGCTTACGTCTTTCCCTGGCGGAACTGGACATTGAGGTAAAAGAAGCAGGGGTAGGCGACCGCTATGTTTTGGAAATGATGGAACAAACCGGCGCCGTCCTGGGAGGAGAGCAAAGCGGCCATTTGATTTTTACCAATATCAACAGCACTGGAGACGGACTGGGCAGCGCCCTTTACTTACTAAAGGCCCTAAAAGAAAGCGGTCAACCCCTCAGCCGTCTCAAAACCGTAATGAAACCCGTACCCCAGGTTTTGCTGAATGTACCGGTAAGCAGCAAAGAAGGCTGGCAGGAAGACAAAGAAATCGGCGAAGCAATCAAATCCGCCAAAGCGAAACTGGGAAATGAAGGCCGGATCCTAGTCCGCGCCTCCGGCACGGAATCATTACTGCGGGTTTTAGCAGAAGGCCCTGATAAGCAGGAAATTGCATCCCTGGTAAATAACATAGCAACTGTAATTACAAGCCGGGTGGGGTGATTTTGGAGAACAGAAGTTCTTTTAGTTAAATAAAAAAGCTTTGCGGAGCAAAGCCTCCACAATTATTACCTATTACCTATTACTTATTACTTGCATTTACAAGGAGGTTTAAACTATGTGTGGTATCGTTGGCTATGTAGGCAACCGGCAGGCTTTGCCTATTATTTTGCAGGGTTTGAAATCTTTGGAATACCGGGGTTATGACTCGGCAGGGGTGGTTATCGTACCTGAGGAAAGCGGCGAAGAGCTGAATATTATCCGCAGCCAAGGCAAAATAGCTCATCTGGAAAATGTTTTGGAGGACTATTCTTTACCGGGAACAGTAGGCATCGGGCATACCCGCTGGGCTACTCATGGGCCTCCTTCCGATGCCAATGCCCATCCTCATTGCGATTGCCAAAAGAAAATTGCCCTGGCCCATAACGGGATCATTGAAAACTATCTGGAGCTGCAGGAATGGTTGATTGAAAAGGGCCACTCCTTTACCTCGGAGACGGATACTGAAGTCTTGCCCCACCTGGTTGAAGAGTTTTATCAGGGGGATTTGGGGCAGGCCCTACAGGAAGCTATCAAACGCTTACGGGGGGCCTATGCCATAGTTGCTGTGTGCCGGGATAATCCTGATATCTTGGTAGCGGCCCGCAAAGACAGCCCCTTGATCATCGGGATTGGCGAGGGAGAGAATTTCTTTGCTTCGGATATTCCCGCCGTTATTGAACATACCCGCCAGATCATTATCATGGAAGACGGAGAAACTGCCCAAATCAACCGGGAAGGCGCCATCATTTATAAAGACGGCCAGCCCATAGCTAAAAAAATCACCAAAGTGGACTGGACTACGGAAACAGCCAAAAAAGGCGGCTACCCCCACTTTATGCTCAAGGAAATCCATGAACAGCCGGATGCTTTGCGCCATGCCCTAAAAGGTAGGATCATGGCTGAGGAGAATGGCTTGACCCTGATCGATCATGATTTCGCCGGAATAAATGCCGCCGATATTGAAAAAATAGCCATTGTAGCCTGCGGTACCTCCTATCATGCCGGGCTGGTGGGCAAATATGTGATAGAAAAAATGCTGCGCCTGCCGGTAGATGTGGACATTGCCTCGGAATACCGCTACCGCGACCCTATTATCGACGAGAAAACCCTGGTCATTGTTATTTCCCAATCCGGGGAAACTGCCGATACCCTGGCTGCCCTGCGGGAAAGCAAAAAACGGGGCGCTCCTACTTTGGCCATATGCAATGTGCTGGGCTCCAGCATTTCCCGGGAGGCAGATCAGGTCGTCTATACCCTGGCCGGACCGGAAATTGCCGTGGCTTCCACCAAAGCCTATACCACCCAATTGATGCTGATTTATCTTCTAACCCTGCACCTGGGCCGGGTTTTTGGCAAGATCTCTCCGGAAGAGCTGGAAGTTTTACTTGAACATATCTATCGCCTGCCGGATCAGCTGCAAAACCTGCTGGCAGAAAAAGAAGAAGATATCAAAAAACTGGCCGCCTTGATCATAGACTGGGGTAATGCCTTTTTCATAGGCCGGGGTATTGATTATGCCGTCTCTTTGGAGGGCTCCCTGAAGCTGAAAGAAATTTCCTATATCCATGCGGAAGCCTATGCCTCGGGAGAGCTGAAACATGGGACTCTGGCCTTGATCGAGGAAGGCATTCCGGTTTTGGCCATTTGTACCCAGCGGGCTTTGCTGGAAAAATCTCTCAGTAATATCAAAGAGGTCAAAGCCCGCAATGCTTTTGTGATAGCCATGGTTTTTGAAGGTTCGGACAGCATTATCAAAGAAGCAGACCGGGTCTTCACTATACCGGACACCTTGGATATCCTAGCCCCGGTACTGACAATAGCCCCCCTTCAGCTACTATCCTACTATGCCGCAGTCATGCTGGGCTGCAACGTAGACCAACCGCGCAATCTAGCCAAAAGCGTAACAGTGGAGTAGTCGCGCCTGCGGCGCGAAGTTAGGAGTTAGTAACTAAGCTCTCAAATTCGAACAAAAAAAGTCACAAAATATACCTCATCTCTTGATTGACCTGCAAGGATGTAGATTCAAAATGATACATGAAATAATTAGACACTGATTTTCGCAGATTTTAACGGAACTCGCTGTTGTCTTTAGGATATGAGAAACTTAGGTGCTGTTGCTTTGAAGAA
>WRHF01000041.1 GCA_009783415.1 Clostridiales bacterium
TTCCGCCTGGACTGCGTTGTCGTCACCTCACGTAGCTCGGCTACGCTTCGGCTCCTTCGCCTTGCCAGTCGAAAAAATTGCTAGCGAATCTGGCAGCGCTGTGTTTTTAGAGGTTGCCTAAATATTTACCGGCTATAAGCAGGGAGAAATAATAAAAGCTCGAATATCAGAAGAGGTGATTTCCAAAATATGGTGCAGAAGGAGTTGGCAGGTAGGAATATGAACAAGATACCAGAGGACACAAGACAGAGGACAGAACCTGTAGCTTTGCTTAGGCAAAGCAATAATAAAGCTCAAACCGCTTTTTGCAACCATGGCGCTTATTATTTATTAAAGCGGGTTTTATTACCCCTAATGCTGATAATGCTTTTAGCCGCCCTTTTTGCTGTCGGCGGATGTGCTGATAGAGGAAGTCCTAAAATTAGTTTTGGCGTACTGAAAGGTCCCAGCGGCATTGGCGCCGTCTACCTTATGGAGCAGGATGGCCGGGGGGAGACTATATCCAACTACAATTTCACCATCGCCGGCGCGCCTGATGCCTTGATTGCCCAGCTCATCAGCGGTGAACTGAATGCGGCAGCGCTGCCCTCAAGCACTGCGGCGACTCTTTATCAAAAAAGCGAAGGCCGGGTACTGGCACTGGCGGTCAGCACCTTGGGCGTCCTCTATTTTTTGGAAAACGGCAATAAGATAAATGGCATAGAAGATCTTGCGGGTAAAACAATTGTCACTTCCGGGCAAGGAAGCACGGTGGAATATGTACTCAGCTATTTACTGGCGGCACATGGCCTCCGCATGGGGGAAGATGTTACCGTTGATTTCAAATCAGAACATACAGAGGCAGCTACCCTGGCCGCCGCCGGTAATTATGAGATAGCGCTGCTGCCGGAGCCTTTCGTGACAATATTGCTAAATCAAAACAATGAATTCCGGATTGCACTTGATATTACAGCCCAGTGGGAGCAAGCCGGCATGGGCAGATTGCCCATGGGCGTTATCGCAGTGAATAAAGATTTTGCCTCAAAGAATACCGGCCTGATCACCGCCTTCCTTAGTGAATACAAAACCAGCGTGGAATATGCCAACGGCTACCCGGTTGAGACTGCTGCCCTAACTGAAAAATACGATATCATGCCCGCCGCTATTGCGGAAAAAGCCATTCCCCGCGCGAACATCGTCTATATAGCCGGGCCGGAGATGAAAAACATGCTCGGCGCCTTTTACCGCATACTCTATGATTTTAACCCAGCCGCAACCGGAGGATCCCTACCGGATGATGATTTTTATTATTACCGGTAGAACCGCCCTGCACCCGCCTGCGGGCAAGCACAGGCCGCCTCTACAGGTCGTTCCGAATCGGTCGCATTTGATTACGAATTGAAATACAGGTGGTTTATGGTGAAAATGCTGCAAAAACTGATGGTGATCATTTTTTGGCTGGGCCTGTGGGCACTGCTCTATCTTCTCGTTGGACGCAGCATTCTCCTGCCTTCGCCTTTGCAAACTCTTTCCGCTCTGATTCAGCTGTCAGGCGCCGCTTCTTTTTGGCTTGCAATTCTTCTTTCCCTGCTTAGGGTGATGGCCGGATTTGTTCTTGGCATCATCATCGGAGTGATGCTGGCGGTTATCAGTTGCAACTGGCGCTTTGCAAAACAATTGCTTTCCCCATTATTATCGGTAATCAAAGCTACTCCCATCGTTTCTTTTATCCTCTTGGCATTGGTCTGGCTAAAGATCGGGCAAATCCCCGTGTTTACCTCTATTCTGGTGGTACTGCCTATCGTCGCCGCTAATGTATCCTCCGGTATCCGTACGACTTCGGCCCAGCTTTTAGAAATGGGGCAAGCTTTTAACTTAACTAAGAAAACAATGCTGAAAGAAATCTATTTGCCCTCAATCAGACCATACTTTGCCGCCGCCGCCAATATCAGCATCGGATTAGCCTGGAAAGCCGGTATTGCCGCGGAAGTGCTCTGCACACCTCTAAATTCCATAGGACGCGGCCTGTACAACGCCAAAATATATCTTCAAACCGATCAACTTTTCGCTTGGACAGTTGTGATGATAACCTTGAGTATGGTAATCGAAAAGTTATTGATAGAGAGGATAATAAAGGGGCGCGTTCATGTTTGAGTTGAAAAAAGCGATAAAATATTTTGATCGGCAATTAGTGTTGAATTCAATTGATCTTTTTTTGCCAAGGGGATCGATCACTGCTGTTTTGGGGAGCAGCGGCTGCGGGAAGACGACATTACTTCGGGCTTTGGCCGGTTTGACCAAACTGGATAAGGGGCATTTGATCCAGCCAAAGGAGGTACGATGTTCATTTATTTTCCAGGAGAATAGGCTATTGCCCTGGCGAAACGCTTTGACTAACCTTACCGCTTTGGGTATAGACCGTGACCGTGCCTTGGCTGAATTAGCCACAGTTGGCCTGGGTGAAGACATTGATAAACTTCCGGAGGAGCTATCCGGGGGTATGCTGCGGCGTTTAGCAATCGCCAGGGCTTTGGCCTATGGCGGTGATGTCTTCTTTTTTGACGAGCCGCTGCAGGGACTGGATATAAATACATCGCAAATTATACTGCCTCATATTAAATCATCACTTAAAGGAAAAACCGCATTTTTGATCACCCATGATCCCCAGGAAGCACTCACACTTGCCGACCGGATAATTATTGCCGGCGGGCCGCCGTTTTATATCATCAAAGACACACCGGCCGCTTCCTATCCCGACAGCGACGCATTGGCTGATGCTATCTCTACTCCCTGGTAAGCTCATTGAACTCGCCCCGTTCGGTATAATGCGTATGCAATAACTCATGGGACTTGGATCCGAGTGGCTCCAGAAGGAATTCTTCGTATAGCCGGGCAACAGCAGGGTTTTCATGGGATTTGCGTATTTTTTTGCTCTCGTCTTCGCTATAAGCGCCTTCCGAGCGTTTTTGAGAGAAATCCCTGAGTTCACTGCGGGGTTGACCGCCGCCCGCAATACATCCGCCGGGGCAACCCATGACTTCAATAAAGTGATACGGGCTTTCGCCTGCGGCAACTTTTTCCATTATTTTCCTTGCTCCTTCGAAGCCGCTTGTTACAGCTACTTTCAGGGTCACACCTTCCAGGAATTTATATTCCGGCAATACTTTTTCCAGTTTAAAATCTGCTTCCTTGATTTGTTCAAAGCCGGTGATAGGCTGCACATGCAGCTTCTCGAAAGGCAGCTCTGCACCTGTTACCAGCTCATATAGCGTACGTAGGGCAGCTTCCATCACGCCGCCTGTTACCCCGAAAATATCAGCTGCTCCGGAAGAAATACCCATGGGAGCATGAAAGTTTGATTCATCAAGGTTTACGAAATCAATACCTGCTTCGCGGATCATCCGCGCCAATTCCCGAGTAGTCAAAACAGCATCTACATGGAGATGGCCGTTGTTTTGCATTTCGGGACGGGAGGCTTCAAATTTCTTGGCGGTACAGGGCATCACAGATACCACAAAGATATCTTTGGGGTCTTTGCCCAGCTTTTGGGCATAATAGGATTTGATCAAGGCGCCTTCCATCATATGCGGCGATTTGCAGGTGGATAAATGGTCAAGCTGTTTTGGATAAGTATGCTCAATGAATTTGACCCAGCCGGGGCTGCAGCTGGAAATCATCGGTAGGGTGGCATTGCCTTCGCCCCCGGCCAAGGCAGCTTCAAGACGGGCAAGGAACTCGCTGCCTTCTTCTATAATGGTCAAATCCGCCCCGAAATTGGTGTCAAAAACATCACTGAATAACAACTCTTTTAAGGCAGAGGCCAATTTGCCTTTAGTAGATTCTCCGGCAGGTAAACCAAATTCCTCGCCGATACCAAAGCGCACCGCGGGAGCAACCTGGACAACCACATGGATATCATCATTATGAATGGCTTGCCAGACTTTTTGAATGGCATCAGTTTCCGCCAGGGCATTGACAGGGCAAACATTGATGCATTGGCCGCAATAGGTGCAGTTGATATCTTCCATGTTTTGATCCATGCCGGGGCCTATTATGGTATGGAAGCCACGGTTTTGGGCGTCAATGGCGCCGATATTCTGTATCCTCTTGCAAACGGAAATGCAGCGGCGGCATAAAACACACTTTGATAGATCCCGGGTGATCGAAGGAGAAATGTCGATAATAGCGGGCGAACGTTCGCCTTTGAAACGAGCTTCTGTTATTCCCAGTTTTTGGGCTATCTCCTGCAATTCGCAGCCGCCGCTGCGGGGACAGCTGAGACAATCCTGAGGATGGTTGGAAAGGATCAGCTCGCAAACCAACTTACGGGCATGACGCGCTTTACGCGAATTAGTGTAGACAACCATTCCTTCCGCCACAGGAACCATACAGGAGGCCATTAAGGTCCGGGCCCCTATTACATGTACCATGCAGATACGGCAGCCGCCAAATTGATGGATGCCTTCCATATAGCAAAGGCTGGGAATATAAATATTATTCTCTTTGGCTGCTTGGAGAATGGTTGTACCTTCATTAACAGAAATCTGCTTATCATTGATGGTAAGATTTACCATTTTTTCTTTATTATTACTCATATTTACCTCCATTCCGCCGCGCACGGCAGCACAAAATACTTATTTCCCCGCCTCCTATTTTCTGTCACAGCGCAAGCAGCGGCTGGATTCCGCAATAGCATTCCATTTACGGTAGCCGACAACGGCTTCTTTGAAGTCTTGCTTACGCTTATCCGGATCCACTATTTCGATAGCAAAGCGCTCGTTTTCCGTAGGATCGTCATCAATACTTCCTTGAGGGATCTCAATTTCGGTACCTTTATTCAATTTGCCGCTGCCGCCCAGATAGACATCTATGGCGCCGGCGGCTTTTTTACCGTCGGCAATAGCTCTGATTGCCACATCGGCGCCCCTTGCCACATCACCGCCGGCAAATACTCCCGGCAATGATGTCATGAGGCTGCTTCTATCTGTAAGCAAAGAGCCCCAGGAAGTTAAATCTATATCACCCTGGGAAATAAAAGGAAAGGCGGCATGTTGGCTGATGGCTGGAATAACCATATCCGCCTCGACGATAAATTCCGAACCTTCAACTACTTCCGGTTTGCGGCGGCCGCCTCTATCGAATTTGCCCAAAGTCATTTTCAGGCATTCCACGCCGCTTACCACACCTTTATCATCGCCGATAAAACGAACAGGCATGACCAGGGGCAAGAGCTCTACGCCTTCTTCCAGGCATTCGCTGATTTCCCGCTTTTCGGCCGGCATATCTTCCCGGCTGCGGCGATAAATGATGGTAACCTTTTCCGCACCCAAGCGCACAGCAGTACGCGCGGTATCTACAGCGGTATTACCACCGCCGATCACCGCAACGTTTCTACCCACTTTTTTCTCATTACCCAGCGCAACATTGGCAAGGAAAGGCAGGCCGTGATCAACGCCATGCAAATCCTCGCCTTCAATACCGGCAAGATTGGGTAATTGAGTTCCGGTGGCAATATAGATTGCATCATATTTATCCCGCAATTCCCCAAAGGGTATATCTTTGCCGACTTCCGTATTCAAACGGATATTTACACCTTCTTTGCGGATCAATTGGATTTCCTGTTCCAGGACATCGGCCGGCAGCCGGTATTCCGGGATACCATAGGCCAACACTCCGCCGGCAATCGGTTTTTCTTCAAAAACATCAACTTCATAACCGAGGCGAACCAGGTAATAACCGCAAGTAAGACCGGAAGGACCGGCGCCGATAATTGCCACTTTTTTATTGTTTTTGGGATAGACGATATCTGTTGTATACGGAGCTTGACGGTCTAAGGCATAGTCGGCAACGAAGCGCTTCAAATCGCAGATAGCTATAGATTCATCACGTTGTTCACGGCGGCATTTGGCTTCGCAAGGACGGGTGCAAATGCGGCCGCAAACAGCCGGGAAGGGATTTTCCCGGCGGATCAGATTATATGCATCAAGGAAACGGCCTTCCTGGATCAGGGCGATATAACCGGGGATATTGATACCGGCAGGGCAGGCATTCTGACAGGGAGAGGTGAACATGGCAGAACAGATCCCGGCCGGGCAACGCTTGTCTAAAACATGTTGCTCATATTCATTGCCGAAATTCTCCATTGTGGATAATATGGGATTGGGTGCAGTTTGACCCAAAGCGCACATAGCCGTTTCTTTAATGGTGGCTGATAATTCGCTTAAAGTGGCCAAATCACTCTCTTCGCCTTCACCTTCTGTGATTTTTTCGAGTATTTCCAACATTCTCTTGGTGCCGATACGGCAAGGGACGCATTTGCCGCAGCTTTCGTCCTGGGTAAAATCCATGAAATAGCGTGCGGTATCCACCATACAGGTATCTTCATTCATTACGACAAGGCCGCCGGAACCTATGATAGCGCCAAGAGCGATCAGTGAATCATATTCGATCGGGGTGTTCAGATCTTTTTTGGTCAGGCAACCTCCGGAAGGCCCGCCGATCTGGGCAGCCTTAAAAGACTTACCGCCTGGGATACCTCCGCCGATTTTATAAATCAAATCCCCTAAGCTGATGCCCATAGGAACTTCTACAATACCCGTATTAACAATATCGCCTGCCAGGGCAAATACTTTTGTACCTTTGCTATTACCTACGCCGAAGCCTGCAAACCAATCACCGCCTTTATTGATAATGGAAGGTGCATTAGCAAAAGTTTCCACATTATTGATAATAGTAGGATTAGCGAAAAGGCCGCGCTCAAAGGGGAAAGGCGGTTTTTGCTTGGGTTCGCCGCGCTCACCTTCGATAGAGGCCATCAGGGATGTTTCTTCACCGCATACAAAGGCGCCGGCGCCTATCCTGATTTCCAGATCAAAGGAAAACTTGCTGCCGAAAATATTTTCACCGAGAATACCTTTTTCGCGAGCCTGATCGATGGCAATCTGCAATCTTTCCACAGCAATGGGGTATTCGGCACGTACATAAACATAGCCTGTATCAGCGCCGATAGCATAGCCGCCCAGCATCATCCCTTCAATGATTGTGTGGGGGTCGCCTTCTAAGAGACTGCGGTCCATAAATGCTCCCGGATCTCCCTCATCGGCATTGCAAACAATGTATTTTTGCTCCCCGGTAGCGTTTAGCCCTGCTTCCCACTTTATCCCGGTAGGAAAGCCGCCGCCGCCCCGGCCGCGCAAGCCGGATTTTTTCATCTCTTCTATGACATCTTGGGGGGTCATGCAGGTGAGTGCTTTGGCTATCGCGGTATAGCCGTCCTGGGCTATATAACTTTCGATGGATGCAAAATCAATTTTGCCGCAATTATGTAAAGCTATCTGTACCTGTTCGGCAAAAAAAGGTATCCGGGAAATTTCCGGAATATGTTTTTGGCTATTACTATCAAAAAAAGTATATTTCTTGATAATTTCACCCTCCAGGATCTGGGATTTGATGATCTTTTTGGCCCGCTCCGGAGTGACTTTAGTATAGAATATCCCTTCCGGCTCAATCAGCATTACCGGGCCGGCAGCACAAATACCCATGCAACCTGTAAGGGTAATGCTGACTCTTTCCTCCAGGTTATGCTCTTTCAGGGATTCCCTTAAAGCCATTTCTGTTTGCAGGCAGCTGGTGGAGATACAGCCGCCGCCGCCGCAAACAAGAATGCGGTGCGAAAACTTTTCCCGCTCTGTCCTATAATTAACAGCAATATTTTCCAGGTCATCTCTTGTTTTTATCATCATCTGCTCACCTCCGTTTGTGACTAATATTTTGCTAATATTTTATGGATCATATCCGGTTTGACTTGCTGATAAATATCTTCGCCGACCATAATGACAGGGGCCAGTCCGCAAGCGCCCAGGCAGCGAGTGATCTCAATAGAGAACTTGCCGTCTTCTGTAAGTTGGCCGGCGCTGATGCCGAGTACTTCTTCCAGGCGTTCCACTATTCTTTTGCTGCCACGGACATAGCAGGCTGTACCCATGCAAACTTTTATGGTATACTCCGCCCGGGGCACGGTAGAAAAGAAGGCATAAAAAGAAATAACTCCGGATATTTCAGGTAGGGGGATACCGGCGCCTTTAGCTACACGTCTTTGAATATGTAGCGGCAAATAACCATAAACATTTTGAACCGCATGAAGGATCTTGATCAAGCTGCCTGTTTGATCTTTATACTCCGCAATGATTTTGTCGATATGCTCCAACCGTTCTCTTTCTTCTGATTCTTCTTCATAAGCTTCCCTTGCATTTTCAAGAATGTCGTTCATTTTCTACCTCCTTGTCTTTTCTAAAAAAGGGCAAAAAAATTTTGCAGTTTAAAAAAACCACTCAAAAAATCCGCAATTTGATACTCTTTTTTCCTGTGTTGCCTTAAAAATGGGCAAAAAAATTTTGCGGTCTAATAAGTAACTACAATATTTAGAAAATTCGCACCACCCCTTTTTTTGTTTTTTAATAGCCTTGCCTGTTCATGGCTGATAGATTTCTTCCGGTTGGCGGGAGTTAAAGATTGCCCCTCATACCAGATCAAATCTCTTAGAATCTATTACGATTCTATCATAATTTTGTCCTCCTGTCTATAGTTTTAACAGCGAAACTTTATTGATTTTCTTTTATTAAAAGAAAAAAATGCGAAAAAATTCTCTGTTTTTTCGAAAATTTATTCCGCCCTCCAAAAAGAGATACCAATGACGTGGCTTAAACCAGTGAGCGTAAAAGGGATAGAGAAGATGACTATTGAAAAGCTTATTCACTGTCGATTGATTTTTTGGTTTAACGCCATTTTGGCGTTCAACCTCAGTCGGTCATGCTCGGACAGTTTATTATCAGTCGGCAAGGTGCAATAAATTAATGTTCTTTTCAGTTTTTTGAAGCGGAAAACAAAAAAGCCCCGGGTGGCTAATCCACAGGGCTTTTAACTGTCTTTTTAGAGAACAATACGACGTTCCTGAGCAACTTGTTCTAAACGGCGAAAGGTTATACCACTTTCCTTTTCAAAATCATGCACGATTCGACTGGTAAGTTCTGCCCGTTGCTGCGGCGTTAAGTCCTTTGTTGTCTCATAGATACGCAAGCGAATATCATGTATCTCTTTCAATGCTCTGGGTTCATTAGTCATTCTCAATCACCTCCGTTGGAGAATAAATACCGACTTTTTTGTAACCCGCTCTATAATTTATTAACTCAGTCATTTCAATGGTTTTTCGTTTGACGATGTGCTGAAAATTAAAACTTACGATGAAATCAAGATTAAATACTGCAGTCAGGGCAATATGAACGCCGTCTGTCCTGTATCTGAGCGGGATAACACCTTCATTAACGTAAACATCGGCAAGTGATTCTGCCTCATTGCTTGACGGGAGCAAAATGACACCGTAATCATTAACCAAATTCGTCATATTAGTCTTTTTAACGATATCTTCTGTGGCTAACAGTTCGCGAATAACATCTTCCGAAGCATATGGCTCATATTTGCCTTGCCTTATTTCAGCGAACAGTTTTATGGTGTCTTGCCTTTTATCAGGCGCGTCGTCGGCAAAGTAAAAGTTAAATATCGTTGTTTCTAGATAGATTTTAGGAATTCGCATAAGGTATCACATCACTTTCTATCACTATTATATACCTCAATGGCAAAAATAACAATACAAAATCGAGGCTTTTTGGCAAGTGAATTTTACCGGAAAACACATAAATAGACAATCATAAAAAGGCACATTTATTATTATAATGACTGGGCTTTTCTAATGATCGAACTGGGATGAACAACTTTTTTCCTCCGGCAAGGAACACCGCAACACCGCAAAATGTTCTCCGGGACCGTTTCCAAGTCCATCACTGTGAGCGGACGGCGAAAAACTCAGTTTTTTGCCAACAGCGGTGTAACAGTGTAACACACACTTTGGCTTTGCCAAAGTCGTGCGGCGGGGACACCCCGCACCTCGAAAAAATCATTTTCAGACACAATGAAGGCCACAAAATTAGTTCCGTACCGGACAAACATCTGCGGTGTTGCGGACTTCATTTTACCAATGTCCATTCATTCTTGCCGTTCTACCCTCACGGATTCCTGGTAACCTACCCTTCGCGGTGGTTTGCCGTATTTTCGTCATTGATGCGCTCACCACTTATAGGCAGGTCGTTGCGCTCTTTGCTTGACGGTATTCCGTTCGGACGGTCATACAGTTTTATGGTGGTAAGGTTTTTATCACTCCTAATGAAGCGGATTTGAGGATAAAAAGATGTCCTCATATGTTTACCCAATTGAAGGCGAAATTTTAGACCTATTTTTCAAAAAACCATAAGATGGCAGGAAAACAAGGTTGCAATAATAATTGCCCTTATATGTTTCCACAGTCAAGAATGATTTGTCTGGGTTGGAAATAAAGGAAGCCTTTGAGTGACTTACTCCAGGACTTTGAGCTATATTTTACTGAATCATCTGATGTTAGACTTTACTACCAAATGATAGCGCGAGTACTTTGCTTTTAAGAATTGATTGTGCAGCTCATTCTGTTATAGGTAATTGACAATTGCTCAATACTAAGCTACAATACTATTTAGTAGCAACACTAAATCTTACCAGAGAGGAGTTATGATGCTATTATGATTAAAAAGCTATTTTTACCTCTGTTTGTTTTAACGATAGCCTTCTGCTGGGGCTGTGCCCCAAAAAAGGAAAACTTGCCAACGGTGGACTATGTTGAAGTCATCCCGCCAAAATATGCTAACGCAGGGGAATTCTGTGAAGGGTTGGCGCTTGTCTACTTTGGCGATGGAAAATGTGGTTATATAGATACAAGTGGCAGAGAGGTTATGCCGCTAAGGTATGAAAGTGCTGATAACTTCTCCGAGGGATTGGCGCTGGTCAAGCTTGATGGCAAATATGGTTTTGTAGACACAAACGGCAGAGAGATTACGCCCCTAAAGTATGATTACTCCTATAAGGAAGGTTTCTCCAACGGAATGTCGCTTGTTATGTTTGATGATAAATATGGTTTCATAGATAGAAACGGCAGCGAGGTTGTGCCGCTAAAATATGAGGATGCGGATAAGTTCTCCGAGGGAATGGCTCCTGTATGCCTTGACGGTAAATGGGGCTATATAGACAAGGCAGGTAAGGAAATTATACCGCTGAAATATGATTATGCGGGACTTTTCTCTGAAGGATTGACGGTTGTTGTGCTTGATGGCAAATGGGGTTATGTGGATAAAAACGACAGAGAAGTTATACCATTAAAATATGATTATTCAGGTGAATTCTCTAAAGGAATGGCGATAATCAGGCTTAAAGATAAGTATGGATTCATAGATATGACTGGCAAAGAAGTTGTACCGCCAAAGTATGCTTATGTGTGGGATTTCTCTGAGGGGATGGCGCGGATTATGGTTGACGGTGACCTTCACGGTTACATTGATACAGACGGTAATGAAGTTGTACCGCCAAAGTATGATTCCATAGATGAGGGTTTTCAAAGTAAATGTAACTTTTGCGAGGGTCTTGCAGTTGTTAAACTTCGAGACAAGGGTTTTGGCTTCATAGATAAAAACGGTAATGAAGTTATACCACTGCAGTATGATTATGCTTGGGATTTTTCCGAAGGTTTTGCAGCTATATGTCTTAACAGCAAATGGGGTTACATAGATACAACCGGAAATTTAGTTGTACCGTTCATATATGACTTTGCAGGTAGTTTCTCCGAAGGCTTGGCAGCAGTTTGGCTAATGGAAGAATTTGGAGGGAAAATGGGCTTTATTACTATAAAGGACACTGCAAAATAAGCAGATAACTTCTTTTTGCATATATATTGTGTATGCACTATATATTATAAATTCCGGATAATTATGAAAAACATCCTTGTGTACAGGTAAGTGTGGCAGTTAAAAAAACAGTTAAAAAACGAACTAAAAAAACGCATCCACTTCTTGCTTTTTTCCTAGGAAATGTGTATACTAATTATATAAAGCTATTGTTGTGGTGAGGGTGGTCATTATTCTGCAAGTTTATCTTGATAATTGCTGCTATAACAGGCCCTATGACGATCAAAGCCAACTGCGAATAGAACTTGAGACGAAAGCAAAACTGTTTGTACAACAGCTTATTTTGGATGGAAAATTGGAATTGGTAATATCGTACATTTCAGAGATGGAAAATAGTGATAACCCTTTTTTATTACGTCGGGTTGCAATTAAAGATTTTTTCCAATTTGCTGCTGTAAGCATTGTGGAAACCGATGAGATTTTAGTGATAGCAAACAGATTGAAGCAGTTGGGGCTAAAGATAAAAAACGCCCTTCACCTTTCAAGTGCTATATCAGCTGGATGTGACTATTTTCTTACAACAGATGACCGAATATTGAAACACCACGAAAACAGGATTGCTATCTTAAACCCAGTTGATTTTGTCCTAAGATGGGAGGTTATACAACATGAATGAGACTGTATTACAACAATCCGCCATGAGATATTTGATTGAAAAATTTGGGCATGTCAATGCTGAGCGATTTATTTCTTTGATGATCAAAGAACCATTTGATTATACAAAATGGCAGAAACACTTATATGAGGATATGTCTGTTGAAGAACTCTCCCGCCGGGCAATGGAATACCGCCAAAAAAAGGTGGATGATTGAGACTTCTTCAGTGGAATATTGATATGTGCATATATTTGTTTAGCATCCTTGAGGGTGCGGAGCAGGTGGTGTTCTGCAAATTGGGCTGGCTGCAAGGCCCTGGTCCACCGCAAGCGGGGGTTTCCCCCGCCATTTTTTACACTAAAATTATGAAAATAGATTTTTTTGCAGATACGTAAGTCAGAAGACCTACAAAAGTGTTAAGTCTGCCCTTTGGCGGACACTGTTTGCGGGAATACGGCCACGGCAATCAATAAGGTTATCGTGGCTTTTTGTGTTCAATTTCGATTATAAGTGCCTAAACCCCGAAAGATATGCCCAGCAGCCGCCCCTGATTCAGCATTTCGCAGTCCGGGGTTATAGTTTTTAACTTGCCCGCGACCTCATCCAATGGTACGGATACTATGTTATTACCATGTACGGCGGCCATGCGGCCGAAGCGGCCGTCGCGGACCAGCTCGCCTGCCTTTGCCCCCAGGCGGGAACATAAGATCCGGTCTATGGGAGTAGGATCGCCGCCCCGCTGGAAATGACCGGGTATAGTGACGCGCACATCTTCCTGATGCAGGCGCTCCTGCAATGCTTTGGCCAGGCGGATACCGACACTTTGCTCACCGTTTTTGCTTCCTTTTCTCATTTCATCCTTAGACAGCGCGCCCTCGGCTATGGCGATGATAGAGAATGTTTTTTCCGAGCGGTTCCGTTTTTCCAGCTCTTGGGCCACTTTTTCCGGATCGTAAGGAATTTCCGGCAATAAAATAATATCTGCGCCCCCGGCCATACCCGCATAAAGGGCGATCCAGCCGGCTTTATGCCCCATCAACTCGATCACAAAGATGCGCCCATGCGAGGCTGCCGTGGTGTGGATGGCATCTATGACCGAAGTAGCCCTGTCTACAGCGCTGTCAAAACCAAAAGATAATTCGGTGCCATAAATATCATTATCAATAGTTTTGGGCATGGTGACTACATTTACACCTTTTTCGCTCAGCAGATGAGCCGACTTATGGGTGCCGTTACCCCCCAGGATCACTAAGGCGTCAAAGCCGCCTTTTTTATAATTTTTCAGCATCATGGAAAGTTTATCGGTGTTATTCTCATTTATCTTCAGTTGCCAGGTCTATATGCCGGGAATAGATGGAATATGGTAAATATCAGAATATTGTCGAATTTATGGAAGAATGTATGCAAGGAGATATTAGTAACCGTTTGCACACCTATCGGGTTTTGAATTATGCTCTGCAGATTTTAGAAACAGAGGCAAGCGCCTGCCGGGAAGTGGTGATCGTTGCCGCGCTTTTACATGATATTGGCCACAAGGAGCGGAGATACGGCCGCAAAATCCCAGGTGATGTGCCATATCATGCCAAAGTAGGGAGCGAAAAGAGTTATGGCTTTTTAATAGGAAATGGCTATGAGGAAGAAATTGCCAAACATGTTGCCGATTGTATCTTTACCCACAGCCTTAATTCCAAAATACCCCCCAAAACCTTGGAGGCAAAAATAGTATTTGATGCCGATAAATTGGATTTGACCGGGGCAATGGGAGCGGTGCGTACAGCTTTATCCGGGGCTGCAGCAGGTGAACCGTTATATTTATTGGATGGGGAAGGAATTCCGTCAAGGGGCAAGAAAAAAGAGGATCCTTCGCTATTGCGTGATTATCAGCAGCAATTGAAAAAGCTCCTGAAAGTTTTTAACACAGCAAAGGCCCAAAAAATAGCTGCCAAACAGCAAAAGACTATGGATCTCTATTTTGAGGAATTGCTGCGCGAAGTAGGCAAAAATCATAAAAACGGTAACCGTCTGGCCCAAAAGTATTGCCGGGAAAAAGCAGAATAAGCCTGAAGAATTACCCGATTTAACGATCAAAGCAAGGACTGGCGAAAAGGTCGCCGGTCCTTTTTCTTGCTTTTTTCCGGGCAAATAGTTTTACTTAAATAAAAGAGGCCACACTATCTTATTCTTCATAAAACCTGTAATTCCCTGTTTACGTATATTTTACCATAAATTCACTCTTTACTGATAGCTTCTATTCATAGTAAATGATATAGTATAGATACAAATTGAAAGGGCTGGTTTTACAGGTAATATCAAGCCTTTGCATTTTTTATTAAAATTTTTGTTTGTGCACAAAACAAAAAGAAAGTCGCTATTTGGTTTGGAAAATTTTACCAAAATAAAGGAGGAATTGTAAAAAATGAGGACTATGCCTAAGCAAATTGTCTGCCTGATTCTTGTGATAACGATCTGCTTTGGATTCGGTATTGCAGTACAGGCAGCGCCGGCATCCAGCGGAACCATCGGCCTTTCCTTTGGGGGACAGACTTCCGTATTAAGCGGGGATACTATCACAGGGAGTGTATACTCCTATGATATCGGCGGCGCCGATGCCTTTGATCTGACATTCGGCTATGATCCCGCCGCCTTTTCCGATATCAAAGTAGAACCGGCTGCCGGGGTCACCGTTCTCGCTTCCAAACTCTATGATGATGAATTAAGCCTTGTCTTTATGGCTGATCCTCAGACTGCGGATTATTCCAATTTGCTGAGTGTCATCCTGCTGGCCGGCCCTGAGGAAACTACCGGCACTATCAGCATCAATTCCGCCAATGCAGCAAATAAGGGCGAGAGTATTCAGCTCGCAATTGCTAATGATAATGGCACGATCTCCATCACCCACGACGGCGTTATCACCGACTTTGATATCACCACGCTTTCCCGGGCGATGATCTATTTTATGTATGATAAGAGCAATCCCAATTGGGCGGCAGCGGCAAAATACGACCTGGATAACGATGGCGTCATCACGATCAATGATTTCATCAAAATCGCAAACGCAATTCTTGATTCCCGGAGGGTATCCCAATTAAAATTCAGCGCCGATGGCAAATTCAAGATCATGCAAATGTCGGATATTCAGGATTACATCAGCAGCGCCAACAGGCCAATCATGGATCAAAGGACAGTCACCCTGATAAATGCAGCTCTTGAAGCCGAAAAGCCTGATCTTGTTGTCATCACAGGCGACCATATCTACGAACGGGGAAATATGAGCGCCGAAGACCTCAAAGAATACCTCCGCCAGATGGTTGCCCCGTTTGAAGAACATCAGATCCCCTGGATGATCACCTATGGCAACCATGATGAGGACTCGGTTCCGGCTCTGAATGCCGGCTGGAATAAAATCCAGCAGCTTGCCTATTATCGCAGTTTCCAGTATAATGTCAACCGCGCCAGCATGAGCGGGGTCCAGGATTATGAGCCCAATGGCAGAAATACGATCTGTGTCGGCGACATGTATACGCTGATTTATGATCATGAAGGCAAAAAGCCTCTCTATAATGTTTGGGGCCTCGACTCCAACAGATATGATTTAAGCGGCTACAGAATCGGTACATATGACTGGATCAGGCCTGATCAGATCCAGTGGTATACCAATACCTCCAAAACCCTGGAAGCTAAATACGGCGAAAAGATCAACTCTCTCATGTTCTTTCATATCCCGACTCCGGACTGGATCACCATGTGGGATGGCGGAAGCAGATTCGGCGTAATCGGCGAAAGAAACGAAACAGGCGGAGTAGCGCCTCTAAACAGCGGCCTCTTCGCGGCAGTTCTCGCCAGGGGCGACGTTAAAGGCATGTTTGTCGGTCATGACCATGTCAACGATTATATCGGCAATTACTACGGTGTCTATCTCGGCTATGATGCCAATGTCGGCTACAACCCCTATGGTCTTTCCGGCGCGGAGAGAGATCGCATGAGAGGCGTTCGCGTATTTGAACTTGATCAGAACGATCTAAGTAAATTTGAGACTAAAATGCTGTACGCGCATGAACTCGGGGTAAACCAGTAGGTCATGGGAGTAGGGGTTAGGGAGTAGGGCATTTTCTTTGTTATTCTTTGGTGTGCTTTGTCCCAGAGTGACTAAAGCGGGCGCCTTGCCCGCAAGAGGCCAGAAGTCAGAGGACAGAGTGCGTAGAAAAGCGCGAAAAAGACGCTTTTCATTTATTAAATTCTTGTTTTTTATTGACACTTTGCGTCCCAGAGGTACCAAAGTGGGCTTCGCCCACAACCCAATTGACAGTTGACAATGGACAATTGACAATTATTGAAGTTTTGCTACGCAAAACGCTTTATTGAGTTAAAAAATAGTGCATTGCCTCCAAATATATTGTAGAATAATGTTATCACGCAAAATTCCAATATAAAACAGGAGGCAATGCATGGATACATTATTACACAAATTCACCGGAAAAATCAAGGGTGTGATTGAAGGATTTGATAGAATTATTTTTAAGGGCATTTTGCAGCCAATCTGCTTCCCTGCCGGATTAAACAACTTATTGCTCCAAAATAAGGTTCTGAATAAGGATTTTAAAAACTGGGCTCAAAACACTTCAGCAACCATAGTCCAAAAGGCAGAAGAATACAGTATGGATCAGTGTGGCTCAAAGATTCTATTTTTGGATTCCTATAAAACACGAAAGGAGGCCCTGGCGCATGATCTCCAAACAAAATCCGGGGTTGAAAGTGGATTAATTGGTGCATTTTCCTGCGTAGAATCATGTCATACATTCAAATCGGTTTTTAATGAGAAGGCAAATTACCCACAACTCAAGTCCCATGCTTCTAGGTGCAAGCATCTATATTTTTACTATGATCACAAGGACTATGGTTTTATGAGCGTTAGATTGCAGACATGGGCGCCCTATGAAGTGCAAATTGCCTTGAATGGCCGGGAGTGGTTGAAACGACAGCTTGACAAAGAGGGTGTAAAATACTTTTTATCCGGAAACAAGTTTCTGGATATCGAAAACTTCGAAATGGCCCAACGTCTTTTAGATAGCCAGCTGGACACTACTTGGGTAGAGACATTGGATGGGTTAATCCCGGATATACTCCCTTCTTTGGAATATAAATATGATGGCCCGATGACCTACTCATGGACTATGTGGCAGAGTGAATGGGCAAAAGATTACATTTTCCATGACCCTAATGAATTAGGATATCAGATGCATCCATTGCTGCGCCATGCCTTTATTACAGGTACCAGCGATAGAGTTCTCCGGTATATGGGGCATCCTCTGAAAAAGAATGGTCAACCGCATTGGAAATCTGATCCGGAATTAGAGACCCGCATAAAATTCTATTATGATGGCGGGAGAATCAAGCACTGGTTGTATAATAACAGTTTGAAGCTTTATAACGAGAAAAATGTTTTACGCTTTGAGCTTACAATGAATGATCCAACACGGTTCAAAATCTACAGAACTGTTACAGGCAGTGATAGCGATGTGAAAAAGTTTCTTCCTATGCGTCAAGGGATAGCGGATATAGCGGTACGAGCACAGGTCAGTAGTTTAAAAATCAAAGACTTCACGGAGCAGATTGCAACGTTGAAAGAGGATATCTCTGTAGGGGAAATGTTAGCCAAAGTTACTCAACCTATCAAGTCCAATGGCAAGCGATATCGTGGACTAGATGTTATGGGCAAGGATCTTGCTTTGCTTAAAGCCATTGCAGATCCAAAATACAATGTTGATGCTATTACCAATAAACATTTGCAAGCTGAATTGGGTAAAACACCGTGGGCAAACGGACTTGAGGGGAAGAGGCTGTCTGCAAGGATTAGTCGTCACCTTCGTCTTCTAAGAGAACACGGGCTTATTAAAAAGTTACCAAACCAGCACCGTTATAGGCTTACAGCTAAAGGTAGACTGTTAACAACTGCACTGAATCAGTTCCTTGGCGCTAATATCAGCGATTTATTTGAGCTGACTGCTTGATATTTTCTTGTTATTTTTTGGTGTGTTATGTCCCAAAGGTACTAAAGATGCTATAGGCCTGGAGCGATTGGGTTATTACGGCGAGCTTTGGCTATTGCAGGCAACAGCCTTGGGGCTTGCTACCTGTTGGGTTGGGGGCACCTTCAAGCGGAAATTATGCCCCTTTGA
>WRHF01000042.1 GCA_009783415.1 Clostridiales bacterium
GTGGAGTGTGGAGAGTGGAGTGTGGAGAGTGGAGTGTGGAGAGTGGAGTGTGAAGAGTGGAGTGTGAAGAGTGGAGTGTGAAGAGTGGAGTGTGAAGAGTGGAGTGTGAAGAGTGGAGTGTGAAGAGTGGAGTGTGAAGAGTGGAGTTTTTCAATTCAATAAAGCGTTTCGCGGAGCGAAACTTCAACAACTCCACACTCCACACTCCACACTCCACACTGGACTGCGGCTAAGCTGCTCAGAGTGCCTGCCTGACGAAACTTTTGGAGTTGCGCAAGTCACGCAAATCAGCCAAGGCCAAGCCCGTGCCCCGGGCTACGCAGGAGATGGGATCTTCGGCTATATAGACGGGCAGACCTGCTGCTTGGGAAAGCATGGAATCCAGCCCTTCCAGAAGGGCGCCGCCTCCTGTCATCATAATTCCCCGATCAATAATATCCGCGGCCAATTCCGGCGGGGTAATCTCCAGAACCTCCTTGAGAGCTGCTACAATAGCCTCCAAAGGCTCAGCCATGGCCTCATAGCTTTCCAAAGCAGAGAAAGAGATGCTCTTGGGCAGTCCGGTCAGGAGATCGCGGCCCCGCACTTCCATAATTTTATTTTCCCTGAGGCCGTTGGGATAGGCGGTACCCACCGTGATTTTTAAATCCTCGGCAAAACGTTCGCCGATCAGTAAATTGTTGATGCGGCGGATATAGCGAACGATAGCCTCGTCAAATTTGTCGCCGCCCACCCGCAGGGATTTACTGCAAACAATGCCCCCCAGAGAAAGTACGGCAATATCCGTTGTGCCGCCGCCAATATCCACCACCATGTTACCGGCAGGGCTGTGAATATCAAGCCCTGCTCCTAAAGCCGCAGCCAGAGGTTCTTCCATCAAGTAGGCATGCTTGGCTCCGGATTGATAGGCTGCCTGGCGCACTGCCCTTTCCTCCACCCCGGTAACGCCGGAGGGTATGCAAACCATGATAATAGGTTTAAAGAGCAAGTTGCTGCCGCAAGCCTTGTGGATAAAATAGCGGAGCATTTTTTCGGTTATTTCATAGTCGGCGATGACACCCTCCCTCAATGGCCGTACGGCGAGGATATTGCCGGGGGTACGGCCCAGCATCCGGCGGGCGCTTTCGCCAATGGCAATAATTTTACCGTCTTTTTGGTCCAGGGCCACCACAGAAGGCTCGTTTAAGACTATGCCCTTGTCCTTTACATAGATTAGAATACTGGCAGTACCCAAGTCCACACCAATATCATGGCTGAAATTAAAAAGTCCCATTGCCAAACTCCCCCTGTAAAATGCAGTAAATAGTGAATAGCGAAAAATGAATAATAGTAGCTTACCTCTAAATTAGTGGTTATTAGGCATAAAAAGCCATAACTTAATTATAATTCCTGATAAAAGCTGAAAATCCTTCTTTTCTCTGCTCTTTGCTTCTTTTTAAAGAAAAGAAACGCGCATTTTACGCGTTTCTTCCGGGCTAAACCCCAAATTACTGGTATTGAGGCATAGTCAGGTGCATAGCTTATAGCTTTGTTTTTAAAATCCCACTCGGTCATTCTCCGCTCTTCCGTCCCTTATTTCATGGTTCGGTGGCCTTTTTTAGCCTTTCCTACAATATCCGGTACCGGGGGGTCGGAATTTTTGGGAATATGGGTTTTGCTGTTGCTTTCAGTACCATGAGGCTCCTTGGGATCCGGCCTCCTCATTCCCTTTTTAGCCATATTTTCCCTCCTTTATTCTACTTTCAATTTCTTCTTTCTAACTTTTTCCTTCTAACTTTTTCCTTCTAAACCGTATTTCTCCGATTAGCCATATTAATAACGGGAGGATGACAAGGGGCGGAAGTACCAGTGAGTAGCGGAAATTATCGAACCAGCTGAAGGCTTCTACCGAACTGGTAAAAAGCAGTAAAGACAGATTAAATACCCAAAACCCTACCGGGACTGCAAGCTTGTGATAGTCATCAAGGCGGCAAAGATTGGCCAGGCCCCGGCAGATAAAGAATACAGCCACTGCTGCCCTTGTTATCTGAGAAAAGAGAATGCCTAAAGCAGAAAGCACCTCGATTCTTTGAAAAAACTCCCCCACCTTGATCAATCCCGCCGCCGAATAAGAGGGGTAAAAAAGACCGGCCATCACTTCATTGCCCAGAACACTATAATTACGAAACTCTGTGGCTATCAAAAGCGCCCAGGCAATAATCAAACCCCAGCCAAGAGAGGACTGTAGTTTTTCTTTAGGATGGAGGGCATCCAGCACCCCTGTCAGAAGAAATGCACCGGCAAAAGGATTACTGAAAAAGGCATAACCCTGCTGCCAAAGGCGCTGCCAGTCCCCGGAAAACAAGGGCTTGACATGATAAAGCTCGGCTTGAGGCAGGGAAAGAGTTACCGCTGCCAAAGCAAAAATCACTACTGCCCCAAAAACGAATTCGCTATAACGGCCAAAAGCGGAAAGCCCTTTTTGGCAGAGAGCCATGCAGGTTATCACCGAAAGGGCCGCCAGCAGATATTTGGGTGTATGGGCCAGGGAAACCGTATTAACGAACTGAATGAAATAGCCCAAGGCAGTAGCAGCAAAAAGAAAAGCAAATAGCAAATAAAGAAAAATCAAAAGCTTGCCCACAATCCGGCCGCAGACTATTGTTAATATTTGGAAAATATCCTTGCCTGGATAAACATGAAGCAAACGAAAATAGATAAAAAACATAGGGATAGCCAATAATCCTCCTACTACCGACCCCAACCAGCCATCTTGATGAGGCGGCAAGGCGCTGCTGGTCATCAAATAGGATCCGGCCCCGAGGAAAACCACCGTAATAGCCAATATTTGAAACGGAGTCAATCTTTCCTTGTGCATGGAGATCTCCTTTATCTAATTATCAGCTCTGCCAGGGAGGGCATTTGAGGGTTGAAGGCCAGCACCAGGGTTAACAAGAAAGCAAAACTGACAAATGTTAAATAGGGCAGGGCAAAGCCATCCCGCAAAAAGCCCCGGTCCCGCCAAACAAAAAAAGCATACAATAGCGACATGACTATGAACATGGACATAGCAGCACCCCTTTTCAATTCGTAATGCGTAATTATGGCAGCTTCGCTCTGCGGAACAAAAACTTCAATTTATTAGTCACTAAGCTCTAAAATTCGAACAAAAAAAGTCACAAAATATACCTCATCTCTTGATTGACCTGCAAGGATGTAGATTCAAAATGATGCATGAAATAATTCAATACTTTTTATAATAAAAATAATCCGTGCTAATCCGTTTTTAATCCGCGTAAATCCGTGTCTAATTTTTTTTGAATGCTTTTCCAGTTTATCTGGGGTAGGCATTACGAATTGTTTTTCTCCTCCGGCAGGGATTTTTTTATCTCATCTTTTTCCGGATCTTCCTCATCTTCCTCATCCTCACCGGATTTCTCCGAATCTACTTCTTCATCATCTTCATCCTTATCGGATTCCTCTGAATCTATATCATCTTCTTTATCCCGCTTTTCTTCTTTATCCCGCTTTTCTTCCTTCTCACCTTTTTCGTCTTCCTTCTTATCTTCCGGTTCGAGCCATTGTTTTTTTATTTCCCCGGCACTGGGGGTTTTGTAGTGTTCCTGGCGCCGGGGGGTTTGGTTGTCTGTCAGATTCAACGGCAGCCTGGTTAGACCGGAATTCTTTATTGTTACCTGTACCTTGGGGTTTATTTTGCATTCCCGGAAATAGCGGGGCCAGTCATCTGCATAATTTTGCCAGAGTTTAGGATAACTCCGGTGTACCCGGTTGCCAAGGCCAAAAATATCTACCCCGAAATCATTTTGCACTTTATGCACTACTTCCTGAATGCGCCGGGAAAGCTGTAGTTCTATTTTGCCTTTCAGCTCATCCTGTTCTTTTTTGGCAGCCCGGGGACTATTATCTTGGGCTTCGCGGCCCTCGGTATTACCCAAATCTACTCCGGCATGCAGTTCAATATCAAATTCCCACTGATCTCCGTTATAGCGGGGTTCTATATTCAACCTGTAATCCAGCAGAGTAAAAGTCCGGTTGCGTCCGGGAGCTTGAGCTTGATTATCCAGGGGAATGAGCATTTTTTTGATTGCATCGCGCAATAGAAAAACAAATTTGGCATCATCATCATCTAAAAAACCCACCAGCCGGTCATCATTAAAAACCGCCACTCCATCCAGTTCAACAGCTTTTTCCTGATTATTTTCCACAAGCTTAAGGGCAGGCAAAATAGCTGATTGACTGGGATCTGCAAAGCTATTGATCAGATTGAAAAGGCAGGTGTTTTGTTTCATGGGATAATAATTATCGCTATTGATCAGGGTATAGATCTGGAAGGCCTGGAGCTGGTTGGTGATTGATTTGGCTTTCAGGATTTCCCCGCCTTCCTCCCTGGCTACCAGCAAGTTCAGATTGATCCGCATTTCTCTATCGGCTGTGATATAACGGATAAGGGGAAAGAGGCCGGAGCTCGCAAATTCCCGGCCTATTATCACTATCTGGGCATGGCTCCAATTAGGCTCCCTGCCGGCGATAAAGGTGGATCTGTCGATTACTTCCTGGAGGGAATTGCCATAAGCTTCAATGATTTTTTCTTTGATTTTTCCCTCTTCCCGGATATCGGCAGCTTCCACAGTTATTTTGATCAGCCCGATATCCCGGCCATCCTCCTCCTCCGCCACCTTATCCAAAGCAATCCCGCCCACCAAAGTCAGATCATCAGTCTCCCGGTAATCGTAGCACCCACATAGCAGCAAAACCGATAGCATGATAACTAGAGTTAGTCTTTGCATATAATACCCCTTTTCAATTGACAATGGACAATTGACAATGGACAATTATGGAAGGCTTTGCTCCGCAAAGCCAACAAAAAAATCTTTTTATTAGTTAAATAAAAAGTTTCGCAGAGCGAAACAACAACAATTGTCAATTGTCAATTGTCAATTGTCAATTGTTTCAGGGTTGTTGCCGGGTAATTTAGTGTCTGGGGCTCGCCAGGAGATAAACCTCCCTTTCTTCTCCATCATCGGCCAGGGGAAGCGGAGCCAGATATCCCGTTTTTGGCCGCTGTAGGTTACAGAGCCCCAATCCGCCAGCATGGGAATGCCGAAAGAGCTGAGTCCTGAGAGGTATATCAGCAGCCAGGCTAAGCCAAAAACAAAACCATATAGTCCCAGGACTGCAGATAGCAAGAGGAAGAGAAAACGGCAGATGATGGCCGCTACATTGAGCCGGGAGACCATCAAGGTGGTGATACCGGCGAAAGCAATGACTATCACCATAGGAGCGCTGACAAAACGGGCCGCTACCGCTGCTTGACCCAGCACCAGGCCCCCTACAATGCTCAGAGTCTGGCCGATATTGGAAGGAGTGCGGTTGCCTGCCTCCCGGAGAATCTCAAAGACCAGCATAGTAGCCAAGGCCTCCACATATGACGGGAAGGGTATACCTCCGTGAGCGCCGGCTATGGAGAGGAGCAATTTTGTCGGTATCATCTCCTGATGGAAGGAAATCAGAGATAAATAGATGGCCGGCAGACTGACAGTCAGCAAAAAACCGATGATCCGCAAGACCCGTGCTATGCTCCCTGCAGTATAATTTAAATAATAATCATCGTTGGATTGAAAATTTTCAATAAAAATATAGGGTACAGTCAGGGCTACCGGGGTGCCGTCGACAATAAGGGCTATCCGGCCTTCCAGCAGTTTGGCGGCAATAATATCCGGCCTTTCCGTGCTGCCTATGGTTTTGAAGGGGGAAAGAGGATGATCCCGGATAAATTCCTGGATATAATTGGAATCCAAAACGCCGTCCAAGTCCAATCTGCCCAGGCGCCGCTCCAATTCTGCCAGCACCTCTTTATTGACGACGCCTTCCAAATAGCAAATACAGGTGGTAGTAGCCGTTTCTCCCCCAAAGCTTTTGAAAACAAATTTCAAGTTGGCGGATTTGATCCTGCGGCGAATTAGAGAAAGATTGGTCATCAGGCTTTCCGTAAAGCCTTCCCGGGGCCCGCGGAGGATTTTCTCGGTCTCCGGTTCGGCGATACCCCTGGTGGTAAAACCCTTGGTGTTAACTAAAAGAGCCTTGTTGCTGTCTTGGGTGATAACCATGGTATCTCCGGAAAGGACAGCGGAGAGCATATCGTTTAGCTGGTCACTGGTCTTTGATTCATTTGCGGAGATAACCTGCTGAGCCAGGCAATCCAGTTTATCGGGAATAAGATCTGCCTGGGGATTCCAGCGGTTCACCGTTTGAATAATATACGAATCAATGAGCTGGCTGTCGACCATACCGTCCAAAAAGAAAGCAGCACAGTGCTGAGGGCTAAGACCTTTGCTGCTGAAGCGGCGGGTCTTGAAAGTATCATCGTCAGCAAAAATCTGCTCCAGCAACTTTATATTCTCTTCCATATCCTGACTCAAAGCCAGCCCGTCAAGTTTGACCCGCCCAGCGGCATCCCGCTCCAAATTAGGGCTATCATTTCCTGCCATAATCCCTCCGCTTGTTTGAAAAGTAATAGCTTCTTTTCCTTATTATGGTTAGGAGAAAAAGGAAATATGCAAAAAAAATGGGGCCTTCCTGTTGATTTTTGACAACAGGAGCTATTTGTGATATTTTTTATTATATTCTGAATATATTTGCAGAAAATTTTTTTCCTACTCTTACCGATTTGTTGCAACAAAATCGTTTTGCTTGGCGTCTATTTAAACAGATAAGCAAGAAAAAAAACCGGTTTTTTTATCTTTCTTTAAGGCAAGCCGTGTAAAATAATAAATGTAAGAACGAGACATTGATAATAAGACCAAAACAAAAAGTTTCGCCGGAAGCGCCGGCGCTGAAAAAGAATCCTTCTACCCCCTCCAATTTTATAATATAAAAATCCCTCCAAACACAAAAAAGCGGAAAACCCGCTTTTTTGTGCATTTTGGGGATTTTTGGGGTTTTGCCCTTGCTATACTATCCTTCAAGAGTTATAATAATTAACAAGAGAGGCAACCGTCCCCAGGCGCCTCTTTCCTACAGAGCAAAAGCTACAATAATTCTTAATTGCGCTCAACGAGCGCTTAAGGTAAAGGGATTTTTTATGCGCAATACGAAAAAATTACTAAAAAATCTGGACTGGACATTTGTGGCACTTACCCTTTTGATCCTTGCTTATAATATTATTATTCTTTCCAGCGCCTCCTCTAATGTGCTGTCCAGTGATCCGAATTTTTATGTCCGGCGTCAGCTGATGTGGATAGGCGCCGGACTCTTTGCGGGAATTGTGATTGCTTGCTTTGATTATCGCCGCTTTCGTAAATTCTCCTGGATTATCTATGCTCTTGCCAATCTGCTTCTTGTAGCGGTTCTTTTTTCTCCGGAAAAAAAGGGGGCTCATCGCTGGTTTGATTTGAAATTTATGGATTTTCAACCCTCGGAACTGGCTAAACTGGTGATTATTATTGCCTTTGCCTGCTTTTTGTATCAGCGCCGTGACAAGCTCGGCCGCTTCTATAATTGGCTCTTTGCTCTGGCCTATGTGGGCTTGCCTGCCCTTTTGATCCTCAGAGAGCCGGATTTGGGGACTGCCCTGGTTTTTATTGTGCTTTTTTTGGTCATGTGCTGGATCGGGGGAATGCCGGGGCGTTTTGTGTTGACCTTGCTGCTTTTATTGTGCTTAGGAATAGCCTTACTTTTTGGCGCCCTCTATGTTTCCACCGATGGTTATCAGCATCTGCCGGAGGAATCGCCTGCCTTTTTACCTCTGGAAATTTATCAGGTAACCAGATTAGTAATTTTCATCAACCCTTATATGGATCCCCTGGGAGCCGGTTATAATATGATCCAGTCGGAGGTGGCCATTGGTTCCGGCGGGCTTTGGGGCCAGGGCTATGGGCAGGGCAGTCAGGTACAGGGCTATTTTCTCCCGGAGCATCATACGGATTTTATTTTTTCTGTGGTAGGTGAAGAATTTGGTTTTGCCGGGGCCATAGCTTTGATCATCCTTTACTTGCTGTTGCTCTTGCGGGCGATTTACATTGCCATTACAGCGAAAGACCAGCTTGGCAGCACTATGGTAGCGGGAGTAGCTGCTATGCTGGCCTTTCAGATTTTTACTAATGCAGGAATGACTATCGGTATTATGCCGATCACCGGCATCCCTTTACCTTTGCTCAGCTATGGAGGCAGTGGCATGCTGGTTAATTTAATCTGCTTGGGCCTGGTGGTTAATGTGAGTATGCGGCGGGGGAAAGACCATTTTTTCATTGAAGAGTAAATAATATATGCTAAATAAACAAGAAGGCGCATATTCTATTTTAAAAGCAAATAAAAGGGGCGATAGCATGAATGAGAAAACTACCACCGACACCAGGCAAAGCGAATATATGACTTTGAAGGAAGCCGCTGCTTTTAGCGGCACCACCTATGCCACCATCAAACGGGATATTGAAAAGAGTGTTTTACCCGCCTATCGTATTGGCCACAAATATTTTATCAATCGCCGGGATTTGGCCGATTACCGGGGGGCAGGCCTGGAAGGAAAGCCGGCGGATGGCTACACCATCCGCCAGATCATGGAAATGATCCCTTTGAGCTATGCTTTCATAATAAATCTGATTCATGATAAGCATTTGCCTGCAGTAAAATATGGAAGAAATTACATAATTGACAAAGAGGATTTTGAGGATTTTCTTGAGAAAAACAAAGCTTAGAAAAACCGGGGGTTTTTATGCGGGAAAATTGGGAGCAGTGGGAAAATCAGCATCTGGCGCCGGAGGCGGCCAAAAGCACTGCCAGCCGGGGACGGATAGTTAGTGAGCCTCCTTGCCCTATCCGTACTGTTTATCAAAGGGATCGGGACCGGATCATCCATAGCAAGGCTTTTCGCCGCCTGAAACACAAAACCCAGGTTTTTGTCAGCCCCAAGGGTGATCATTTCCGTACCCGGCTTACCCATACTCTGGAAGTAGCGCAAATCGCCCGGACAGCTGCCCGGGCTTTGCGCCTTAATGAAGATTTGACCGAAGCCATTGCTTTAGGCCACGATTTGGGGCATACCCCTTTCGGCCATGCCGGAGAGCGTTCCCTGGCCCTGCTTTGTCCTGGCTTCAGTCATAATAAGCAAAGTTTGCGCCTGGTTGATTATTTGGAACAGGAAGGCCTGGGCCTTAACCTTTCCTGGGAGGTGCGGGACGGCATTCTTTATCACAGCGGCGACGATGGCTTCCCTGCTACTCTTGAGGGGCGGATAGTGCGTCTTTGCGACCGCATTGCCTATGTAAACCATGATATTGATGATGCGGTGCGCCTGGGCTTATTAGATCCCGGGGATTTGCCCCGCGAGGCTGCCGCCCGGCTCGGCCCAAGCCATAGCCGCCGCATCAACACCCTGGTAGCGGATTTGATTAAATCCAGCAGCCTGGCTGCCGGCATTATCTCTCTTTCAACCCCGGCAGCCCTGGCTATGCAGCAGCTGCGGGAATACCTTTTTGAAAAGGTCTATTTCCGTCCGGAAGCAAAAGAAGAAGAGGCAAAACTCCTGGTCATGATCCGGGCTCTTTGGGATCATTATCTGGCCCGGCCAACAACCCTGCCCCAAGAATATCAGGGCTACGACCAAAAACTTGCGGTTTGCGATTATATTGCCGGAATGAGCGATAATTTCGCCTTTGAGCAATTTGCCTTGATCCAAAAACAATAAAAGTAGAAGGAAAGTAATCCTTTCTGCCGGTCAGGCTATACCGGCTCTGACTACAAACCGGTCAGGGATTATCTTCCTTCCACTTTTATTATGAGCAGATTCTTTTGTTTTCATACTCATTTGAAATTCAATATTCATAATTTTGCATTGCGCTCAACAAACACTTCAATCCCTTCTCTCCTCCGTCCTCTGTCCTCTGTCCTCCTTCCTCCGTCTTCCGACTTCCGTCCTCTGTCCTCCTTCCTCCGTCTTCCGACTTCCGTCCTCCGTTAAGGTATATCTTTCCAGGTCAGCGGAAATACTAGAAGAACAGTTGAGTTTCTTCTCCTAAGACCAAATCCGGGAAACTGTTTGCCTGAGAAAGAAAAAAAGGAAAAAAACAGGAGGACGGCGAATAAGTGGATACAGCGAAAAGAGGTAGAAGAAAGTGGCCAAATTCGTCCCGCCGGAAATTATTGATGATATCCACAACCGGGTGGATATAGTCGCCCTCATCAGCACTTATTTGCCGCTGAAACGCCGGGGTAAAAATTTTGTGGGACTTTGCCCCTTTCACAGCGAGGATACTCCATCTTTTTCCGTTTCCCCTGATAAGCAGATCTATTATTGCTTTGGTTGCCAAAAAGGCGGCAGCCCTATAAACTTTGTAATGGAGATGGAAAGCCTGACCTTGCCGGAAGCTGCCAGCAAGCTGGCGGAACAGGTAGGAGTCATTATCCCTGAGCAGGAAATGAGTCCGGCTCATAATCAACGGGAGCAGTTACGCAAGGAACTCTTGCGGCTTCATGAGGCAGCTGCAACCTTCTACCAGCAGCTGCTGACCAAAAGCCAAAAAGGGGAACCGGCCTGCCAGTATTTGCACCGGAGAACTTTGCAGCCCCAGGTGGTACAGGCATTTCGGCTGGGCTACGCCCCCAAAGGTCAATGGGAAATTTTAACAAATTATCTTTTAAGCCAGGGCTATGAGGAGAGCCTTCTGGATAAGGCCGGATTAAGCGGCAAAAGCAGCAAAACCGGCAAGAACTATGATAAATTCCACGGCCGCCTGATTTTTCCCATTTTGGATTACCGCGGGCAAGTAGTGGCTTTTGGCGGCCGGGTGCTGGATGACAGCCAGCCCAAATATCTTAATTCCCCGGAAACACCAATTTATATCAAGTCCCAGCATATCTATGGTTTAGCCCAGGCTGGCAAAGCTATCCGCCGGGATGATCTGGCCGTTCTGATGGAAGGCTATATGGATGTGCTGATAGCTCATCAGTACGGCGTGGACAATGCGGTGGCTGCCTTGGGTACCGCCCTCACCGAAGGCCAGGCCCGGCTGCTGCGCCGCTATAGCAGCAATATTCTTTTAGCTTATGACGGAGACAATGCCGGAAGCAAAGCGGCCGAGCGGGCCTTGGAAATTTTACGGCGTCAGGACTTTAGCATCAATATCCTGTCTTTACCTTCCGGCGAGGATCCCGATGATTTTTTACGCCGCAATGGGCGCAAGGGTTGGGATAAACTGATACAGGATCAAGCCTTAAGCCCTTTGGAATATTTGTACAGTCTGGCCATTCGCCAATTTGACCGGGAGAGTGTAGCCGGAAAAGCTGCTATCGTTAGATTTTTAACCCCGGCCTTGCAGCAAACCAAAAGTCATGTAGAAAAGGATGGTTTTATTCGCCAGCTGGCCAGCCGCCTGGAGGTAGCTGCAGAAACTATTTATGCGGATCTGGGTAAAAGTAATCGGCGGCAAAATTCTCAAAGCGTCCTAACCCCACCCCGGGAAACTATCCCGAAAAACCAGCCCAAACTCAGTAATCTGGCGCCTCTGCTGCGCCTGACCCTGGAAGACAAGGATGCTTTTGCTAAGGTGACAGAGGGTCCGGGCCTGGATTTTTGCCGGAAAGAAGAAAAAGCTTTGCTGGCTTTTGTGCAAAACCTGGGCGAATCTTATGATTGGCGGCCAAGCTCGCTCTTGCCCCGCTTGAGCCTGGCCCAGGAGGAAGCCAAAAGCGCAGGTCAAGAGACAGAGGAAAAAGAAATTGAACAAATTCGGCATTTTCTTTTAATATTATTACAAATTGAGCCTCCGCAAGCAGGAAAAGAGCGCCTGGCGCAAGAATATATCAAGACTTGCATAATTTTACGGCTTCAAGAGGAAATAAAAGAGATTCAGGCGGATTTAAAACTGGACCGGGGAGAAACCCGTCAACTGCTAAGGCAGCTCAATCAATTACAGCGGCAGGTTCAGGATTTACGCAATGAGGATGTTTGTTAAGTGTTAGGCACTTACTCCCGAAATTCTGCGCAAAATGGCAAAATTTTTGTACCTTCGTATTCCCACTCAAAACTCAAGACTCAAAGCTCAAAGCTCCGGCTTGTCCGGGTTAGGGATCTAGAAAGGAAAGCGCCACGGTGGAACAACAACTCAGCAAAGCCGAGATAATCAGCAATTTGATAACCACGGCCCAGCAACAAGGGAAAATCACCTATAACCAAATCATAGATGCGCTGCACGAGGTTGATTTGACTACAGAGCAAATCGATGCCATCTATACTCAGCTGGAAAAGCTGGGGATCGAGGTTGCCTCCTGCGTTTCGGTAGAGGAGATGGATGTAGAGACCGTTGATGAGGTAGAAGAGGAGATCCTCTCCTCAGCCGACACCAACGAGCTGGATCTTTCCATCACTGAGGGCGTAGCTATCGACGACCCTGTGCGCATGTACCTGAAAGAAATCGGCCGGGTTGCTTTGCTTTCTGCCAACGAAGAAGTGGATCTGGCCCAACGCATGGAGGACGGGGATATGGATGCCCGCCGCCGCCTGGCCGAGGCTAATTTGCGTCTGGTTGTCAGCATCGCCAAGCGTTATGTAGGGCGGGGCATGCTATTTTTGGATTTGATCCAAGAGGGTAATTTGGGCCTGATCAAAGCCGTGGAAAAATTTGATTATCACAAGGGTTATAAATTCAGCACCTATGCCACCTGGTGGATCCGTCAGGCCATCACCCGGGCTATTGCCGATCAGGCTCGCACTATCCGCATCCCTGTGCATATGGTAGAAACTATCAATAAACTGATCCGGGTACAGCGCCAGCTAATCCAAGAGCTGGGCCGGGAGCCCAGTCCGGAGGAAATTGCAGTGGAAATGGAAATCCCGGTGGAGCGGGTGCGGGATATTTTGAAAATTTCTCAGGAGCCTGTTTCTTTGGAGACCCCTATCGGAGAGGAAGAGGACAGTCACCTTGGCGATTTTATAGAGGATGAGGATGCCCTGGCCCCGGCGGAAGCCGCTTCCTTCTTTCTTCTGAAAGAACAGCTGGAGGATGTTCTCAGCACCCTGACCCCTAGAGAGAAAAAGGTTTTGCAGCTGCGTTTCGGCCTGGATGACGGGCGTTCCCGTACTTTGGAAGAAGTAGGCCAGGTTTTCGGGGTCACCCGGGAGCGGATCCGCCAGATCGAGGCCAAAGCCCTACGCAAGCTGCGCCATCCCAGCCGCAGCAAAAAACTAAAGGACTATTTGGATTAATAAGAATATTTGGATTAAAAAGAATTTCTGGATTAAATAGTAAATTAAGAGGGCAAAAAGCCCTCTTAATTTACTATTTAATCCAGAAAAAAAGAAAAAATCCTTGAAAAATGCTGAAATATATGGTACATTTAAAAAGAAGATTGAAATAGCATATTTTTAACAGCAAGCGCATTTATTTTAATTAGAGCTATCCCGCCAAAGGCGGCAGAAAATATATTATAAAAGAAGGGGTGTTTTTATGAAACAACGTGCAGAAATCAAGGCCCTGGCCAGAGAAAGCTTTAAAGAACAACGCGGTATCGGTATTTTGCTCTATTTTCTTTTTATGGTCATTGCCATAGCTGCCGGCTTCATTGGCTTGATCCCAATTATTGGTACTATTATCGTTCTGGGTTATTCTTTTGTCATTGCCATGGTTATGAATGTTGGGATGTATGAAGGTTACTTAAAAATCTACCGCAAAGAGCAAACGGAAATCGGCATTCTTTTTTCCAAGTTCAACAACTCTTTTGGCCGTGCTTTAGGCGGTATGCTTTGGATGACCCTTTTCATTATCATTTGGTCGCTTTTTGCCTCCATCGGCGGAGGTATTTTGCTTGGGATCACTGCCGGCTCTATTTTCACGGACATTTTGCTGGATCCTTTCGCTGTGTCATTTGAAGCAATTGAAGGGATTATAGGGGTTCTTATCTTGTCTTCCTTAGCCACAATCCTGCTTTCTATTCCAGCCATTATCAAATCCATTGCCTATAGCATGACTCCTTTCATTTTAGCTGATAAGCCAAATGTGAAAGCTACCGAAGCTCTTAAGCTTTCCATGAAAATGACCAAAGGATATAAAGGTAATCTTTTTGTCATGACCCTCAGCTTTATCGGTTGGTTTTTACTTGGCTGCCTGACTCTGGGTATATTGTTGATTGTTTACGTGTTGCCATATTATACCACTACATTGAGTGGTTACTATGAAGAATTAAAAGAGCAAGCTCTGGCTTCCGGCGCTATTACTGCGGAGGAACTGGCGTAAAAAACAATTCATAATTCACGATTCACGATTCACAATTAAAAAACACATACGGAGCGGCTGCGAAGCGCGCTCCTTTGTTTTATATTTCATTTTTGGCTTTGGTAGCTTACGGATAAAGTAAGCTACCAACTGATTGGGAAAGTTAAACACAGCGCTGCCATATATGTGGAGTTATACAAATCATGGTTACTGACCGCAGCATTTTTTATATTTTTTCCCGCTTCCGCAGGGACAAGGCTCATTTCGGCCGATTCTTGTCACCTGGATGGGCTCTTGACGTTCTTCGGACATCTTAAAATTAGCAAAATCATCATCTTCGCCCAGCCAAGATAAAACGAGCCTGGTTTTTAACTTCATTGCTCTGGGGATTCTCCGGTTGATTTCGTTATCTATTTTGTGCTGACCGGATCGAACTGCCATCTCAAAAAAATCCGCCGCAAATTGAGAGAATGCGCTGAACTCTTCCTCAAAACGTCGGATGTGAGGAAGAAGAGGCAGGATGTTTTCTAGTATTTCCAACTCCAAAAGCAGGATTTCATTTTGAAAACCCGTAAGGAGATTCTCGCCATAGGTGCAGGCCTGTACCCAAACACACATCAATGGGAGCGCAGCTATTGTTTTAGGGATACCGGCCTCTACCGCTTTTTGCGCCTCATACCCTGCCGATGCGATCCGATAATCCGGATTTTGACATAAGTCCTTGGCCCCGATATTTTGAATTATTTGATTGATATCGGGCAAGATGCTGTAACAATCCTCAAAGAAAATAGCTTTGAGGATATTATCTTCCAGAAGGGTGCGTACCTTCTCCCCCTTATCAGCTGAGATGCCATAAGAGTGTTCCGCCAGCTTTTTGGCTGCAAGCAGCGGGTCGGACCAAGGTTGCTTTTCTCCTCCCATAAGATTAAATAATAATTGCTGCTGGATATAGTCCACGCTATTTTTCTCAGCATTGAAACAGTTGCTCAAGATATGGGCACATAATAATGGAGCCTTTCCGTTCTTTTCCTCTACCCTTTCCACCATCCGGCCCAAATGGAGGGGGTTTTGCTTTGTTTCATCAAACAATAAAGCCGATGTGTTATCCTCGTTGCCCGGGTCAAGCCGCTCCAAAGATCTCCTGATTTCATCTGCTTTATTTGTCCAGCCGCGTTCCATATATGTTTTGGCTTTTAAACGTAGATAATCCGCATTGTCCGGATGATCCGCCGCAAGTTTTTCTGCAATTTTTACTGCCTTCCCGCTTTTGCCCAGTTCCAGGTACAAGCTGCACAATGCAGATTGCATGTGGCAGTTTGCAGAATATTGCGACTGTTCCAGCAGATCCACGGCATCCGCCCAAAGGCCTTTCTCGCCTAACCGTTCAGCTTCTATAATGACTGCCGTCACTTCCTTTGAGATACCGGTAAAACGGGCTAAAGTGGCATCGTAAGCGGTGCGCTGGGCCGAATCGGAAAGGGTTTCATAGGCCTGACGGATCTGCATAAATTCCTTGGGATATTTTTCCGGGGTGAATTCCCGGACCAGGCGGAAATAAGCCCGCTTGATTTCCTGTTGGGAGGCGGTTTGCTCTATCCCAAGCTGTTCGTATATGTTCATCATAAAAACCCTCTCTATTTTCCCCCACAGAAAAGCAGCGCTTGTTTCGCCAAATCGTTGCCTGTGTCAAGCTTCAGAGCCAAGCCGAATTCCTTCCTCGCCTTCCGATAACGGCCCATTTGGGCATACAGCAAACCACGCATAGTATAAGCCTTGGCTGTTTGCGGCAATTTGACTTTCAAGGCCTTTTTGTAACTGTGGGCATCTGTCAGCGCCCTTAGGCGGGTCAATGCTTCCGGTTCAATTGCAGCTTGTTGTTTAAGTAATTCCAAAAGGCAAGCGGCGGACGGAGCATCTTCCCCAAGCAGGAGGGAACACCGGGTCAACCGGGCGGCGTCGGATAAATCGCCTGCAGAGGCAGCCGCTAAGGCGGCACGATAATAACTCATAGTAATTACTTCCGTTTCTTCATAAGGTCAAGCAGCTCCCTTAGTGCTTTACTGTGATCACCATTGTCTTCATCGTCTTCTTTGTTCCATGAGTCAATGAATTCGCGGATTTCTTTCGCCTTTGCCTCAGCGTCTTGTTCAAAGCCCAGAATCAAATCGGCCTTCAGCTCGTCACAAAGGTCAAGGATACTAAACAATTCTTCCTCAATAAAAACAGGAGTATCAATATACTCGTCTACAATCTTCTGTGCCTTTCTTAGGAGCGGGCGGTATTTGGAAGCACCTTTGACCTGCTCCCATTCACTGAGTTTTACAGGCGGGCGGATGGGAAAATCATTGTTGTTAATATCGATCACGGTGGCAGCGGTGTTGTCATTGCCCAAAGCACGCGCCGTTACATTCAAGATGCCGTTATTGTCATAAGAAAATGTTACTTCCGCTCCGGCCCGTTCGTTCTTCCTTTGGGGCAGCTTGTCCAGCTCCAATTGACCTATCCGGGTATTTTCCTGCGGATATTTGGACTCTCCCTGATAGATCGCAAAAAGAATCTTCCGCTGGTACTCATACATAGCCCAATAAACTTTACTGTACTCATAAGGGATTGCAACATTCTTTTTGATCAGCGGGTCCACCCTGATCCCTTCTGCAGTCACAGTCTTTATCCCCAAGGAGAAGGGGCAGATATCGGAAAGAACAACACTGTTCTCTTCTTCGATCACACCTTCGATGATGGCCGCTTGGATCGCCGCCCCGCGCACGACCATCAGTTCGGGACTGTGATCATGCCCCACGCTGATTGCGACCCCCAAATTCTCCTCTACAAAGGCCCGTACCCGCGGGATACGGGTCGTGCCGCCGACTAAGATAACCTTTTGCAATGAGGAAGGAGACAACCCGGCATCTGTCAGTGCGGTATTGATCTGCTCGCCGGTGGTGATGAGCAGGGGCCAAATGATCTCTTCAAAATCGGTACGGGTTACGCTCAAATCAATGGTAACATCCTCAATAATCAGCGGGAGACGTACCCTAGCTGAGCCGGCTTCCGATAAAGTGATTTTGGCATCCGTTGCCGCCTGCTTGAGCTTCATTTGGGCCTTCGGGTCGGCCATGATCGCCTTATAATGCCGGCCCGCGATATGTTTCATCAGCGCCGCATCAAAATCCTTGCCGCCCAGTCGGTTGTTGCCGCAGCTGGATTTGACATCAATCACACCTTCAAACAGTTCCAGAACCGTCACATCCAAGGTACCTCCCCCGAAATCATAGACTAAAATATATTCGCATTCATTCAGGTTTTGCAGCCCGTGATCCAGTGCGGCGGCGGTGGGTTCGTTGATGACCCGCTCCACTTGAATACCGGCCAGCGCACCCGCCCGAATAGTTTGCTTGCGCTGGACATCGGTAAAATAGGCAGGCACGGTGATAACTGCGCCGGTCACGTCTTCGCCGGTAAACTCTTCGGCACAATCGACCAGATATTCGATGATATGGGCCTGTATTTCCTCAGGCGCATAAGTTTTCTCATGAGCCGTAAACTTCACGTCGGTTCCGAAACTGCGCTTGACCTCCATAAAGGTGCAGTCCGGACGGGTAAACAGGTATTCTTTAGCTCTGTTACCGACCAAAGCCCGTCCGCTTTGCTTCAGGTATACCACCGAAGGGGTGATAAGTTCTCCCTCCTCGTTGGGGATAACGACCACTTGACCGTTTTTCTCCACGAAAGCAACTTCGGATGTGCTTGTCCCTAAATCAATGCCTACAATCATGCTTTTTCTTCTCCTTTACTTAAAATCACTGTTGCTTTTTTGATGACCTTTCCGCGATAAGCATATCCTTTTTCCAAAATATG
>WRHF01000043.1 GCA_009783415.1 Clostridiales bacterium
TTCGACCGCAAGTATTCAGGATTCAGTATTCAGGAATCAGAATGCGGGTAACTTTTCGCTCCACGAAAAGTATTGAACAAAATTCTTGTTTTTTGTTTACGACTCTACGCCGTAAGCTACTAATCTGCCTGCCCGAAACAAAATATGTACGAGGAGGAAATCCTATGCGCTTATCCACCAAACAACTGGTCACCCTGGCCATGCTGGCCGCCGTTTCCCTGCTTCTTGTCACCCTGCCCTTTCTCCGCTTCCCTATTATCCCTCTTGTATCATTTTTGGAATACGATATGGCAGATATTCCTATTTTAATCGGGACATTTCTCTTTGGCCCTTTATCCGGTTTGATCCTGACGGCAGTTGTTTCCATGGTACAAGGTCTAACTGTTTCCTCCGCTAATGGCTGGGTAGGCATTGTAATGCATTTTTGCGCAACCGGAGCCTTTGTCCTGGTTGCCGGCCATATTTATAAGCGTAAAAGAACCTTGACCGGGGCTATCATCGCCCTTTTGGCCGGTATATTTACCATGGTTTTGGCGATGATCCCTCTTAATCTGATTTTCACACCTATTTACTTAGAACTGTTTGTCGGTTTACCAAAAGATATAGCACATCAAACTGTGCGAAAACTACTGCTTCCTGGTATTATCCCATTCAACCTGATCAAAGCCGGAGTCAACGGCCTGGTAACTTTCCTGCTCTACAAACGCCTGGGTAAGCTGCTCCGCTTGGAAAGAAACTAAGGCGGTCTTCAACCGCAAGTATCTAGTATCTGTGTTTTCGCTTCTCGAGAGAGTAAACAACTTGTTTTTTGTTGATGCTACGCGTCAGTAGGTGACTAAATTAAGTAAAAATAGTCTTAGATAAAGGAATTTGCCGATAAACATAGAATAAATTACCAACCAAATAAATTCCAAATGTAGCAGAGGATGCTTTTAAGCGAATAAGAGACATTTATGAAGACAAATTGAGCCGTTGAGGTAAAAAAGCATATGAATAACAACTTAAGAATAAGAAAAATAACAATTATTGCCGCGATCGCTTTGCTTGTCCTTGGCTGCGGATCGATAGGCCGTTCCATTTGGCTTTTGGCATATCAACCTTCCGTCCCCTCTTCCAATATCTCTTTCGAAAAACCGGAAGAAAATATGGGAAACGAAGACGACAAGGCGGTCGCAGAGAAATCGGAAAGCGGACTTGAGGAAAAAGGCAATGAGATCTCTGCTGAAGGAACAGAAGCTAGCCAAACTGACGCGGATCAGGAGGCGGTCCTGGAGAACCCGGGCTATAGAGTGATCAGCGGCGAGGATGCCTTGGCTATGTATGAGGCAAATCCTGATGAGATCATTCTGCTGGATGTGCGCGGCAGGGAAGAATATGCTATGCAGCATGTAGCCGATTCGATCGTAATTCCTCTGGATGAACTGGAATCACGCTTAGACGAGCTGCCGGATAAGAAACTTGCTATTATAGTCTTTTGTGAAGACGGGGAGCTTAGCAAGAAGGCCTATGATATTCTGATCTCCCATGGCTATTACAATCTCTACGACATGCAAAAATTAGAAAACTGGCCCTCTCATTTCGGTTCTATCCTGGTTTGAACTAGAGCGGCTTCGCCGCATGGAATTAGGGGGTAGGGTAGGGAGTTGGAACTAAGCTCTCAAATTCGAACAAAAAAGTCACAAAATATACCTCATCTCTTGATTGACCTGCAAGGATGCAGATTCAAAATGATGCATGAAATAATTAGACACTGATTTTCGCAGATTTTAACGGATTTTCGCTGTTGTCTTTTGGATATGAGAAACTTAGGTGTTGTTGCTTTGAAGAAAAGATAAAAATAATTCAATACTTTTTATAATAAAAAAAATCCGTGCTAATCCGTTTGAATCTGCGTAAATCCGTGTCCAATTTGTTTTTATTACTTTTCCAGTTTATCTGGGGTAGGGAGTAGGGAGCGTTCAGTTGCCAGTTGTCCTTGTCAGAACGGGTGACTTTCGCTTCGCTAAAGGATCGAATTTCACTCTTGTTTTTTGTTGATGCTACCTAAAAGTAAGTGAATGAATGCTTAACCCCTAATCTTTTGCGGCACTGCCGCTTTGAAACAAAAAGGATACTATGCTTCACCACCGGGAGAAAACATAGTATCCTTGATTTTTTAATTAGGTTTATTGCTTTATGCAGAAACTATAGTACAGCAAGGAATAGCAGAAAACCCCCCTACCCCCTACTCACTCACAATCAGCGACTTTTCATACAAAGCCTCCACCTCCCTGCCAGGTCCTTTGCCGGCCAGGGTGACTATGATGCCGGCAATCATACTGGCGATAAAACCGGGGACGATTTCATAGAGCCCGGTGCCGGACAGGGCCGGGATGGCCAGCCATAATATGTCTACGGCAGCGCCAACCACGATAGCGGTTACGGCAGCCGGGAAGGTAAAGCGTTTCCAGAATAAGGAGAGCAAAATAGCCGGGCCAAAAGCCGCCCCGAATACGCCCCAGGCATTTCCTACCAGATCCATGATACTGCCGCTGCCCGGACTCGAGGCGATGATCACCGCCACGATCGCGATCGCGACTACCACAAAACGCCCTGCCCAGAACATTTCCCTGTCACTGGCTTTTTTCCGGATCACCGGCCGGTAGACATCAGCCGCAAAAGCAGAGGCAGAAGCCAATAGCTGCGAATCAGCAGTACTCATAGCGGCAGCCAGGATGGCGGAAAGAAGGATTCCGGAGATAATAGCCGGGAAAATAGTACGCACCATAGTAATGAATACCAAGGAACTATCCGAGATTTCACCAAGGAATAAGCGTCCGGCGCAAGCTGCCAAAACCGCAAAGATCAGAATCAAAACATTCCAGGTAATACCGATTGTCGCGCTTTTTTTCACATCTTTTTGGGAGCGGATGGCCATGAATCTGACTATGATATGAGGCATCCCGAAATAGCCCAGGCCCCAGCCCAGGCCGGAGAGGATATCCGCCCAGCTTCTCCAGTCCGCTTTTCCGCTGCTGAGGAGATTCCAAAAATTTTCCGGAAAGGCAACGCCGGCAGTAGTGCCGGGGCCATTGTTAAGCAGCGCCAAAGCAAATATCGGGGCAATCATCAGGGCAGCCAGCATCAACAGGCCCTGGATAAAATCTGTCCAGCAGACAGCCTTGAAGCCGCCGAGAAAGGTATAGCCAATAATGATAGAAGCGGCTATATACATGGCAAGTGTGGCATTAATACCCAGCACTGTGTTAAATAGGGTACCGCAGGCCTTGATGCTGGCAGAAGCATAGATTGCATAGGCAAATAAAAAAATCATCGCGCAGACGACCTGCATGGATTTGCTCTTGGAGAGAAAGCGATTGGTCAGATATTGCGGTACCGTAATAGAGTCATTGGCAGCAATAGAGAAAAGACGCAGACGCGGCGCCAGGAAGATCCAGCTCAAGATATAACCGGCGGCAAGTCCGATAGCGATCCAGGACTGGCCCAAGCCGGCTGCGTAGATCGAGGCAGGCAGACCCATCAATACCCAGGCGCTCATATCCGAAGCGCCTGCGGACAAGGCCGATACCCAAGGACCCATTTGCCGGCCGCCCAGAAAATACTCTTTTTCGCCACCTTTGTCCCTGAAAAAGAAAAATACCCCGATTCCCAGCATAGCAGCAAGGTAGATGATGAATACCACAAGTTCGGTGTAATTCATAAATGCTCCCTCCTTTTATTTTTTGCCGAATATTCCCGATATTTCCGACAAGTTAAGATTATTATACTGGAAAATTATATGCTTTGCAAGAAAAAATTAGCATACTATACTCTTTAAAAAAGGATTTATCTGCAGGAGGAGAGAATTAATCCCTTAATTAAAAGGGGTGAATATCATCAGTATTGATCAGATGTTGGATTATGCTTTACTGTCCTCTATAGAAAAGCCGGCTCAATACAGCGGACAGGAATATAACCGCTATTGCAAAGACTGGGATCATAATCAGGCCCGGATGGCTTTTCTTTTTCCGGACACTTATGAAATCGGCATGAGCCACTTGGGTCTGCGCCTGCTTTATGAGGCAGTTAATTGCCGGGACGGTCTCTTGATGGAGCGCTGCTTTGCCCCTCAGACAGATCTGGAAGCAGCCTTGCGTGCCCGGGGCATCCCTCTTTTCAGCTGGGAGAGCCGCCACCCTCTGACTGATTTTGATATTCTCGGCTTCACCCTGCAATACGAATTAAGCTATACCAATATTCTAAATATGCTGGATCTAGCCGGACTTCCCCTTTTAGCTGCCGAACGGCCCGGCTGGCCCCTGATCATTGCCGGAGGCCCTTGCGCCTATAATCCGGAACCTCTGGCAGACTTTATTGATTTATTTATTATCGGCGAGGCGGAAGAAATCCTGCCCCGGCTTTTAGCCATGGCTTCGGAGGTTCGTGCAGGCAACGGCAGCAAAGAAGACCTCATCAAAAAGATAGCCGCTTGGCCTGGGATCTATATTCCTTCGTTTTATCAGATCGAATATGACTCAGACGGCAAATTGGTAAATATTTCCAATTTGCCGCCGGCCTTACCGCAGATCCGCAAGCAAGTCATTGCCGATCTGGCTGCCGCCCCCTCCCCTACTAAACCTTTAGTACCCAATATAAAAGTAGTCCATGACCGGATCATGCTGGAATTGATGCGGGGCTGCAGCCGGGGTTGCCGCTTTTGCCAGGCAGGGATGATTTACCGCCCGGTACGGGAAAAAGACCTGGATTGCCTCCTGAAACAAGCCCGGGAGCAAGCCGCAGCTACCGGTTATGATGAAATGGGCTTGCTATCCCTCTCTTCCGCCGACTATAGCCAAATAATTCCCCTGGTAGAGGAACTGCTACGCCGCCACGGACCCCAAGGGGTCAGCATTTCCCTGCCCTCTTTGCGGGTGGACGCTTTTTCCGTGGGCTTGGCCCATCAGATACAAAAGGTACGCAAAAGCGGCCTCACCCTGGCGCCGGAAGCAGGCAGCCAGCATCTGCGGGATATTATCAACAAAGGCGTGAGCGAAGAAGACATTCTCACAGCCAGCGGCGCAGCCTTTGCCGCCGGCTGGAGCAGCCTCAAGCTTTACTTTATGCTGGGCCTGCCCGGGGAAACCGATGAAGATATTATCGCCATCGCCGCTTTGTGCAAGAAGATACTGGAAAATGGCCGCCATTTGCGCCCGGCAGGAAGCCGGAAACCTCTGCAGCTATCATTGGCGGCAGCCTCTTTTGTCCCCAAGAGCCATACCCCTTTTCAATGGCAGGGCCAGGCAAGCCCCGAAGAATTGGCACATAAACAAAAGCTGCTGCGGGAATCTATCCGACCCCTGCGCAGTGTAACTCTAAAAACCCACGATATAGAAACCAGCCTGCTGGAGGCTGTCTTTGCCCGGGGAGACAGAAGACTGGGCCCGGTGCTTTTGCAAGCCTGGCAAAAAGGCTGCAAATTCGATGGCTGGAGCGAACATTTCCGCCCGGCCATCTGGGAAGAAGCCTTTGCCGAACAGGGCCTAAACCAAAAAGAACTGGCCGGACGCAATTTCAGCCCCTCTGAAACCCTGCCTTGGGAGCATATTGACAGCACAATAAGCAAAACCTGGCTTTGGCAGGAATGGCTGAAAGCAAAACAAGGCGAACTGACAAAAGACTGCCGGGAAGGAGTATGCAGCGGATGCGGAGCATGTTGTTAATGCAATTCGTAATTCGTAATTCGTAATCAAAACAAAACAGGAGAGATATATTTGATTGTAGAGACAGATAGGTTGATTTTGAGACCTTATAATTTTAAATACATTAATGATTACTATTCGTTGATGTCTGATCACCTTGTTTGGGGTTATTCTACTATTATTCCTCATGAGAATATTTTACAGTCCGAGCAAAAGTTACGGGAGATAATTGCGCAATATGCGGATGGGTTTATTGGTTTCCATGCATTGTTTAGAAAAGATGGAAATATATTTATTGGTGAGGCTGGGATTTTATCTTTTGATGATGAGGCAAACAAATGTGTTATCGGTTATAATCTGCTGCCGGATTTTTGGAGGAAAGGTTATGCGACGGAAATCTCTGAATCTCTTATTGAATATGCTTTTGCAGAGCTGCATATAGAAAGAATTGAAGCTTTAGCACTAAAATCAAATACGGCTTCATGTAAAGTATTAGAAAAATCCGGCATGCACCTTGAAGGCGTGCTGAGACATTTCACAAAAATCCGAGGAGCTTATGAAGATGTCTGTTATTATTCAATAATCAGATCCGATTATGTATAACAAAACAATAATTCTGCATTATTATAATTTCCGGAGGAAATTATGAAGTGGCGTGTTAAGATGTCTATTGATTTTAATCAGGCTTGGCTTTCTCAGCTGGATTTGTTAGCTCTAATCCAGCGTTCTTTGCGCCGGGGCGGTTTTCCTTTGGCCTATTCTCAGGGGTTCAACCCCCATATGCTCATATCCTGGGGGCCGGCTCATGCCGTGGGGGTGGCCAGTTTGGGCGAATATTTTGATTTGGAATTCAGCCGTCCCCCCCGGGAGGATTGGCTCCGGCTCTGGCAAAAGCAATTGCCGGAGGGTTTGGATTTGCTGGAAGCCCGGCCTGTACCTCCTAATTCACCTGCCCTGATGGCCGTTATTAACTTAGCCTCTTATTGCCTGGAATTTCCATTTTTTTTCAATAACTCGGTGGATACTTATATTAAAAATTTTTGGACCGCCCAAACTTGGCCGATCGAACGGGTCAGCCCCAAAGGCAAAAAAGAAATAGATGCCAAAGCCGGCCTGGCAGCTATCAAACAGGAAGAAAATAAACTGTTGGCCGAAGTATGGCTAAACAAAGGCGCCAGCCTGCGCCCGGCCGAAATAGCCACCATATTTGCCCCGGAAAGCAGCTTAAGCGCAGTAACCAGGACAGGACTTTTTATTGAGGAAAACGGAAAAAGGAAAGAACCATAGAAATTCAAGTAACGGGTAACAGGTATAGAAAAATGCACAAAGAATTACTAATCAAAATGGACCACAACGAGTCTGCTTATGCTTTGCTGGAAGATAGTGTTTTGGTGGAGGTTCAGTTTGAGCGCAACTCCTGCCGGCGTCTGGCCGGTAATATCTATAAAGGCCGGGTCGAAAATGTTTTGCCGGGAATGCAGGCGGCTTTTATTAATATCGGCTTGGATAAAAACAGCTTTCTTTATGTAGACGATATTCCCGCCCCGGACAGTGATCTCCCCCACAATATCGACAGCCTGGTCAAGCGCGGCCAGGAGATACTGGTACAGATTTCCAAAGAGCCGATGGGTTCCAAAGGCGCCCGGGTCACGGCCCAGCCCTCCCTGCCCGGACGCTACCTGGTGCTGATGCCCAAGCAAAGCCACCTGGCTATCTCCCGCCGGATCGAAGAAGATGCCGAACGCGGGCGTTTGCGCCAGCTTTTGCAAGGCTTGCTGCCACCCGGCATGGGAGCCATTATCCGCACAGTAGCCCAAGGAGTGGAGCAAAAAGAATTAGCTGCGGATCTGCATCTTTTGCTGAAACAATGGAAAAGAATATTAAATAAAGCCGCCAAAACCCCCGGACCCTGCCTGATCCACCGGGATATCGACCTGCTGCAGCGGCTGATCCGGGATACCCGGGCCGGGGATATTGACCGGATCTTAACCGATACCCCGGAAACATTGGCCAAAATGCAAGAAATGACCGAGGATCTGGCTCCGGACTTGAAAGCCAAACTAGTGATGGCAAATACGGACGATCTGTTCCGCCATTATCAAATCGAAGAACAGATCGATAAGGCCCTGCGCCGCAAAATCTGGCTGAAAAGCGGCGGTTATATAATTATTGACCAGATCGAAGCCCTTACCGTCATAGATGTCAATACCGGTAAATATGTGGGCAGCAAGGATTTGGGGGAAACCATGCTCACCACCAACCTGGAAGCTGTCGGAGAAATTTCCCGTCAGCTGCGCTTGCGTAACATCGGGGGAATTATCATTGTAGATTTTATTGATATGGATGACCCGGTCAGCCGCCGGCAACTGCTGAGTGCATTGGAAGAAGAGCTGAAAAAGGACCGGACCCGGGTGACTTTGCTGGGCATGACCCAATTGGGCCTGATAGAGATGACCCGAAAAAAAACCGGCCAAGGCCTTTCTCTTGCCAGGGAAAAGGAATGCCCCTATTGCAAAGGCAGAGGCCGGGTACTTTCCGAGGAAACTATGCCGGATAATGAGGAGACCGTGTTAAATAATAAGGAGTAAGATATGAGACGAAGTGAAAAACAAATTAGAGATCAGGCTTTGATCGAAAAAATATTATTGACCGCCCCTTATTGTCAAATCGCCATGGTTGACCGGCGGAAGGCCTATCTGGTGGCTATGAATTATGCCTATTATGACGGCAGTATTTATTTGCACGGCGCCAAGGAGGGCCGTAAAGCCGGCATTTGGTCCAATGGAGCGGATGTGACCCTCCAAATCGTCACCCAGGTTGAGCTTAATTTAAAACCTGGGGATCCCTTTCCGGAATGCGCATATTACAGCCTGTTTGCCGAGGGCCGGATCAAACGGCTGAGGAATGACAAACAGCGCCGGGAGGGGTTGGATATTTTGATCGATAAATATGGGGGCAGCAAAGATTATTCCACTGATTGGCATCGGGTCGAGGTTTGGCGGATCGATATAATCGGAGAAATAATTGGCAAGCAAAGCGGACATAATGAAGGCTAAGCCCCTTATTAATTGAGAATGGAGAATTGAGAATGGAGAATGATTGGTAGCTTTTCGCTTCGCAAAAAGTTTTATTGAAGTAAGGAGCTTTTTTGTATTGATGTTGCGTGGGAGTAAGTGAGCAGTTTTAGGAGGATTTATATGGAGAAGAACACTAAACTTATGTTGGGGAATGAGGCTGTTGCCAGGGGGTTGTTTGAGGCCGGGTGCGGATTTGTTTCCAGTTACCCCGGTACTCCCAGTACGGAGATCACTGAATTTGCGGCAAAGTATGACGAGATCTATGCAGAGTGGGCGCCTAATGAAAAGGTTTCGGCAGAGGCAGCTCACGGTGCTGCTGTTGCAGGTGTCCGGGCTTTTTGCGGCATGAAACATGTCGGATTGAACGTTGCCGCCGATCTCTTTTTTACTGCTGCCTATACCGGTGTGAATGCCGGTTTTGTGGCAGCGGTTGCCGATGATCCCGGAATGCACTCATCCCAGAATGAACAGGATTCCCGGCATTATGCCAGAGCGGCAAAATTGCCCATGCTTGAACCTGCCGATTCCGCTGAATGCAAAAGCTATACAGTCGCCGCCTTCGAGCTATCCGAACAGTTTGATACCCCGGTACTGCTGCGCCTGACCACTAGGATCGCCCATTCCCAAAGCGTGACCCCCCTTGACGAAAGAAAAAATATACCCAAACCCGAATATGTCAAAGACCCGGCAAAATATGTGATGATGCCGGCAAATGCCCGGGGCAGGCATGATATTGTTGAAGACAGATTGCTGAATTTAAAAGAATATTCTGAAACTTGCAGCTTGAATTATACGGAATACAATACTGCCCGTATCGGCATTATTTCTTCCGGGATCGCCTATCAATATGCCCGTGAGATTTTCGGCAAATCAGTTTCCTATCTGAAGCTGGGCATGGTCTGGCCGCTGCCGGATAAGCTATTGCTGGAATTTGCCTCGAAGGTAGAGCGGGTGATCGTGGTCGAGGAACTTGATGATATCATCGAATCATACTGCCGCTCCCTGGGCATCAAATGCGAGGGTAAAAATCTCTTGCCGCTCACCGGGGAATATTCCCAGGAAATACTGGCTGAACGGCTTAAAGGCCGCAAATATGAATTCAAAGGGGTCAACGAGCCCGTACCGCCAAGGCCGCCCGTACTATGCCCCGGCTGTCCGCATCGGGGAATATTTTATGTACTGCGCAAATTAAAGCTATTTGTTTCCGGAGATATCGGCTGCTATACCCTTGGCGCATTGCCCCCTCTTTTGGCAATGGATACAACGCTTTGCATGGGAGCTTCGGTTTCGGGGCTGCACGGAAAGGTCAAAGCCATCCCCCAAGAAGCAAGCAGCAGTATTGCCGTGATCGGGGATTCGACCTTTATCCATTCCGGCCTGACCGGCCTGGCCGGCATCGCCTATAACCGGAGCAATGCCAATATCTTGATTCTCGACAACAGCATCACCGGCATGACCGGTCATCAGCATAATCCCACCACAGGCTATACTCTCAAGGGTGAGGAAACCCGGATCATCGAACTTGAATCACTCTGCCGGGCTCTGGGCATCGATAGTGTTTCCGTAGTAGATCCTTATGATATTGCCCAATGCGAAAGTGTCATCAAGGCGGAGCTGGCCAAGGATTGCCCGTCCGTGATCATAGCCAGGCGTCCCTGTGTATTGCTGAAAAGCGTAAAAAAGGAAAACCCCTATAAAACAGATCCTGCTCACTGTAAAGGCTGCAAGGCTTGCATGGCTGCCGGTTGCCCGGCTTTGAGCTTTGGGGATAAAAAGGCTGCTATTGACAGCGTACTCTGCACCGGCTGCGGCATCTGCGCCAGATTATGTAAATTCGGCGCAATTACAAAGAAGGATCAGCTATAGTCCCCGCCGGATGCAGAGATCATTGCCCGGTTTTGTCCGGATTTTACACCTAGAAAGGAATGATTATTAATATGAACAGCAAAAGCATCATGATCGTTGGCGTTGGCGGGCAGGGAACACTGCTGGCCGGACGGATCATCGGCAATGCCGCGCTTGCGGCCGGCTATGACGTCAAGGTATCCGAAGTACATGGCATGAGCCAGCGCGGCGGTTCGGTGGTAACCTATGTAAAATACGGCGAAAGCATAAGTTCGCCGGTGATCTGCCGCGGCGAAGCCGATATTATATTAGCCTTTGAACAGATGGAGGCCCTCCGCTGGTCGCCCTATCTTAAAAATGACGGTTTACTCATCACCAGCAACCAAATGATAAACCCCATGCCGGTCATTACCGGCGCCGCTCATTACAACGAAAACATTATCGAAAAACTTACCGCCACCGGCATCAGGATCGAAACACTTGACGCCGCCGGAATTGCTCAGGCTGTCGGCAATGATAAGGCTTCGAACATCGCAATTATCGGCGCCCTGGCCGGACACATCGAAAATGACGGCATCACCAGGGAAATCCTGACTGATACGATAACGGCTTACCTGCCGCAAAAGCATCTGAAGACCAACTTGGAGGCTTTTGAAATGGCACAATGCAGATAGGAGTTGAGAGGCAGACTATGATTTATTCTTCTTATGCCGAGGTTTTGGAACAATTAAAGGATTCAGCCGGCGCCAAGATCCGGGTCAGTGTTGCTGCTGCTGCTGATTGGGAAATCCTGGATGCCCTTAAATATGCCGGCGAGCAAGATCTGGTTCAGGGAGTTTTGGTCGGCGACGAGCCAAAAATCCTTGAGCTGGCTCAAGAGCTTGATTGGGACTTATCCGGTTTTGAAATAATTCATCAGCCTGACCATACCTTGGCCAGCCGCCAGGCTGTAGCTCAGATACGCTTGGGCCGGGCCAATTCCCTGATGAAAGGCCTGGTCAATACCAGCGATTTTATGCGGGCTGTCCTGGATAAAGAAGAAGGCATCCGGGGCCGGGGAATAGTCAGCCATTTATCGGTACTGGAAATACCCGGCTGCCGGGAGCTACTCTTTATCAGCGATGCCGGAATTATAGTAGCCCCTACCCTGGATGAGAAAAAACAGATCCTAAATAATGCTCTGGACTATATGCGCTCTATCGGTTATGACCGTCCCAAGGTGGCAGTAGTGGCTGCCAACGAGCAGGTAAGCCCCAAAAATCCGGTCACAGTAGAAGCCAGGCAATTGCAGGAGCTGGCAGAGCAAGGAGAATTCGGAGAGGTCGATCTGGCCGGTCCTTATGCTCTGGACATTGCGGTAGACAAGGAGTCGGCCAAATTGAAAGGAATTGAAGGACCGGTAGCCGGGCAAGCTCAATTGCTGCTGGTCCCCAATATAGAAGCAGGCAACTTGCTGGCCAAGTCCCTGCTCTACTATGCCGGAGCCACAATGGCCGGCCTGGTGTTGGGGGCAAAGGTACCGATCGTTGTAGTTTCCCGGGCCGCCGCTAAGGATTTTAAGATAGTCTCTTTGGCAATGTCAGCGCTGCCGTCATTGCCGTCACTTCGTGACGGTAATTGAGAATTGAGAATTGAGAATTAACGAGGGGTAAATTATTATGAGAATACTTGCTATAAATCCCGGGTCTACTTCTACTAAAATTGCTGTCTACCAGGGGGAGGAGGAGGTTTTTCGGGCTGTTTTGGAGCATAGCGCTGTTGATTTGGCCCCCTTTTCTTCTATTAGCAGCCAATATCCGATGCGCCGTCAAGCTATTTATCGGATTTTGTCAGATAATCAGCTGTTGGAGCAGGGGTTTGCAGCTGTTGTGGGCCGGGGCGGTATGTTGCCTCCGCTGCAATCCGGGGCTTATCAGGTTAATCAAGCTATGCTGGACTATCTGCTCTCGGTGCCGCCGGAACGGGAGCATGCCTCTAATCTGGGAGCTCTTATTGCCTATGATATAGCCCAAAGTTTTGGGGCGCCTGCCTATATTTATGATTGCGTTGCCGTGGATCAGCTGACAGATCTGGCCCGTTTTACCGGCTTTTCCGGGATTTCCCGCAGCTCTTTTTGCCATACCTTGAATTCCCGGGCTATGGCTTTCAAGCTCTGCCAAAGAATTGGCAAAGCTTATGATCAGCTCAATTTCCTGATTGCCCACTTGGGCGGGGGCATTTCCCTTTCCGTCCATAATCAGGGCCGGATGACCGATATAGTTTCCGACGACGAGGGGCCTTTTTCCCCGGAACGCTGCGGCCGGGTACCTGCTAAAAAGCTGGCCGCCTTTTGTTTCCATTCCGGCCTCAAAGAAAAAGAGGTCATGCAAAATATCCGGGGCAAAGGCGGTTTCCATGCCCTGATGGGTACCACCGATGCCAGGGAAATAGAAGAGCTGGCTCAAAGAGGAAATGAAAAGGCCCGGCTTTGTTATGAAGCCATGGCCTATCAAATAGCAAAAGGTCTGGGTGAACTGGCGACAACAGTTAACGGCCGGGTAGATCATATCATACTTACCGGAGGTCTGGCCAAATCATCCTACCTGACCGGGCTGATCATCCCCCGGGTCTCCTTTATTGCCCCGGTAGAAGTGATGCCGGGAGAAAACGAGCTGGAATCCCTGGCCCTGGGGGTTTTGCGGGTATTGCGGGGGCAGGAAAGATCACATAATTTTCTTTAAGTTGCACTTTTGCTTTGGATTTCTTCTAAAAATGCAGGGATCAGTTCCGCCAGGTTGTAAACACCCTGATCGCCGCCGCTGCGCTTGCGGAGGGCTACTGTGCCTGCCTCCATCTCCTTGTCCCCTACTATCAGCATATAGGGGACTTTTTCATTTTGGGCAAAGCGGATTTTATAGTTGATTTTTTCATTGCGGTCGTCCAATTCGGTCCGGATCCCCACTGCTTCCAGTTCCTCTGCGATATTTGCCGCATAATCCCGTTGGCGGTCGGTGATATTCATGACTTTGACCTGAACCGGCGCCAGCCATAAGGGAAAAGCCCCGGCATAGTGCTCGATCAGGATACCGATGAAGCGCTCGATACTGCCAAAAACCACCCGGTGGATCATCACAGGCCGGTGGGGTTGATTATCCGGTCCTATATAGGTGAGATCAAATCGCTCCGGCATCTGAAAATCCAGTTGAATGGTGCCGCATTGCCAGGTGCGCCCCAAGCAATCCTCCAAAAGAAAATCCAGCTTGGGCCCATAAAAGGCCCCGTCTCCTTCATTGATGGTAATGGGTGTTCCCATCTCCTCCATAGCATCGGCCAGAGCTTTTATTGCCCGGTCCCAATCGGCTTCTTCCCCCATGGCTTTTTCCGGCCGGGTGGAAAGCTCCACATGATACTTGAAGCCAAACTGTTTATAAAAGCGGTCGGTCAGGCGGGCCACACCTATAATCTCATCTTTTACCTGCTCCGGCAGCATAAAAAGATGGGCGTCGTCCTGGGTAAAGCAGCGCACCCGCATCAGGCCGTGCAGGGTACCGGAAAGTTCATGCCGGTGGACCAGGCCCATCTCTCCCAAGCGCAGAGGCAGATCCCGGTAGCTGTGCGGGTTGCTGCGGTAAACTATCATCCCGCCGGGGCAATTCATGGGCTTGACGGCATAGGGCATCTGATCAATTTCCGTAAAATACATATTATTCTGGTAATGATCCCAGTGGCCGGATTGCTCCCACATCCCCCGGTTAAGGATCAAAGGACTTTTTATCTCCTGATAGCCGGCTTTCCGATGCTCCTGCCGCCAGAAATTCTCCAGCTCGTTACGGATTATCATGCCTTTGGGCAAAAAGAAGGGAAAACCCGGTCCTTCCTCGCTGGTCATAAAGAGATTTAATTCCGTTCCTATTTTACGGTGATCCCGCTTTTTGGCTTCTTCCAGGCGGAAAAGATAGTCTTTGAGCTGGTCCTTATTAGCAAAAGATGTTGCATAGATCCTCTGCAGCATTTTATTCTTTTCGCTGCCCCGCCAATAGGCTCCGGCCAAGCTCAGCAATTTAAAGGCCTTGACCTGGCCGGTAGCCGGCAAATGAGGCCCGGCGCACAGGTCAAAAAAGTCGCCCTGATGATAAATACTGATAACGGCATCTTCCGGCAGGTCATTGATCAGCTCTACTTTATAGATCTCATCCTTGGCGGCAAAAAGCTGCAAAGCCTCTTTTCGGGAAAGTTCTTCCCGGTGATAAGGGATATTCTCTTTGGTGATTTTTTCCATTTCTGCCTCAATGGCCGGAAAATCCTCTGAGGTAAAGGTATGAGGCGAATCGAAATCATAATAAAAGCCGTTTTTGATAGCCGGGCCGATCCCGAAACGGGTACCGGGAAAAAGCCGCCCTACCGCCTGAGCCATGATATGAGAAGAGCTATGCCGGTAAACATCCTGACCGTCTTCATCGTCAAAAGTAAGGATATTAAGACTGGCATCCTCTCCGATAGGGGTAGTAAGCTCTTTGACCCGGCCGTCGATTTGGGCCGCCAAGGCTTTTTTGGTCAGGGAATTGCTGATTCCTTTTACAATTTCTAAAGGGGTGGTCGGCTGAGCGAAGGCTTGTTGTTTGCCATCAGGAAAAGTTATAGTAAATGTCATTTTCATTCTCCTAGCATTATAGTTTATGCTTATTATATCAATTATTCTATAGTATGGCAATATATAGTTTAAAATATAATAACTTGACTTTCGCACTATCAAAAAGCCTGTAAGAACTAGAAATTAAGCAAGAAAATTTCACAAAAAACGCCGCAAAACATCACTATTATGGTATAATTAAGGTGGAATCCAAATTAAACCAAAGGAGCGATATTATGCGGCGAATAGAAGAAATAGGATCTGTGTTGGAATCACAGAACTACTCCCTCGACAACATTGTAACCGAAACCCTGAAAAAATTCAAGATCAAATTTCTGTGTAACCAATCAGGTTTCAGGAAAGACCATGGCTTCAGTGTTACGGAAATACTAACGTTGTTGCTAATGCTCCCGTTGATGGCATTGAAGAACGTACATCAGTTATACAAAAGTGAATATGGCAAGAAAGCTGCGATGAAGAAAGATGCCTTGTATCGGCTAAAGAACAACGAATACCACCCATGGCGAAGATTGCTTTATTCGGTAGCAAAGATGTTCAGAAAGCTAACAAATCCTGAGAATAAGCCGGCTGGTAAGGTAACAGCATTTATTGTAGATGATACAACCGATGAACGGGTAGGCTACAAGATGGAGAACATCAGTCATGTATTTGACCATGTGTTGCGCAAAACGGTATACGGATTCAAGATTCTTACGCTGGTCTTTTTTGATGGTATAAGCTCCATCCCGATGGATTTCACTATACATGCCGAAAAGAAACTGGCACGGAATAAAGCAAAGAAGCAGTATAAAAAAGCAGTGGATCCAAGATCAAGTGGCGGTAAGCGCCGTAAGGAACTAAGAGCTAGCAAGATAGAGCAGTCAATAGCTATGATAAAGCGGGCGGTTAAAAACGGATATATTGCGGATTATGTTCTCTGTGATGCCTGGTTTACAAGCAAGGAATTTATCCAAAAAATCAGAGGGATTAAGAACGGAGCTATGCATCTCATAGCTGGCATTCGCAACGACAAACGGTATTATGGTTACAATGAACAAATGCTCAATGCCAAACAGATTATCGCTTTAGTCAAGGAAGCAGGTGTGCATAGGTGCAGGAAATGGAATATTCGTTATATGGAAGTGGTTGTTGATTACGAAGGCATTGGAGATGTCAAATTGCTTATATGCCGATACCCAGGTCAAAAAAAGTGGCGGGTGTTCATAACAACAAATGCGTCTCTCAAATTCGTTGAAATAATGGAAACTTACGGATTTCGCTGGACAATCGAGGTTATGTTCAGGGAGACAAAACAATATCTGCAGCTAGGTAGCTGCCAGTCCCAAGATTTTGACGCTCAAATAGCCAGTACTACTATAACATTTATGCTATATACATTTCTTTCCTATCTGAAACGTGTAGGTTCATATGAAACTATGGGTGAACTATTTAGGCAGGCGCATCAGGATATCTGCGAAAAAACCTTGGCAGAACGATTATGGGAGTTATTTGAGGAGTTACTTGAATTTTTGATTGACATAATCGCTTCACATGGCCCTATGGACATTACGTTGTTAAAACAGTCAGAGGAGTATCGTTACGTTAAGGAGGTCTTTGCGTCGTCATTCCTCTTTGAGCAGATTGCTGCTCTTGATAAGTCGGCTTAAATCACTCTTCTGGAATCGTGTGCTAGCTCGTTTTATCTTGATTATTCCTCACTTATCCCCTGCACCTATGGCCATTCTTGAGGTGCGAAAGTCAAATATGTAAAAACAGAACTTCACGAGCAGCGAATGGTTTTTACTCTGTATAGTGCGAATTTCCACTATGCATTACAGTTGGCTTTGGAAATGGATATGCCGAAATATATATTAGCTATAATGCAGGCTTATCCGTACATGCTATTAATGTTCGTAGTTTTTCTGAAGCTGCACAATTGAATATACAGTATGTTGAAAAAGCGAAAGAATATGGTGAGGAGAGTCATATAGCTATTGCTTACTATCAGCAAGGAGAAATTGCAGAAGAACAATGGGATCTTGATGCTGCTGAGTATTGGTTCAAGAAGGCTCTGACTGTCTTCCGGAAATTGGGCAACGATCATAATGCAGCAGTCACCTGCCATAATCTGGGGAGGCTTGCACATGAGTTACGAGACCTCGAGGGTGCTGATGGTTGGTACAAAAAATCATTAAATATCTTCCAAAAGTTTGGTGATGTCCATGGTGTAGCCAACATCTACCATCAGCTAGGAAGAATAGCAGAGGATCAACAGGATCTTGAGGAAGCTGAGAGCTGGCATAAAAAGGCGCTGACCGTCAGGCAAGAAACAGGCAACCAGGACGGTACGGCCCAAACCTATCATCAATTGGGATATCTCGCTCATAAAAAGAAGGATTTTGAGGCTGCTGAGGGATGGTATAAGAAGTCGTTAGCCATTGAACTGAAAAATGATAATGCATATGGTGCAGGCATCACCTACCATCAACTGGGGAGAATTGCAGAGGATCAATGGGATTTCGAGTTGGCCGAATACTGGTATAAGAAGTCCCTGACGATTAAGTTAAAATATGGCGATGAACATGGCGCAGCTATTACCTACCATCAACTGGGAAGAATCGCAGAGAATCAGCGAGATTTTAAGTCTGCCGAGGGTTGGTATA
>WRHF01000044.1 GCA_009783415.1 Clostridiales bacterium
TAAATAAAAAACAAGAATTTTGTTCAATAGTTTTCGCGAAGCGAAAAGTTACCCGCATTCTGATTTCTGAATACTGAATCCTGAATACTTGCGGTCGCAGACCGCCTTAGTTTATTGTTAAAGCAAGCTGATCTGTGGTTCCGCTTGATTTGATCCGGTAATTCAGTTCCAGGTGGATAACTCCCTGGTCCTTGGGATTGCTGTTGACCTGCACATTGAGGAGTTCTACCCGGGGTTCATAATATTTAACTGTTGTCTCTATCTCGTATTTTATTAATGAAGTTATGGAAAGATCGATCCCCTCGAATAAATAGTCGCTAAGGCCGCTGCCAAAACCCGGACGCATAACACGTTCGCCGCGGGAGGTTAGAAGCAGTATCTGCAAGGATTGTTTGATCTGTTCCTCATAACCGCAAGTCAGAAGCGGCCCTCCCCCCTCTTTTATCTGCAAGGGAAAAATCAGACCGGTTTTTTTTTCATTGTCATAAGATGCTGACATAATAACTCTCCTATCCGATCAGAACGCTTCCGGCGGCATTAACAATGCCTACCGGCAGATCACCCGGAAAATTACAGGTATTGGCAGGATCACCGGCGCGGGCGGCTGCTTTTCCGCCAATGAATACGGTGGCGCTACCGGAGATGATTTTAGCCGAATTAGAGGGCGGGCTGACAAAAGAACCGCCGATAGGCTGATGAGCCGGATTATTGGTAGCCGTACTATCAACGGTAGCAGCAGGCGCCCCCATGATCAGTACACTCTGACAAAGCCCTCCATCTATCCGCCCGCTATAAGGATGCGGCGTAACAACAGGCGGAGCAGTCCCCGGCGGCTGGATTTGATGCATGTCGGTTGCGGTAATAAAGTCACCCTGTTTTGCAGCGGGAGCGCCCATAAATAATATCTCCTAATTAATATTAACAGTGCTTGCTTTCAGGTCGGCTGTGTTTCCGCCGTCTAGGACCAGGGAGGAATCGGCCTTTATCTCTATAGTATCGCTTGCAGTCAGATTGATTTTCTTGCCGGAAAGTGTTAACTCTCCTTCTGTTATTATTTCAATTTTTGATTTTGCTTTAATAGTAATACTGTCGTCTCCGGTTTTAATTATCAATGAGTTGTCATTTTTATCGGTGAGGGTGATTTGCTCCTCCCCTTCATGGTCGTTGAAGAGCAAGGTATGTCCGGAGCGGGTCTTGATCAGTTTGAGGTCGTTTCCCTCTCCGCCCAGTTTTTCCGGAGGAGGGTTTTTGGGGCTAAATAGCCCTCCCAGGACATAGGCGTCCGATAGATTGCCCGGGGTAAAGGCTACCAATACTTCATCCTCTATTTCCGGCAGCAGGCATTGGCCTCTATCTTTGCCGGCCATGGGCACTAAAACCCGGGCCCAAAGATTCTGATCCTCGTATTCACCGGAGAATCCGGGCAAAAGCAAGCGCACCCGGCCCAGCTTCTCGGGATCATTGGTATCAATAACCTTTGCATTCATCAAATACTGTTTATTCATAGATTCATCCTTAAATCAAACTCGGTAATATATCCACTGCTATTTATACGATGTACGGCCCGGGTCACGAGGTAAGTGCCGCTGAAACGGCCGGCTTTATCGATTTTCAGCTTGGCGCCGGCCCTCAGGTTTTGATTGCCTTTACAGGAACCGCCGGCAGTAACCAGAGCCTGATGGTCCCGCATAAAGCCGGTTATAAACGGTTTGGCATCGTTGGCATCGCCGACCATTGTTTCGTAAAGATTCAGGATGGAACGGTCCTTTGAGGAACGCCCCCCGGAACCCCGGTTCAGCATTGCCTGCCCTTCGGCTGAGAGAAAGGCAAGATCAGCCCGGTCGATCTTTTCAAAATAGTTATCAGCCAGGGAAACATCTCTGCCCCTGTTTTCCAGAGTCTTGACCATGCCGTCCAGGCAAAGGCGGGGATAAAAAGAAATCAGATCTTTGCCCCAGGTAAAGTTCAATTCACCCCGATCAGGCGCTTCATCGGTAAAGAAAAGATCATTACCTTCGCAATAGAGATAATAGCCGTTCAACCTGGCCAGCATAACAATAAAATCCATATCCGAACGGTTATCCTGGCTGCGGGGGATATCCCGGCTAAGGGTTTCTTTGAACTTCAGGTTAAGCCCGACAGCCTTGGCCAGCTCTTCGGCAATCCTGCTGTCACTTGTGGCTTTGGCTTGACTGTCGCTGCTCTCGTAATGGCGAAAATTGGTGCCCCTGGCCAGACGGTGAAGCAGATCATAGCCCGCAACCCGGACATAGGAGCCCAAAGACGACATTTCTGCCCCAACCGTACTTATTTCCCCGGTGATAAGTGTTTTGAGATCTTTTTCATAACCCAGGCTAATTTCCAGCTGTATACCTTCGCGCAAAGACCCCTTGGCCTTGTCTATAAAGTCCAAAGAGGGATCGGCAAAAGTTAGGCAAAAGCTGCCGGGCAAATCCAGGCGGCTTTCCACCATGATCTCGACCCGCGCTCCCATAACCTGAGGAGGCAGCGGATTTCCCTCACATTTGATCCCGGCAGCAATAGCTGTTTGATCCGGCATGGAGCTATCCTCCTATTTCTTATCGTCAAACTTTATACCTTCCGGATCGAATTCGCAACGAACTATCACTATTGATAATGTCGCCCGTTGAGCCATACCATAAAGACTAAAAAAATCGGAGTTTTGCTCAACCGAGGCAATATAGCCGGGAAAAACCAGATCTCCCCAGACAAAAATTATTTTTGGCGGTTCCGTTTTACCTTCCGGAACTGCTGCCAAGTCAAAAATAGGCTGTAAAAGCGGGCCGACAGGCACAAAGGGAATGGCAGAGGTATCATAAAACAGATCTACCGTTAAGGTGTCATTTTCGGGTTTGATAAACTGCTTTTTGGCTGCTTCGGTGTTCAGAGTCTTGAGGTCGGCATAGCGGGTAACTCTCTTGATTTTCAACGAGGGGGGATTGAACATTACCATTATTGGTAATGAGGCTTTTTTCGATTTATTAATAATCATGGCTTTCAGCAGCGCCATCAATACCACCCTCTTCGCTTATATTCATCGGAAGCCGAATCGCCCAGAAGCCGGATCAGCTTTTCGGCCAGGGGGCGAAGCATCTCGGTAGATAAAAGATTGATTACTTGAGAAGAGGCGGCTTTTGCCTCATCGGACTCATTAAGCCATTCCTCTATCTTCTTGAGCTGTTCATCAATCCTTTTAAAAAGCTGCTCCTGTTGTGCCTTGGCTTCCTTTTCAGTTTCCTCATCCAGTTGCTTTTTCAGTGCTTCTTTCTTTTGTTTCTCTTCATAAGCTATTCTTGCCGGTCCTATTGCTTCCTCTAGAGTTTGAGGCGCCCCTTTTTTATCCTGGAAGGTATTGTATGCGCCTCTGCCGCTAAACAAAGAAAAGGCAGTGAGAAAAGGAGCCTGGGGAATATTGATGCCCGGGGCAAGATTTACCCCGTTCACAAGATGATCCCCCGCAATTGCTACCCCTTCGACGATATCCTGCCATTTGTACTTTTCTTCAGGCTCCGTCTCTGCCGCGGAATCCTGCAGGCTCAGATTATCGCCGGGGCTCTTGACGCCGCCCAAAGCCGGCAGCTGAAGTTTCAAAGAACCGGGATCTTGTTTGGCAAGAGGAAACATCAACTCCGTTTGTATCTTTTTGCCGGTGCCATAAATCAGGCTGCTGTCCAGGACCGGCATCTTAAGTTTCAAATATTGGCTATCCCCTTGAGAAGTATCTTCACCGGCGTCTGCTTGCCCAAAATCAACTCTGGCATCCCTCAAAAGTTTCATGAAGTATTTACTGTCCCAATCCTCCAAATGAAGATTAAGATCACCTAAGCTTTCAGCGGAGGAGGATAATCCCAGCCCTGCTTTCAGCCTCTCAAAAGATCCCAGTGTCAAATTACTATCCAAAGAAAGGGCTTGAATGCCTAAGTCCATTTGAGCTTGTCCCCGGAAAAAAGCTTCCCAAGAAGGTTGGAATGTTTCAGAAGCGTTTTGCCCGGCTGCCTGGGCCTGGGCTAACTTTTTGGCTTCTTCCAATTCGGCCTGATCCTTCCTTTTTTTCTCAGCTTGAAACTCTCTCCCCAGCTTGATGGCTTCTTCAATAGATTGGGGCGCCCCCTTTCTCTCCTGGAAGGTGCTGTAGGCGCCTTTGCCGCTTAACAGTGCCAATGTAGTTGCAAAGGGAGCCGGGGGAATGTGGATATTTGCGGCGGTATTAAGGGCATTTGCGGCAAAATCCCCTAAAAATGCGCCGGTTTCCATGACAGTCATGAATGGGGAAGGATTTTCTTCTGAATCAGACCGGCCGGCAGAATCACTGGCGGAAACCGGCTGATCGGAAGGGTTTTCCCCGGTTTTTGGCCGGTCAGGATCTGCTAAACTTGGGTTCTCGGCGGAGCTGCCCGCTAAAGAGCTGTCCGGTGCCGATATCTGAGGGGCAGAAGCAGCGGCGGCTATTTTGAGGGCGGTACTACTAAGCGCTGCTGTTATGTCGTTATAGAATTTTTTTGCTGTGTCTATGCCAAGAAAGGGTACTTCAACAGCCAGGCTGCCAATACTTCCTGTCGAAAATGAGGTTATAGCAGCAGTCATGAATTTTGCTATGATGTCCCTCATCAGGGTGGTATCAAGCTCAGCATTCCGGTCAACCGGCTGCGTTGCCTCAGCTTGCAACCGGTCATCTCCGTCAGGGCCACCCATAAAACTACCCCCCCCCTCTGGCAATTCACAATTGGTGAGTATGCTGCATAACTCCTTAATGGTTGGAATCTTTAGGCACTTACTCCCGAAATTCTGCGTAAAATGGCAAAATTTTCGTGCCGCCGCATTCCTGCTCCAACTCAACACTCAACACTCAACACTCCGGCTTGTCCGGATTAGGTGCTTGCAGTAAAGAATAATTTTCTGAGCCTTTGCGGTGTTGATGCTTATTCTTTGGGGCCGTGGAGCAGGCTTAGTGTTTCCTTGACCCAGCGTTTGCGCTCGAAGTGATCCATCTGCATCAGACGTTCATAAGACCAGCCCAGGTGCAAGGCCAAAAAGGCTACTTCTTCATATATCCGCTCCGGCGAGCGGAAAGCTACTCCCCCAACTGTCCACCTGCCGCAACAAAGGATTTGCCGCAATGAGGACAGCTGACGCCGGGGTTTTCCGCCGCATTTATCTGCTGATAGAGGGACTGGAGATAATTGAGGTCGGCAACAAAGAGATTTTCGGTCACTTTGGGGGTAATAGCTGTCAAAGCCCCTAAGGAAGTGATCACCCGTGACAGCATTATGATAATCAAATAAGGGGCATTTCCCTGGACCCGGGGATCCCGAAGCGGCAATATCTCATCGGCAGCCGTAGCCCGGCGCATAGTCCCCTCCCGGTGCAAAACCCCGTCAGCATCCAAATAGCCGATAGGCAAAACAAATGGAAATTCCACTTTAAACTCATCCATATAATCCAATCCTCCCGTAACTGAAGCCGGAGGTCAGAGGCATCTGCCCTAACCCCTACTCCCTAACCCCTACCTAGACAGCTCTATCCGGTCGCAGGTCAAGGTTATTGATTCAATGGCAATATCTATATCTTTATCTTTAGTAGTAAGAGCCGGGGTCACATATTCACTGGGCCAGGCGCCATAGAAATTCCAGCGTTTTATTTCGGTTTGCATATCATCAGCCAGCAAGACGACAGAGCCATCTTTTTTATAGAGGAATTCCGGGATAAAACCTTGAACGACCTGCTCATACCAGTCATAAAGGGCAGTCGAATCAGTGGCGCCCCATTTGAGGGTGATGGGGGAGTAAGTTATTTTACCGGGTATCTTGCGCGGCGCCCTATCCCCGCCCTCACGGTATTCTATGGCCTCAACTTTGATGCTCAAGCCCGTACATTCACGAAAACCACCCTGAATGATATTGTCTATCTCTATCTTAAAATTATTATTTTTCAAAGGATCCATAATTAGTCTCCTCCTTCTTTTATTAAAACTTAAACCGTTCTATTCCCTAATCCGGATAAACCGGAATCCTTAAAGGGATGATTATGTATTGGCATCCAGCCAATGATTGCGTTTTCCGGGGCAGACACGGGGGTCTGCCCCTACAGTTTTGCCATTTTGCAGAGAATCTCAGGAGTTAATATCCAACCCTTGGATCGAAGCAGCCGCTATTCGCTTACCGAGGGGCCGCCCGGCTCTTGGATCACCCTGAAGACGATGTATTCGGCCGGGGTAACGGGGAAAAGCACTACCTCAATAACCAGCTGGCCCAGAGCCCGCAGGCTGGGGGGATTAAGTTCCTCATCCACCTTGACCCAAAACGCTTCATTGGGCGTGGAGCCAAAGAGAGCACCGCTGCGCCAGACATTATGCAAAAAGCTGGAAACCTGACGTTTGATGGTAGCCCAGAGTGATTGATTATTGGGGAGGAATACTGCAAAGCGGGTGGCGTTTTGAACTGATTTTTCGATATAAAGCAGCAGCCTGCGGACATTGATATAGCGCCATTGGGTGCTGTCGGAAAGGGTACGCGCCCCCATGATAGTAGTGCCGCTGCCGGGGGTATTGACGATGACATTGATATTGACCTCGTTCAACATCCCGTGTTCGGTAGGATTCAAAAGGCTCTCGGGGCCGAAGCTGCCCTTGATTATTTCATTGGCGGGAGCTTTATGAACGCCTTTGCTATCATCGGTCCTGGCATATACCCCGGCAATATGGCCGGAAGGCGGTACTTTGAGACGTCCCTGCCCCGCCGGATGGGCTATCTCGATCCAGGGATAATAAACAGCTCCATAACTGCTGCTGCCAAAGCCGGTAAAATTATCTTTCCTTTGTTCCAGCATCCCTGCCACCGATAAATTACGGCCGCAATCAATGACCATAAAACGGTCGGCCATGCGCTCGCAATGCCCCACGGCATATTGCTGCACCGAGGTATCGGCGGGACCAAAAGCTACCGCATCGGGTATGCACAAAATATTGATATCGACTTTTTCCAATGCATCGATAGCATTTTTATAATTCTCCAATATAAGTCCGCCCGGATTGTCATTGAACCCGCCAGCTAGGTCGAAATTACCAATATTTGGTAAATTATAGGGCGGTGGGCTGGGGTTGGGTAAATCGGCAGGTTTGGCTTCTATCAGGGTGGAGCCGGTAATGATTTTTTCATAATAGCGGGAATGATATGGTACGGTAGAAAGGCTGGTATATGTTTCTTTGAGGGCGCCGTCCGCCAGTATCATGAGGCTGAACTCCATGCTCTCAAAAGTCACAGGGTCGGCGGCTTCCTCCAGGCTGAAAGCGCTTTGCAAGGCCGTGCGCAACAAAACGGTATTGCCGTCAAAACCTTCTACTACAGCATATTCGGGGTCGGCTATACCGCTTTGGCTGATTTTTAAATAGCTGCCGGGTTCCAGCCCCAAAACAGATTCCAGCCGCACCCGCTTTTTGTTCTGCAAATCGGCCGGACGGATAGTGACCGGATCAATGCCGCCCGGGGAAAAAGCCTTGACCAAAGAGGATTTTAAGCTGATCTCTTTATCCGCTCCGGAAACTGCAACCACTTCAGCCTCTTCTGTCAGGCTGTCCTGAGAAATGCAAACAATATCCCCGGGAACAAAGAGGAGAGTATCACCCAGGCTGCCCATGCTAAGCTTTATACCTTCATCGATCAGCTCAACCACGGCAGCAGATTTTTGGGCTTCGGTAGCGCAAAGCCCGGCATTTATCACCTGGGCTGAGATCTTGTTACCCGAAACGCCTTCACTTTTGGCTGTCAGCGAGAAAACAGGATGTCCGACGGTTGAGCGGTCTTTCAGAGCGACCGAGGCGCAACGGGCAATACCGGCCCGGACAAAACAACAGGTGGTTCCGCCATTTTCAAAAAAACCGCGAACAGCATGAGCCGCATAAACAAGCGGGTCGTAGATATAACCTCCGAAGGTTTCCAGAAACTGGGTCCAGTTAGTAACAAAGACCGGTGTGTTGAGCGGGCCGGACTGAGCAGGGCCAACGATGGCGACAATACCGGTAGAAACGCCGGGTATCGGTCCTGGCACATCTACTTCCTGCATATAAACTCCAGGCGCCTTTCCCGCTGGGTTAAATGCTTGCATAAGTTCTCCTCCTTTTTTTTATTTTATTTTGAATTCTGAATTGATCTTATCAACCCCATAGTCAAAATGCTCGCCGGCAATGGGCAGGGAAATAGTGGCAGAAAAAGAAAATGCCGGCCGGAAAGCACAATCCAAGGCTGTCCAAAATGCCGGGTCAAGATGCAACTGATCATCGGATAATTCGATTACCGGTTCGGGAAGATCATAGGCACTAAAAGGCGCAGGTATAAATGCGGCAGGCAGTTTTTTGACTGTAGCTATTACTGTAAAAGCCGCGCTTAAAAGCTGGTATTGATCAAGAATGGCTATGACAGGATCAGCTGCCATAGGCCAAGCCGAAATCAGATATGTACATTTAAGCCTCAGCGGCGGGCGGGTGGTAATCCAGCCCAGTTCCTCCCGTTTATATTGCAAATCATTTGAACGCAAATCGGGATCCTCTTTAATAGAGGTCAGAAATATATTCACGGCATTTTGCCCCGCTACCGTTCCCGGCAAAGCAAAAGAAACCACCGGCTTTTCCGGCAGATCCGTCAGGCGCTCCGTCAGGAATTCGCCCAAGGCTTCCGTGAATAATTTCAGCATGATAATAATCTCCTTTAGAGATTATTATACATATTTTCTCTTGTTTTGTCAATATTAAACTAATCAGTGAAATTTTACACATATTCTACATTATTAGACATTCAATTTGATCCAGCATATCAGTGAAGCGCTTCATGGCTGCTTCTATCGGGGCCGGGGTGGTCATATCCACTCCTGCCGCCCGTAATAGATCCAAAGGCGGGGCACTGCTGCCTGAGGATAAAAATTCCAGATAGTTACGGCAATTAGCCCTAGCCTTGGCCGGATCAGGATCCAGTATACCATTGGCTAAAGCCTGAGCGGCGGAGAATCCCGTTGCGTATTTGTAGACATAAAATGAACTGTAAAAATGGGGGATGCGGGCCCATTCCATTTCTATAGAAGTATCGATCTCCATATCTGTTATCCCTGCACCGTAATAATCCTGATTCAGCTGATAATAGATCTGACAGAGACTATCGGCTGTCAAAGGTTGAGCTGATTCCGCCGCCAGATGGATTTTTTTCTCAAATTCGGCAAACATAGTCTGACGAAAAACCGTACCCCGGAACTCTTCCAGAAAGTGGTTCAAAATAGCCAGTCTTGCCTGGTCGTCAACGGCGGTTTTCAGTAAATAATCCACCAAAAGGCTTTCATTGACAGTGCTGGCTACCTCCGCTACAAAAATGCTGTAACCGGAGTAAATATAGGGCTGGCGCCGGCGGCTCAAATAGGAATGAAGGGAGTGGCCCAGCTCATGGGCTAAAGTAAACACGCTATTTAGATTATTCTTGTAATTTAGCAGAATATAAGGTTTTGTATCATAAGCGCCCCCGGAATAAGCCCCCGGGGTTTTGCCTTGATTTTCATAGACATCTACCCAGCCCTCGGAAAATCCCCGCTCCACAAGGCTTAGATATTCCGAACCCAAGGGCGCCAGGGCAAATAGGATAATCTCTTGAGCCCTTTCGTAGCTGTATATTTCCTGAGGCTGGTCAAAAAGAGGGGCATAGACATCATACATATGGAGACGGTCCAGCTGCAAAAGCCGGCGGCGCAGCTGCAAATAGCGGAAAAAGAGGGGAAGGTTTTTGCGTACTGTGCTGATCAGCCGGTCATAAACCGGAATAGGGATCTCGTCATTAAAAAGTGAGGCAAAAAGAGCGCTTTCATAATTACGCACCCTGGCATAAAAAATATTTTTTTTCACTGCAGAAGCTAAAGTTGCGGCAAAAGTATTGCGGCATTTGCCATAAGTCTCATATAAAGCCTGAAAAGCCGCTTGCCGCACCTCCCGTTTCGGGCTTTCCATTCTCTGGAGATAACGGCTATGGCTCAGTTTTTCCGGCTGACCCTGTTCGTTGGGGGTAAGAGGAAAATCCAAATCGGCATTATTCAGCATCTGAAAAATCTGCGAGGGCGAGGCAGCCATTTCCCCGCTGAAGGCCAGAATTTTTTCCTCGCTGCCGGAAAGCGTATAAGGCCGGCTGCGGGTTATTTCCGAGATAAGCCTGGCATAGGGCGCCAGCTGGGCATTTTGCAGATAAAGGGCCATCCGGCTTTCGGGAATAGCTAAAAGCTCCGGCTGAAAGAAAGAGAGCGCCGCCTCTATCTCCACCGCCAGGCCCTGAGCCTGATCCTCCATACTTTGATAATGGGAAAGACGGTTATCCTCGTCCTTCTTCATGGAGGCATAGGTATACACTTTATCCAAAAGCCGGCTCAATTGCTCCTCATAGCGGAAGAATTCCAGCAAAACAACCGGGCTTTCCGCAAGGCGGCCCTGATATTTCTTCGCCTGGGGCAAAAGCCCCCTCAGCTCTCTTAAATCCCTTTCCCAGCTTGAATCATCCGGATATAAATCACTTAGATCCCATTGATATTGCTTGGGGATATCCTGGCGGTTTGGTATAGTTTTGCTTTCCTGCTTCATATTCTGCCTCCTGACTTTTTAATGCATAATTCATAATGCATAATTCATAATTAGATAAAAACCTTGGGATTTTTATCTTAATAGGATTCATTTCTAATGATTTGGGTTTTTTGAGACTTGAGGACAAGTTTTTTGCCTTAACCAGATACAGTATTCCCCGCACTAGGCGGGGAAATACTAACTTTATTTATTAATCATATGCAGGCAAGCTAAATGACATGCCTGATTTTACGGTCAGTGGTCAGTAATCAGCATGGAGTCGTTAAGCTATTATGGATTATGAATTACACACTGTATTGGCTGAAATAGTCTAAGATCCGCCGCCGGGGTACCAGGCCGATAAAGACACCCAGGTCGTCGACTACGGGAATAAAATTCTGTTCCATTGATATCTGAATCAGATCTTCTACCGGATTATTGATGGAAACCGCAGCGTTATCGTGATTACGGGGCATCTCACTTAGAAGCACGTCTTCTGCTGCCTGCAAACTCATATCCAATTTGTCCTTGATAAACCAAAATAGATCAGCTACTGTCACCGTGCCTCGATAATGCCCCTTTTTATCCAGGAGAGGCACGGAGGAATAGCCATGATATTGCATTTTCTCCACCGCTTGGCGTACGGTATGATTTTCCGTCAGAAAAGCCGCTTCGTTTTTAGGCAAGAGAAAAAAAGCTATTTGCAATTAACATCACCCCATTTTGAGGTCGGATGCCGGAGGTCGGAGGTCGGAATAGTTAGTTATTTTTTAGTTTAAATACTTTTGCAGAGAAAAAATCTACCTTTATTTGACCTCTGATCTCTGACTTACGGCCTCTTAATACTATGATCACTCTTCCGGTGGTTCATTACTTTCCGGCAGACATGCCTCGCCTTGGGCCTCTAATATCAGTTCGGTGGCTTCTTTTAACAGCTGGGTCACATCCATTTCTTCCTCCGACTCAAAAGATGCTTCATCTGTTTCAAAAGGGATTTCCTGCGGAACGATTCCTTCCTCTTGCATGGTGATTTCTTCTTCCGATCCGGCTTCAGCTACAGGCTCAAAAACCTCCGGTTGACCCAACATACCGCTTTGGACCAGACGGATGATTTCCGCCTTTTCTTCTTCGGTTTTTGCCTGACGCAAAATATCCTGAACAACTTCATCGAGAAAAGGAAGCTGTTCCAGTAAATCTTCTGTTTTTGGGGTAGTGATTTTCCGCAAAAGCAGATAAGCCATAATAACTAAAACCAAACCAACCCCGCCGATGCAGATCACTTGCCAAAATTGAAGCTGAGAAAATTGAACCTGCCAAAATAGCATAATAAAATCCTTTCACTCCAAGCTGCCGCTCGGAAAATTGATAATAAAGATCCTAATTCTCCACACCTCAATTCTCCATTCTCAATTCTCCATTCTCAATTCCGGTTCTCACCGGGCCAAGCGGAAAAGGGCTTCGCAGCAGATTTTTGCCAACCGCATCAGGGCGTCACAACTGATCTGCTCATTGGGTTTATGAATCAGTTCTTCTTCATCCGGCATTCCGGGGCCGAATGCGACAAAGTTTTTCATAGCCCGGGCATAAGTGCCGCCGCCGATAGCCAGGGGCTGGCTTTTCATATCACCTGTAAAGTCCTGATAGGTTTCGAGCAGGGTCTGCACCAGATAAGAATCTCTGGGCACATAAAGAGAGTCCTTAAAGTCGAAAGGAGAAAAAGTCAGGCCGATGCTTTCCATTTTGGCTGCTAAATCAGCTTTTAGCTGCTCCGTGGGTATGTCAATGGGATAGCGGGTATCCACCCCCAGGGAAAAGTTTTCGCCGTCAAATTTGATCACCGAACCAACCAAGGTCAATTCGCCGCTTTCTTGTTCCTTATGAGCCACACCCATGCCTTGGCCAAGGAAATCATAAGCTACCAGTTCTGCCAGCTTGTTCAAAGTGGTGCAAGCATCAAGAGGGGCATAAGTTAAGGTTTGGAGAAAGCGCAGCAAGGTAGCCACGGCATTATCACCTTTTTCCGGCGTGGAAGCATGGGCAGCTTCGCCTTTGGCAGCAAGGATCAATTGGCCGTCTTCACATTTTTCAATAATCAGCTTATCTTTACTGGTAAATTTTTCCAATTTTTCATAGATCACATCACAACCGGTTTCCGTTACCAAAAAAGTAGCTTTGGCGCCATCGGGCACCATATTACGTACCGAGCCGCCGTCCAAAGCAGTAAGAACAATATCTCCCTCCTTGGCAGCGTCGAAGCATCCCAAGGCTTCCCAATGGCCGATCCCTTTTTCGATATAGATCAGGGGAAACTGAGCATCCGGGGAAAAGCCCATGGTTGGTTGGGGATAATGTTTCAGATAATACTTCATGCAGCGAAAAGCGGTTTCCTCGTCCGTGCCTACGATCTGGCGGAAGCTGCGCTTGGTTGGCAGGCCGCTTTCTTTAATAGCCCGGCAGGCATAAAGAGCGGCGATCATAGGGCCTTTATCGTCTACAGTCCCCCGGCCAAAAATAACGCCGTCCTCGGAAATTTGTCCGCCATAAGGAGGCAAAATCCAACCCTCACCGGCAGGGACCACATCAATATGGGTCAAGACGCCCACAGATTCCTCGCCCTCGCCGCTATCAATAATACCCACATAGCCATCCAGATTCTCGCAGGCAAAGCCCATTTCCTCCGCTCTTTTCAAGACAAAGTTCAGGCAATCGTTCATAGTACGGCCAAAGGGGGCGCCTTGTGTCCCCTCTTCTGTAAGGGTTTCAAATTTTAAAACCGCACATAGATCCTCAATCATTTCCTCCCGGTATTGCTCCAGCAATTGTTCCAAAACTTTTTCCATTATAAAAATGACCCCCTTTGTTTAGAAATTAGATGTTAGAAACTAGTATCATGTGTCAAGCAAATCTCTACAAAATAAATCCTAACGTCATCCCGGACTTGATCCGGGATCCCCAGCTTACCTCCAGGGGATTCCGGGTCAAGCCCGGAATGACGGGAAGAAGAAAGAGTGAAGCTTTAGATGTCACAGCCTACTAGAAGTTAGAATTTAAAACCATTTTTTTGCAGCAAAAACATCAAATTCCGACCTCCGACTTCCGATCTCTGACTTCCGATCTCTGACTTCCGTCTTTTATTATTTCTTCTTGAGTTTGGTTTTTCCTGTTTTTTTATCAAACACAGTTTACTAAATTTGCCTGAAGCATGCCTGAAAAACTCTTAAGAAACTGAAATAAAGAAAAGTATTTAACAAACAAAGCACTCTACTTATTGAAAGAAATATAGCAGAGCGCTTTGTTTGAAATAGTCTGTTAATTGGAAAATTTTTCTATTTATTTACCAGTCAATAACAATCTCTCCCCTATTATAATTGTAGGCCATCCAGAGTATGGTCAAATCGGCATCATTGATCAGGCCGTCATTGTTCAAATCAGCCAAAGGGTTTTCCGCTCTAGCGGCCCGATTATTATAATTGCCCGCCCTCCATAAAATAGTTAAATCGGCATCATTGATCAAGCCGTCACTATTGATATCCCCGCAGCGCAAAGTTATCAACTGAACTTCAGGACGGTCATCTAAAGTCAAATCGAGATCCTTGTTGTCGACTACCACATTTTTTACAGTGAATCTGGTATGAACGTCTTTGGTAATGACCAGCTTATAAGTGCCTGGTTCCACATCGGGGAAGGTGAAATCTTGCACTTGCTGACCGGAACCGTTAACCCCGGGTATAGTGGTGGCGTAAGCGGCTTGTGCCTCCTCGCCTTTAAATAGCAGCAGAGTAGTGGGGTTTTTAGGATTATAACTCTTGACCAGGCCGGTTACATTGAAGCTTACGGGCGACTCGTTGGTTACCGTTACAGTTGCGCCATTGGTACTTGTGACAGCTGTTTTGTATACTGCCGCCGTCTCATCCGTGTTCGTTATTGTACAACGGTAACGTTTTATACCGGCGATATTTGTAGGAACATTATAACTCGAATCTGTTGCGCCGGTAATTGGTACAAAAGGAATACCCGACTGTTCATACCATTGATAGGTGAGAATACCATAGGTTACTTCGGCTTCTACGGCAAGTGTGGCTACGCCGTCTTTGCCTACCGTTATGCTTTCAGGCTGCTTTGTTATTCGGGGTGTTTCCACTAAGTGCTGTCCGTTCTGGGGAGAGAATATGAACGAAATGTTCTGCCTGAGACCAAGTTCTTCCCAACCCTTAACATCGGCAGTCGTTTCCATGTTGTTGTAGGAGCAATTAAGATATGAAAGAGCCATGTTTTTAGATATGTCCAGTGTCTTTAACTGGTTATCCTGGCACTCCAGCCGGGTTAGATTAACAAAATACTCTATGCCGGACAAATCAGCTATATTTTTGGAAGCCAGATTCAAATCCATAATAAAATGCACATTGTAGTCGTAAATCGGCCCTTCCGGGATAGCGGTTATCTCACGCACGGCCGCTAGGAAGTTGGGGTCAGTAAAGAATGGCGTTACTTCAAGACCAACCGGTGGTTTACCAACGAATTGCGGTGAGAAAAGAAATGTTCTATCCGGAACTAGATAATAATTGAGCCGCCAGCCTATAACATCGTCTATAGATTTGATGTAGTTGTATTGGCAACCAAGTATTCCTAATTCAGGACATTTGCTTATGTCCAGGTTTGCCAACATGTTACCTGTACACGTCATTGCCTTTAGATTAGGATTGTTCGACAAATTTAGCTCAGGTAATTTGTTATAGTCGCAGCTCAAGAAAACCAGCCTGGTATTTGCTGATATATCCAACTCTGTTAAGGAGTTGAAATCACAATAAAAGTACCTTAACCAGCTATTATTAGATACGTCAATTCCTGTCAGCATATTATCTACAACCGATAAGAGTGTTATGAAAAGGTTGTTGGAAACATCCAGTTCTTTTAGGCGGTTGTAATTGCAGGAAAAATGTATCAAATACTCATTTTCAGACACATCCAATGTTTCTATCATGTTACTATCGCAATAAAAAAATCTTAGATCCCAGTTTTTTGATACGTCTAAGCTGGAAAGCGAATTTTCCTGGCAATAAAGTTCCCGCAAAGCACCGTTTTCTGATATATCCAGTTCAGTAAAGCTGTTGCCGAAACATTCAAGAATAGTTAAGTTTGTGTTTCTAGATAAATCTATTTCTGTCAACCTGTTGTTAGTACAATTCAGCTCTTTGAGGATTTCAAAGTGTTCAATACCCTTAAGCGATCTGATACCTTTGCCGGCAACACTTAATGATTCACGATTCCTGAATATTTCAAAATCAGCATCGGTAATCAGGCTCATGGGATTTTTATTATCGCCAGCCTGGCTAACTAATTTTAACACCTCATTGCAAAAGTACGGGTCAGGAAATTCTGAGGCGAACATGCCCGGCAAAGCCACACCCCATTGGGCGTATATAGTTATATCCGCGTTGATCCTGGTGGAAAAATCAAACTCGTCTCCACCATCTTTAGCGGTAAACCAACCGGCAAAAACAAAGCCTTCCCTAATTGGATAATCCGGTTTAAAAAGTCTGGCGCCGCCTATCTGTTTAAGCGATATTGGGGCATGCACCCCATCGTTAAAATCATAGATTACAGCATAGTAGGTAAAATCTCCCTGCACGGCTGTGTAAGCATTCAGTTGTCCGTATCCGTAACGCTCATCCTTTTCCGCCTGGGTTACTTTACGCGCTGTGCGGTGCATTACATCCCGGATTTGCTCCGGCGAGTATTCGGGATGCCGCGACTTAATAAGCGCGGCTACGCCCGCTACATTGGGCGAGGCCATGGAAGTTCCACTCAAATTTGAGTAGCCGCCAGCTACCGTAGAATATATGGCGGAACCGGGCGCGGCTACATCAATTTCCGGCCCATAATTGGAGTATGGGGCGTAAAAGCCGTTCGCCCCTAAGGCAGCTACGGCTATTGTTTCAGGGTAGGCTGCCGGATAACTAGCATGTCCAGCAGCAATATTGCCGGCAGAGCAAACTATGGTAACACCTTGAGCTACTGCGTTGGCAATAGCGTTTTGCTCTATTGAGTTTGCTCCGGAAGTATATGGACGGCCAATACTCATGTTAACGATATGCGCTCCATTTTCCGCCGCATAATTCAAACCACGAACCCATGACTCACTATTGACCACGCCGGATGCAGGATCGTTTGTCTTTATGGCTAATATAGAAGCTTTAGGAGCTACGCCGCAAACAGAGGGATCTCCCTCCATAGCTGCAGCGGCAATACCGGCTACATGGGTGCCGTGGCTACGTCCATGATCGTCCCGCACATAATCCAATCCTTTCAGGTTTATAACTGAATTATAGGAATTGGGCAAAATCCTTCCAGCGAATTTTGGATGGTCAATATCTATTCCTGTGTCTATAACTGCTATCACTACTCCCTCACCCGTTGTGAGTTCCCAAGCGAGTTCGCTATCCATAAAGTCATGATGCCATTGGGCTTCTCCATAGGCTGCAGCAGAGTTAATATCATATTCCTGACCCGGTATGTATGCTCTGGCAGTACTATATTCTGAATCCAGCGGATATACTTCAACAATATCATCGTATAATTGATAAATATTGTTAAGGCTTAATTCAGGCAACCTAACTCCAAAAGCTAAAGGGCTTTGTGACGCAGCAGCCATAGCCACACTATGGGCCACAGCCTGCTCGGCATCGGGCACGCCTAAAACCGCCACGCCGTAAGCATAGGACTTAAGCTCCTGTCCATAGGCAGCCGCTATTTGCCACGCCTGCTCCCATGAATCGGCGGGGGCCAATACCTCATCCGGCACAAAAATGTCCCCTAAAGCGCCCGAGTCGTCCGGCAGACCTCCCTGCAGGTCAAGTGGGTCGTCCCAAGAATAGAAGGCTGAGGTTGACGTGGCAAATAGCAAGATAAAAACCAGCAGTAAGGCAAATATGTATTTTTTTTGGATACTATTATTTTTCATGCACACACATCCCTTCATGGTAATTAATATGTAGATTTCTAGTACAATTGAACATCTAAAAACTTATATAACCGCATTGGCAACGGTTCCCGATCATGGTCAAGCTTTTCATCCATTTATTATTTTTTCATGTAGCATCACCTCATCTCCATGATACCACAAATTTATCATTATTGCAATAATTTATAAATTATTACTAATTATTGGATATTCAGTATTTCCGGGCTTGTAAAAAGATTGTCTATTTTAGTGATAAAAACAAACAAGCATTGGCTGGCATT
>WRHF01000045.1 GCA_009783415.1 Clostridiales bacterium
TGCATCTATCTTTTTCAGACACGGCCTCTTTGTATATGTTCCGCATGCTATAACTGGCCTACTTTTTTTTGATCAAAGTAGGCCAAAATGGCTTGCTTTACAATGTTCGTTTGCACATTTCCAGGCAGTAAACTAAAAACTTTCCTTCTTGGCTCATTATTACGCCTCCTCCGGGTAAGTGATATTTCCTGTTTGCAGCTCCTCTTGGAACATCTCAAACAAAGCGTTTGCGCTTAAATGCCATAGCTTGGTTTGTTCTTCCTCAAGAACAGTGAAGAGCTTTGATGAATAAAACATCTCCGCGGCTTTTTCGTCATTTACAGCATATTCGCTCATAATTTACAAAGAAATATTAACATGATTTTAAGAGTAAATGTACGTACTATAAGAGGTGTTAGAGCAAAATCAAACTTGAAGGGTTATACAAATGTGGATATTGTACAGGCAATAGCTTTAATTCAGAAAGGGGATGAGGAATAATGAGCTTGCAGGAAATATGGCAAATCAAAGCTGAAAAAAGCAAATTGACCAAAGACATGACTATTGCTCAATTAAAAGAGTATTATGACAATGTTTTGCGTGAGTTCAGTAAAATTATAGATAATCAGGTTGCTAAGAATTGATAAAGAAACAAGCATATACTTTATTCATCTTCAACCTCTATCAGTTCATGAGCGGAAAGATTTTTGCCCGCTTCAATATCGGCAATCCTGCTATTTAATTCCGTTTGATTTTTTGTGCTGTAAAATGGGTCAAAAATCTCAAAGGGAATTTTGCCCTGACGTAAGGACTGGCGAACAAAAATATTAAAAGCTGTGGATAAATTCATGCCAAAGTCACCGAACAGCCTTTCGGCGTTTTCCTTAATATCACGGTCTAGCCGTATTGTTACATTGATTGTTTGACTCTGAGCCATAGCAAGTACCTCCGATTTGTAATGATAACATCATTATAGTACATTATTCCGTGCATGTCAAGTAATATGCACGATTTATAATTCAATTAACCAAAAAACCAAAAACCAAAAAAGAACGAGCGGAGATTTTCCTTTTATGAAGTTAATTGGTTTTACAAATTGGCATGATGAAAAATATCCGGAAATTGAAGACTTTTCTGAAATGGATTTAGCAGAAGATATAGTTATCCAGTATATGAAGGAGAACGGTTTAAAATTTACAGGTAACTATCATCAATATGGCGAGTTTGGAACGCCTTATTTTGATACCAGTCAAAAGCTATGCTTGAGTATGCGCGGTTGGGGGCATTTGATGGCACAGGTGTTGGGCATCAAAAAGGACGAAAATGATGAAAGAGATATGTCATATTGTTATTGGGCCTGGTGGGCTGAGCCCGATGAGCAAGTTTTGCCTTATTCATAATAAACAGGCGTTCTCACTTAATCACCCATCTCTCTAACAAAATCAGCAACAGATGAGGATTGTTTGAGAATCTTCCCACTTCGCATATCCCTGATCTCCCGCAAAGCATCCACCGTTTCGGCATTAGGACGATTCAAAGATATTTCAAACGGAATCTTCCCCTGCCGGACTGACTGGCGTACAAAGATATTCAGAGCAGTCGTCATATTCATACCAAGCTCGGAAAACAGAGTTTCGGCCTGTTCTTTCAAGTTGCGTTCCATTCGGATACTTAAATTAACCGTATCAGTACTCATGTGCTCAACTCCTTTATTTTCATTACCTGGATTATAGCATAAAATATGTGCGAAGTCAATACGTTGCACATATTTTTACAACACTAACATTCTTCTTGACAAAATAAAAAAATACTAATATAATAAAAGACAAGAAAGCAGCCCCTTGTGGTGGGAAGGCTGCTCTCCTAAAAATATTTTCGGCCTATAAAGGCCAAAAGTTTATAATTGAGAGATGGCCTTTCCTTACCTAGGGAAGGTTATTTTCTCTTATTGGAGAGAAGATAAACGGTGAGAAAGATTATGTACATAGCAAGTATGACTAACCCCATCACTGCCACCTCCTTCCCGGAGAGCAACCTATGTGCCGCTTACTTGTCAATGTCAAAATTGTAACATACTTTAAAAAACCTTACAAGCATTTGCTTACTGTTAATATTTGGTAGTTAAGGTAGTCATTGTTGTATATGGCATAAGTGGCACGGTAATATTTGTGCAATGTATTGACATGATGCAAATAATATGTTATGGCTAAATCAACCAAAAAGGAACGAGGAGTGATCACAATGGCTGAAACAACAAATTTGAGTATACGGATCGACCGCAATCTTAAGGATGAGGCAGATAGAATATTTAATGCGTTAGGTATGAATTTAACTACCGCGATTACTGTTTTTGTCAGGCAAGTGGTTAGACAGAAAAAAATCCCCTTTGAAATTGCCCTTGACACAGACGAGAGTAAGGGAGTTTCCTTGCGGGATGCAATGCTGGCTTCCGAGCGTATATGGCAAAACTCAGTGCAAAATGGAACAGACAGAATGACCTCGGAAGAAATTGACGCGGAAATCAAAGCGGCTCGGGTGGAACGAAAAGCGCGGCGGGCAAGCATATGAACACGCGCCGTGTTGTGCTTGATACAAACATCTTTGTTTCAGCTTTGATATCGCCAATGGGAAATCCCGCTAAAATTTATAGGATGTTTTTTACGGGAGCAATATCTTTGGTTTACAGTGCGGATATCTTCGAGGAATATCAGGATGTTTTACATAGACCCCGCTTGCCGCAGGCTAGATAAAGCCCCGGATTTTTTTACCCCACTCTCTGGACATGTGCGATAAGCAGCTCTTAAATTATGTGCTTGCTCACGAATACTACCACATCAAGCGTTATGCTTTAATATCTTTGCCAAGCAACCAGTCTATAATATGCAGTTGCCGGATACCGTCATAGTTTGCATTTTTAGGAATTTCGTCAAGGGTCAAAAGAAGCTTTGGATGATGATCCGGTATTCTTTGCAGGGCCGAAAGCTCCCGTTTCAAGGTGTTTTCATCTAAAACAGAAGCAGATACCTGATAATAGGTCAGGCCGTTTGCGCTTTCGGCCACAAAGTCGACTTCCTTTTCTGCTATTTTCCCTATGCTTACTTTTGCACCCCGCCGGAGCAGCTCCAAGCAGACTATATTTTCCAAAACATGCCCAAAGTCGGGGGAAGAGCTAGCAAGCAGCCACTGGCGTAAGCCGCTATCTACAGTATAGTATTTTGCTTGTGTCTTAAGGTGCTGGCGGCCACGAATATCATAGCGGTCTGCCTTATAGAATAAATAGCTGTCGCAAAGGGCGGTAAGGTATTTATCCACAGTATTTACAGATATGCTTCTTCCTGCCGAATTAATGGTATCCGTAATTTTTTTAACCGAAACAGGGCTGCCGAGATTGGAAAAGAGAAATTTGGCTATGGAGCTTAAGATGGAAATGTCTGTTAGCCCCAAGCGAACAGCAATATCTTTGACGAGGATGGAATTGTAAATACCATCTAAATAAGAATAGATTAAATCTTCTTTATCATCCAGCAGTGCAACAGCGGGAAAGGCTCCAAATCTTAGGTAGCTTTGGAAGGCTAGAGATAAATCTCTTTCGTTAATATTTTTGAATTCGGCATATTCGGCAAAGGATAAAGGCAGCATAGCAATCTGGACATAACGCCCGGTCAGTAATGTGGCAAGCTCGCCGGATAAAAGGTAGGCATTAGAACCTGTGATATACAGATCCAGATTGTCCTTAACAAAAAGACTGTCAACTGCTTTTTCATAATCTTTGCAGTTTTGAACCTCATCAATAAAAACATAGGTATATCCGTCTTTATCCAGCCGTTCCTTGATATAGTCATATAAGGCCCGGTAGTCCAGCAGCCCTTCATGCTCCAATTCCTCAAGGTTGATAAAAATGATCTGCTTGGGGCGGACACCATTTTCTTTAAGCCAGTCGATATACAATTTAAACAAGGTGGATTTTCCGCACCGCCGAACCCCTGCCACAACTTTAATAAGAGGTTTTTCGCGCCAGCTTTTCAACCACTCTAAATAGTTTGACCTTGAAACAAGTTTTTGAGGCATACTACTCACCCGCTTTCACTCTTTAAGGGTAGCATATCTCACAGCAAAAGTCAAGAAATATTCATGTAATTGAAAAAAATATTGGCATTACAAAGTTATTTTCAATCAAAATGACTTTATCTAATATATGAGGGAGAAAACACCATGCTCCTTAGCTCCACCCGCCCCTGCCCCCCTCGCCCTGCGAGGGGGGATGTCGCGCCAGCGACAGGGGGGAGTCTGCAGTAGCCTGCTAAAATAGTTCGACCTATGTAATTGGATTATAACATACGTCATTGCAGGCTTGAACCCAATTGCACAGCTCGAAATCTTTTATTCAATAAACAAAAACCCGAAGGGTTTTTTCAATAATTCCTCATTCCTCATTCCTCATTCCTCATTCCTCATTCCTCATTCCTCATTCCTCATTCGCAAGAAAAGTTACCCCGCCTTCCTCATCCAAAGTAGCCCTCACCTCTTCCCCGGGGGTAATTTTTTGGCTTAGTACGGCATCGGCCAGGGGATCTTCCAAATAGCGGAGAATGGCCCGGCGCAAGGGGCGGGCGCCGTAAACTTCGTCAAAGCCCTCCTTGGCTAATAGCTGATAAACGGATTCCTCCACCTGAAGCTGAAGGATGCCCTGTTCTGCCAGCCGGGCAATCAATTCCCCGGCCATCAGCCGGGCAATCTCTACGATTTGAGCTGCATCTAAGGAACGGAAAACCACAATTTCATCGATCCGGTTGAGGAATTCCGGGCGGAAAACATCTTTTAAGGAGGAAAGCACCCTGCTTTTCATCCCCTGATAACTGCTGTCTTCATCTTCCCTGCCGCCAAAACCCAGCGGTTTTGCCTGACGCAGGCTGGCTGCCCCCACATTGGAGGTCATGATGATAATGGTATTACGAAAATCCACTGTCCGGCCGGTGCTATCCGTCAAACGGCCGTCTTCTATCACCTGCAAAAGAATATTAAAGACATCAGGGTGGGCTTTTTCCATTTCATCCAACAGAACTACGCTATAAGGACGGCGGCGCACAGCTTCCGTCAGCTGGCCCCCTTCATCATAACCGATATAGCCGGGAGGAGCCCCCACCAGGCGGGAAATGGCATGTTTTTCCATATATTCACTCATATCGATCCGGATCATGGCATCATCATTACCAAACATCACCTGGGCCAAAGCCTTGGCCAACTCGGTTTTACCCACCCCTGTCGGACCAAGAAAGATAAAAGAACCAATAGGGCGGCGGGCATCCTTGAGGCCGGCCCGGGCCCGGCGTACCGCTTTGGCAATAGCGGATACCGCTTCATCCTGGCCGATCACCCGTTGATGAAGCAATTCCTCCAATTGAAGCAAGCGCTCCATATCCGTTTCCTGTAACTTGCTGATGGGGATGCCGGTCCAATTGGCAAGAACTGTGGCTATATCTTCTTCATCTACTGTTGTCTGTTTATTATGCTTGCTTTTTTGCCATATCTGGCGCTGATTCTCGATTTCAGCCGCCATTTTTTTCTCTTCATCCCGCAATTGGGCAGCCCTTTCAAATTCCTGATGATTGATAGCAGAAGCTTTTTCCGTGCGCAATTCTTCCAGGGACATCTCCAGGTTTTTTAAATCCGGAGGAGCCATAAAGCTATCCAAGCGCACCCGGGAAGCGGCTTCATCCAAAAGATCAATGGCCTTATCCGGTAAAAAACGATCACTCAGATAACGGACAGATAAGCGCACCGCTGCCGTAACGGCTTCATCGGTGATTTTTACCCGGTGATGAGCCTCGTATCTGTCCCGCAAGCCAAAGAGAATGGCAATGGCTTCCTCTTCCGTAGGCTCCCCTACTTGCACAGGCTGAAAACGCCGCTCTAGCGCTGCATCTTTTTCGATATGACGGCGGTATTCATCCAGGGTAGTGGCCCCGACACATTGCAGCTCGCCCCGGGCCAAAGCCGGTTTCAGGATATTGGCGGCATCAATGGAGCCTTCCGCAGCCCCTGCCCCGATCAAAGTATGCACTTCATCAATGAAGAGAATGACATCCCCGCTTTGCCTTACTTCTTCCAGCACTTTTTTCATCCGCTCTTCAAATTCCCCCCGATATTTGGAGCCGGCTACAATAGCTGCCATATCCAGGGCTACTACCCGCTTTCCGGCTATTGTTTCCGGAACCTTGCCGTTAATTATCATCTGAGCCAGACCCTCGGCAATAGCAGTTTTGCCCACCCCCGGCTCGCCGATCAGTACCGGGTTATTTTTAGTACGCCGGGAAAGAATCTGGATCACCCGGTCAATTTCCCGGCTGCGGCCCACTACCGGATCCAGCTTGTCCTCCCTGGCCAGGCTGCTTAGATCCCGGCTGAAGGAATCCAAAGCCGGGGTTTTGCCACCCTTGGCTTGAGGGGCTTTGGCGCCCGGCGGGATGGGGCCATGTTGCTGAGAAGGCTGGAAATTGGGGTATTCCCCTCTGGCTACAATTTGCCGCAGCTGATCCAAATTGATCAAACCTTGAGAAAGCAGCCAATTGGCAGCCATGCCTTCCCCTTCCATAACCAGCCCCAACAAAAGATGCTCGGTCCCCACATAATCCACTTGAAAGCGGGCAGCCTCCTCCCCGGCCAGCTGAAGAGATCGTTTGACCCGGGGGGAATAACCGTTGAAGCTGTCGCCCCAATTAGCTTTATCATCAATAAAAACATCCAGCCTTTCCTGGGAAAGACCTAAATTTTTTAAAATCTGGGCGCCTACACTGTCCTTTTCCGCAAAAATTCCCCAAAGCAAATGCTCGGTACCAACCAAGGCAGAATGGCGGGAAATTGCTGTCGCCTGGGCCCGGGAAAGAGCTTTCTGGGCGCCTTCTGTTAATCTGGTCATTGTTTATTTATACCTCCCTCTGAGTTTTCCCAATTCTGATATTAGCCAGTTTTGCCCTTTCCTTATCCCTCTCCAGCTGATCCAGTTCCTGGCCTTTGGCTTGTTGGAGGAATGCGGGTTGGGCTTCGATCAGCAGGCGGTTTAGTAGGGAGCGGTCTATTCCTTCTATTATGCCTAAATCCAAGCCCAGGCGCAGATAGGAAAGGCGTTCCATAAATTCTTTGCCTGGCAGCAGCCGGGCTTGGCTCATGATTCCGTAGGAACGCCAAACCTGATCCTCTATTACTGCTCCCTTTTCCTGTAACAAACGGCTGCGGGCCTGGCGTTCGTGCTCCAGGAGGCGGGATACTACGCTCTTTAGTCCCTGTAAAATATTGTCTTCGGAAAGTCCCAAAGTCACCTGATTTGATACCTGAAAAATGTGGCCCAAAGCCTTGGTGCCTTCGCCATAAAAGCCCCGGGCTGTCATGCCAACCTTGTTCAGCTGGGCCAAAAGCATATCCTGTTGCTTGGTGAGTATGATGCCCGGCAAATGAAGTAGAACTGAAGCCCTGAGACCGGTACCGGCATTACTGGGGCAAGTGGTAAGATATCCCAACTCCGGATCAAAGGCATAATCCAGTTTCTCTTCCAGTAAATCATCGATTTCCGAAGCGATCCGCCAGGCTTCCTCCGGCTGAAAACCGGGGAGCAGGCATTGGATTCGCAAATGATCCTCCTCGTTGAGCATTAAAGCCACAGCCTCATCTTCCCGTATTGCTACTGCCTGATTCTCCAAGGCCTGGGTCAGTTCCCGGCTGATCAAATGCTTTTCCAGAAGAAGGGAACGCTGAAGCGGGGTCAGATCCTTCATTTTCAGGAGAATGTATTTACCATTATTTGCCATTTCCAAATGCCTGAGAGCCAGGAAGAGGCTGGCCACTACTTTTTGGCCAATTTCCGGGCTCAAATGTGCGGGAAAGGGCTGTCCGGCCAGATTACGGGCTAGGCGTACCCGGCTTGCCAAAACTATTTGGTCGTCCTGACCGGGCTCGCAGCTTTGGCTCCGGGAACTGGTCCAAGCACTTGCAGAGGAGGTCAAAAGGCGGGTCAGGTTAGTAGTATTATTATCTTTTTGCATATCTATTCACCCCGTTTTTCCATTTCACGAATCTGATCCCGCAGCCGCGCCGCTTCCTCGAAGCGCTCATCCAAGACACAACGGGCCAGTTGGTTTCGCAGATCATCCAATTGACGCTTTCTGCCTAAAGTACCTCCCAGGCGCCGGGGAATTTTGCCCTGGTGATGCAGAGAATTGTGGATCCGCTGCAAAACGGGTTGTACTTCCCCGCTAAAGTATTGATAACAATCTCCGCAACCCAACCGGCCGCTTTCCCTCAGCTCCTGGCAGCTATAACCGCAGTGAGGGCAAGCTCTGTCAGTTTCCGGCGCTGCCTCCGGAGTGAAGAGGTTGGGGAAAATTTTTTCCAGCGGGTTACTTTGCCCCAGAGAACCGATGGCAGCCAAACCCATTTGTGCCGCGCATTGCTGACAGACATGCTCTTCCCTTTTGACCCCGTTGTTGACCTGGACAATATGAACATTAGCGGGGCGCTGCTGACATCTTTGGCATTGCATAATCATCCACTCCTTTTGTCAATGCATAATTCATAATTATTTAAAGTCGTCCCGTAAAATACTGATCAGAATACTTCTTAAAATCCGTCCTCGCAATAAGTCTTCCTGGGTTTGGGGCAGGGACAGTGTCGCCGGGCCGGCCAGAGATTTCAGTAAAATTATCTCCCGATAGGTAAGAAAATCCTCTGCTAGCAGCCTCTCTAAAAGAGCGATAGCAGAATCCCAGGAAATTGGCTGATCCCCCAAAGCCGTGATCATTTCTCCCAATTCCTGATTGGGATCCAAAGACAAACGGACAATACGGACAAAGCCACCCCCGCCCCGCTTGCTTTCTACCAGATAACCGTTTTGAGGCTGAAAGCGGGTTCCCAGTACATAATTTATCTGGGAAGGCACGCACATAAATATTTCCGCCAGAGCGCCTCTTTGTACCTCTACTACCCCATCGCTGTTTTTAAGCAGTTTTTTCAGATAAATTTCTATTTGATCAGCCAAACTTCCCATGCTCTTAATCTCCTCTTAAAGAAGCAATCTTATTCTTTTATTTGCAGAGTTTTGACCTTTATTGACCATTGATATTTTTATTTTGACCTACTCTGACCAAAAAGGCAAGACGCAAAAACAGGCAAAAATCCGGATCATACATGGCTATTGGCTATTTTTGATAGTTTTTCTTTTGTTTACTTATATTTACTTGTCTTTTGAGGTTGTACCGCACTGCATGGCAGCAAAAAACCGGCACAGGGATCGTAAATATTTACATTTTTGGGCATAACTACATCTTTTCCGGAGCGCTTACTCCCATTGCTTTCAATGCATTAGCTATTACCCGGGCCGTTCCTTTAGCCAACCAGAGCCGGGCCAGGCTTAAATCCTTATCGGGGCCTACTACCCGGCAATGACTATAAAAATTATGGAAAAGAGCTGCTAAATCCTGGACATAAATAGCAATACGGTGAGGTTCAAAATGCTGGGCGGCAAAAATGATTTCATCGGGAAAATCCACCAGCTTGCGGATCAAAGCCAGTTCGCTGGGATGGTCGAGTAACGAAAAATCATCAGGCAAATCTTTTAGGGTATAGCCTTCTTCGGCTGCTTTGGCCAGCATAGAGCAGATCCTGGCATGAGCGTATTGGACATAATAAACAGGATTATCCGCTGATTGTTTTTTGGCCAGATCCAAATCAAAATCCATTTGACTGCCGGCTGAGCGCATCACAAAGAAAAACCGGGCGGCATCCTTCCCCACTGTTTCCATCAGCTCTTCCAAGGTCACATAAGTTCCCGCTCTCTTTGACATGAGCAACAGCTCTCCCCCTTGATAAAGGTGAACCAGCTGCATTAATACTACTTCCAATTGATCCCTGGAATAGCCCAAAGCTGCCATTGCACCTTTCATTCTGGCTACATGGCCATGATGGTCAGCTCCCCAAATATCAATAGCCAGGCCAAATCCCCGTTGAAATTTGTTGTCATGATAAGCAATATCAGCGGCATAATAAGTGGGAATACCATTAGCTCTGACTAAAACCTCATCCTTTTCTTCACCAAAACGGGTACTGGCAAGCCAGAAAGCTCCGTCTTGCTCATAAACCCAGCCACCTTGACGCAAACGCTCAATTATGTCAGTCACGGATCCGCTATCATGAAGGCTTTGCTCACTGAACCAAACATCATAAACCACTCCGAATTTTTCCAGAGTCTTTTTAGCATTTGTTATTTTTTCCTGCAAAGCATAAGAGGTAAAATATTCTTTACGCAGATGGCTTTCCATACCCAAATATTTATTTCCCTCTTCCTTGATCAGAGCAGCCATAGTATCGCAGATATCCTGACCGTGATAACCGTCATCCGGCAATTGCGCATCCTGACCCAAAAGCTGAAGATAACGGGCCTCTAAAGAAGCAGCAAAGCGGCTGATCTGATTACCGGCATCATTGATATAAAATTCCCTTTCCACCTGATGACCCGACATATCCAGTAAAGAAGCCAAGGTATCCCCAATAGCTGCTCCCCGGGCATTTCCCATATGCAATTCCCCGGTCGGATTAGCGCTGACAAATTCCACCTGTACTTTTTTCCCCGACCCGGCTTCGCTGCGGCCAAAATCATCTCCTTCAGCCAAAAGTTCAGATAGGCAGGGAGATAACCAGCTTTTAGGTAAATAAAAATTAAGAAAACCGGGACCGGCAATATCCAGTTTTTCTACACCGGTAGCCGCGCAATCAAAATAATTTTTGATCAGCCCGGCGATTTCTCTGGGAGAACGTTTGAGTTCTTTGGCTAAAAGCATAGCAATAGTGCAGGCAAAATCTCCGTGCGCTTCCTCTCTTGGTACCTCCAAAAGTATGGGAGGCAACTGCCTAAAATCAATCTTTTTTTCGATTTGGGCTGCGGATAAAGCTGCATGGATTCCGGAAACAATACGGCTCTTTCTTTTGCCGATTATGGTGTTAAAAAAATATTCGTTGCTCATTATGGCCTCCTTAGTTGTAAAGTAAATAAAATTAGTAACAAACAAAAAACAGGCATATTTTCTTTGGGAAATGAATAAGAATAATATTTAAAATAGTAATAGTAATAGAGGAAGTGTAAAAGTGGATAAAAGATATAATTATAGGTTGAAAGAGGAATGTTGTCTTATTTTTGGTTGTGGATATTTTTTGGAATTAAGGAGGAAAATATAATTAAAAAATAAGAATTCTATTTTTATCCCCAAGTGTCCCCAAACCGGAACAAGATATCCACGGGGATATTTTGTTGATAATGTTAGTAAAGTGAGAAAAAAAGAAAAATTATCAACAACCAAAAATATTATCCGCAGTTTATTAACAGTTTTTCCACAATGATATGGTTTTTGCCAACCGGCATAAGATAAAAATATTTTAGAAAAGATATATTTGACAAGATGAGGTAATTAGGCTATAATTTTTCTGTTACAGTATTTTGGAGCAAAGCCAAGTAAATTGTTCCCCTAAATTAAAGGAGGATTGTCCTATGAAGCGTACTTATCAGCCAAAAAGAAGAGTGCATAAGCGGGTACACGGTTTTTTAGCCAGAATGGGAAGTAAAAACGGCCGGAATGTTTTGCGCCGCCGCCGGGCTAAAGGCCGTAAATCTCTGTCTGTTTAAGCCTGTGCTGCCGAAAAAGTATCGTCTGCGCCAAAGGCGTGATTTTCGCCGGGTCTATCAAAAGGGTAGATCACAAAGCTTTCCCTATTTTGTTTTCTACAACCGATATACAGGGCTGCCCGGATTTCGGGTGGGGTTTTCTGTTTCTAAAAAAATCGGTAAAGCCGTAGTGCGCAACCGGGTAAAAAGACAGCTGCGGGAGATTTGCCGCCGGCATCTAAACAAATTTTTAGCCGGAAGAGATTATATTATAGTAGTCCGAAGTACGGTTTTGCAAGCGGATTTTGACAAGTTGAGCTGCCAGATGGATTTAGCTTTAACAAAATTGCGGGAAAAAAAGCAAAAGTAAAATGAGCGGAAAGAAAATGATTAAAAAAATAGTTTTAATCTTAATAGTTTTCTACCGGCGGGCAATATCTCCTCTTTTTCCGGCTCATTGCCGTTATCAGCCTACATGTTCCCAGTACGCTATTGAAGCTATTGAATTCTATGGATTAAGAAAAGGCGGCAAGATGGCATGTAAACGCATACTGAGATGCCACCCCTGGGGAGGAAAGGGCTATGATCCGGTAAGAACAGAGGTCGGAGGTCGGAGGACAGAGGACAGAAGGGGTTAGGTTTTGCTTCGCAAAACATTAGAGGTTGCCTAAGGATAACTTGTCGCTTATAAAGCGCTTGGTATCTGACTTCTGAAACCAGAATTCTAGCAAGGAGTGAAAATATTGCATGATCTTTTTTTAGCCGGGCTGCGATTGGTTACTGCTACCGATCCTGCCCCCAGCATGGGGATTTGGGCAGGACTTAAGTATTTACTCACCCAGCTTCTGGAATTGCTGTTTACATTTACAAAGACGATTGGCTTACCCAATTATGCCCTGGCTATTTTGTTGTTTACTATCATCATTAAGACGGTTCTTTATCCTTTAAGTATCAAACAAATGCGTTCCACCCGGGAAATGCAAAAAGTTCAGCCAAAGATCACGGAAATCAATGAGAAGTATAAGAACGACCCCCAGAAAAAGAACGCGGAGCTGGCAAAAATCTATCAGGAGGAAGGAATAAATCCCCTATCCGGCTGTCTTCCCTTGCTGCTGCAAATGCCTATTTTATTTGCTCTTTTCCAAGTTCTGCGCGAGTTGACACCAGTCTATCCGGAGTATAATGTGTTTTTTTGGGTGAGAAATTTAGCTGAAGGCGACCCGCTGATTTTGCCGATATTGGTAGCCGCGGCATCTTTCGGACAGCAATTTCTTACCTCTACCAACCGCAAAGATCCTTCGCAGCGAATGATGCTTTTTATTTTTCCGCTGATGTTTGCCTGGATTGCCCGGACTATGCCGGCGGGCTTGTCGCTGTATTGGATCTACCAAAGTTTCTTAACTGTATTGCAGCAATGGATAATTAATAAGCAGGGGGTCAAACAGGACGCTATAGAAGCGGAGAAAAAAGCTGTATTGGAAGAAGAGAAGAAAAAGCAAGAAGCCAAAATAGAGGAAGAAAAAGCCACTCTTTCTCAGGAAATGCGGGAGAAAATTGCTGTCGCCAATACCAGCAAGCGCAAATTAAAACGGAAAAAATAGATTTTTCCAGTAGTTGCCTTAATATTCCCGCTCTCTAAGGGCGGCAAAGGAGGTTCACATAGTGGATGATTTTATCGAAGAAACTGCAAAAACCGTAAATGAAGCCATAGATCTTGCCTGTTCCAAGGCTGGGGTGGATTTGGCCGATGTCGATGTGGAAATAATTGACGTCGGTTCTAAAGGTATTTTTGGCTTGGGAGGCCGGGAGGCCAAGGTACGCATAAAAATCAAAGAACCTATAAACATTCAGGATCTGAAAAAACAAGAGCCTGTCCCAAGAAATACAGCAAAACCGCAAACAGAGTACAAAAAGGAAGCGAATAAGGCTGCACCTGCCAAAAATATCCAGGAAAATAAAGGACCGGAAATTACTGCGGCTCTGATACAACAGGTCGACGAGCGTCTTAAGGAATTTTTAAAACCTGTTTTAAGCGCCTTAGGGGTGGATCCCCAATCTTCTATAGAAAACAAAGATGGGATTTTGTGGGTTTCTTTTAGCGGAGGCGGCTTGGGAATTTTGATCGGCCGCCGCGGGGAAACCCTGAATGCCTTGCAGTATTTAGCTAACCTTTGTGTCAATCGGGGAAAAGTCCAGGCCGAGCGAGTACGACTGGTATTGGATGTTGCAGGTTACCGGGAGAGCCGAGAGGAAACTTTGATGGCGCTGGCCCGGAAAATGGCGGATAAGGCGGTACGTACCGGCCGCAGGGTAGAGCTGGAACCTATGAGTCCCCATGAACGGAGAATTGTCCATATGGCTTTACAGGACGACCGGCGGGTCGATACCAGTAGCCAGGGAGAAGAGCCCTATCGCCGGGTCATAATCCGGAAAAAAAGACCCTCCGGCGGAGGCGGCAATAGGCCTTGGGGTTTTTCTAATAGGTAATTCTTTTAGTTTGAGACAATAATTTAGGGATAGAATGATAAAGGCCCTGTTCCCATGGCTTTTAGCTTCTATCCCCATTTTTTAGAAACAAGTTATAAGCAGCAGTCATTGATGTTTTGCCAGGCAAAACAGGTTGCTTGAATGAAGTTTGCTTTAAAGAGGAAGATTTTGAATGAGGCAGGAAATCAATGATACGATAGCGGCTATTGCTACTGCTGTCGGACCGGGCGCTATTGGTATTGTTCGTCTTAGCGGTCCGGATGCGATATCCATTATAAAGAAAGTCTTTTCCCCTTTAGGGAAGGATACTTGGCAACCGCATTACTTGGTGCCGGGTTGGATCAAAGATGAGCAAGGCTTGCCTTTGGATCAGGCTATGGCTGTTTATCAGCCAGTTCCCCGATCCTATAGCGGTGAAGACATGGCGGAGCTGCAATGCCATGGCGGCCCGGCAGTACTCAATGCAGTCTTGACTTTGGTTTTGCACCAAGGAGCACGAATGGCAAGACCGGGGGAATTCACCCTGAGGGCTTTTCTGCATGGCCGCCTGGATTTAGCTCAAGCCGAGGCCGTTATTGATCTGATCACTGCCCCGACCGCTGCTGCTGTTACTATGGCTGCCCGGCAATTAAAGGGAAGTCTTTCCGGGAGTTTAGCTCCATTGAGCGAGAGATTGCTGGTTTTGATAGCTTCGATAGAGGCGGCTATCGATTTTCCGGATGAAGTGGAAGAGCCTGCTCAAAACCGGATTGAGAAGGAAATAACGGAAATCTTGGCGGAAATCGAGGAGATGCTTCGGGGCTTTTCAAGCAGCCGCATCTATCGGGATGGCCTGGATCTGGTTTTGTTGGGACGGGTGAATGTAGGTAAATCCAGTCTCTTGAATGCCATGATTTCAGAAGATCGGATCATTGTCAGCAGTTTGCCCGGAACTACCAGAGATTTGATTGAAGTAGGCTATGATCTGGATGGATTGCCCTTGCGCCTGACCGATACAGCCGGATTACGGCTAACCGGAGATGAGATCGAAAGAGAGGGAATGCTGCGAACAGAAATGGCGGCAAATCAGGCGGGCTTGATTCTCCTGGTTTTAGAGGCCGGACATGAGTTGACAAAAGAGGAAATGATCTGGATCGAGGAGCGGGGAGAGGCCCCGATAATAGCGGTGATCAATAAAACTGATTTATATGACTCGGGTACTCTCAGAGAAGAATTGGAACAGCAGAATCCGGGGTTGAAAACAGTGTCTGTTTCAGCCCTCACCGGAGCGGGTCTGAACGAACTGAAAGCAGCAATAAAAGAGCTGGCGCTGGGAGACGGCCGGGATCACAGGCATTCCGGAACAATAAATAATTTGCGCCAACTTGAAGCCTTAAAAAGAACAAAAAACTCTTTGCTGACTGCCAGGGAAGGATTGAATTTGCCGCAAGATTTGTTGGTAATAGACTTGCGCTTGGCTTGGCAATCCTTAGGCGAGATTTGCGGCCAAACTGCCGATGAAGCGATATTGGACAAGATATTTACCAACTTTTGCATCGGAAAATAGTGTTTCACGTGAAACATAATATATTAGGGAATGATCATTTGCATGGAAGTATATCAAGTTATTGTTATCGGCGGCGGTCATGCGGGGATCGAGGCGGCTCTGGCTGCAGCACGTTTGGGAGCGAAAACCCTGCTTATCAGCCAAGGCCCGGATAGTTTGGCCTTAATGCCGTGTAATCCGGCCATTGGCGGCCCGGCCAAGAGTATTCTGGTGCGGGAAATCGATGCGCTGGGCGGCTTTATGGCCAGAGCTGCCGATAAGAGCCAGATCCAGATCCGCCTGCTTAACCAGGGAAAAGGTCCGGCAGTTCAGGCGCTACGGGCCCAAATCGACAAGCCGGAGTATCAGAAGCTGGCCCGCGAGGCTCTCTTTAGCCAAAAGGGACTTGCTATAGCCTTTGGGGAGGTAAAACAGTTTTTAATATCTCAAGATCAGATAGAAGGGGTTCTGCTCACGGATGAGCGGCGTTTTTCTGCTGAAAATATAGTCCTGGCAGCCGGAACCTATTTGGGAGGACGTATCTTCATCGGAGATATGAACTATTTTTCAGGGCCTTTGGGATACCCGCCTGTACTGGAATTATCTGCTTATTTAAAGTCATTAGGTTTACCCCTGACCAGATTTAAAACAGGAACCCCTGCCAGGGTCAGCCGGAATTCGCTTGATTTTGAAAGTATGTGCGAACAAAAGGGCGATGATTCCGGCTTGGCCTTCTCTTTTCTCACCAAACGGGAAGAGGCCAGGGCCCGTCCCCGCCGTTCCTGCTGGCTAACCTATACCAATCCCCGCACCCATCAAATCATCAGGGATAATCTTCATCTTTCCGCTCTCTTTAGCGGAGATATCAAAGGGGTAGGCCCCAGATATTGTCCCTCTATTGAAGATAAGGTGACCCGCTTTGCTGAGCGTGATTCGCATCAGCTTTTTTTGGAGCCGGAGGATTTAGCCGGCCAAGAATTTTATGTTCAAGGAATGTCATCCAGTCTGCCCAGGGAGGTCCAGCTTGATTTTTTGCGCAGCATTGAGGGACTAAAGCAAGTGGAAATACTGCGTCCTGCTTATGCAATTGAATACGACTGCCTGCTTCCCAGCCAGCTTTGCCCAACTTTAGAACATAAACAACTGAAAGGGTTTTTCTCTGCCGGTCAGATCAATGGTAGTTCCGGCTATGAGGAAGCTGCGGGGCAAGGACTTTGGGCCGGCGCCAATGCTGCCTTGCGGGCCTTGGGACAACCTCCTTTTCATCTTTCCAGGGCGCAGGCTTATCTGGGTGTGATGGTAGATGATCTGGTGACTAAAGGGGTAGAAGAACCTTACCGGCTTTTTACTTCCTTGGCGGAATACCGCTTGCTTTTGCGGCAGGATAATGCGGACTTGCGTCTGATCCCATTGGCTAAAGAGCTGGGGCTAGTCTCTCCTGCGAGATATGAAGCGCATCTGGAAAAGGAAACCGCGATTCAAGAAGAAATAAAACGTTTGGAAAGCATCCGCCCCGGAGAAGAGGAGCTGCGGGGTCTTGATATTGAGGGCAAAGGAGATAATCTGGCTATGCTATTACGCCGTCCGGGAATGACCTATGAAAAAATAGCGGCTAAATACCCTTCAAGAGAGAATCTTGAAGACTCTGAAAGGGAACAAGTGGAGGTCAGCTTGAAATATGCGGGTTATATAGAGAAACAAAAACAGCAGGTAGCTAGTTTTGAACGTCTGGAAGGACGGCGCCTGCCGGAAGGTTTGGATTATCAAGAGGTAAGAGGGCTTTCTGCTGAAGCAAGCCAAAAGCTGAGCCGGATCCGGCCCCAAACCATTGGCCAGGCCAGCCGGATCAGCGGGGTCAGCCCCGGCGATCTGAATGTGCTGTTGGTTTGGTTGACGAAGAATAGAGGAACAGTGAGATAAAAAAGGGATTTCCGGGTGGTTGCGATGTTGTTGGGGGATGGTGCAGTAAAGGGGGACAACCCCCGCCCCTTCGGGGCACCCCCTTCTGGGAAGCAATGTCAACAACTTAGCAGAAGAAAGCTTGTTAATTCATAATTTATCACTTATCATTCATCATTTTTCATTATTCTTTGCAGGTATTATTTGGCTAAATTAAAATGAAAAATGATGAATGATGAATTGTGAATGATAAA
>WRHF01000046.1 GCA_009783415.1 Clostridiales bacterium
GGCAAGTTATAGAAATATTTCCGGTTCTGATAGTGCTTGCATACCAAAACTCATTTCCCGCCTTAATTCGCACCTGGCCCGCTACGCCGTTAACAGTAATGATACAAAGCAGGGCATAATCAGTATCAAGGAACCCGGAAGTCATAGCTGCACTGATACTGAAATCATAGGTCATTTGGGAGTTATTGGGGCGGGATCCTGTGTAGGTAACTGTATAAGTAATTCCACGGGTACCACTACCTGTAAAAACTACCCCGTTTATATCAGCCATTAGGCGCTCCCTTCAGTCGCTTTAGTTGAAAGTTGATAGTGTATAGTTAAAATACCAAATTTAGTGAGGTGGTTACTTTGTCTAACAGTATCGCATATGAGAAAAGCAAGAAATTCGCGGTCAGGATTATAAGGCTATATCAACATTTATCTGGATCAAAATCGGAATACACATTATCTAAGCAGCTTTTACGTTCCGGCACCAGTATTGACGCGAACATCAAAGAGGCATTGAACGGACAATCCACAAAAGATTTTCTGGCTAAAATGAATATTGCCTTGAAAGAAGCTGGTGAGGTCGAGTATTGGCTTGAACTTCTTCACGAAACAGAGTATTTATCCGATGCGGAATATAAGAGCATGAACGCTGAATGCATTGAATTGATCAAATTGTTAACTTCAATCGTTAAAACCACAAAATCAAAGATTTAAACTTTCCACTTTCAACTATCAACTATCAACTGCTATTCATAGACCGCCGTTACCAAGGAATTCACTAAACCACATAGATCAGGATTTAATCTGGTATCGGAAATATTCCCTGGACTTATTGTTAATACGCTGCTGGGTACTAATATATCAGCAATGCCCAGTTCATAAATATCGGCATTTCTCGTCAAGTCAGGGGCCACAGGGGTGGCTGCCGGGGTTCCGGTTATTATAGCCAAATTGATGCTCCGAGCCATATTATCCCAGCGTATTACCACCCGATCTATCCGGGGATTGATCCCGTTAGCTGTAGAAATCAATAAATCCAAGGGCGTAGTATTTTGGTAGTGATAACCGTTGATCCAGGCTGAGCCGGGTTGCACTGTAATATTCATGCCTGTGGAGGCGGTCACTTTCAGGTTATCTGCTACCCGGTAAAAGATACCGTTGCTGACTAAATCCCCGAAATAGGCGGCAAAGTCAATGGCATTATACAACCTGTCACCGCCAGAGGAGTTAAAGAATCCGCTTTTTTCCATCAAATATTTCCTCCCTTCAGTTTCTGGGCCAAGGTAAGCAGGGGCTTGCCGAAAACCACGCTCAAACTTAAGCCATCCTGATCATAATTTTCCTCTATTTCTGTGATCCGGGCAGTTATACTCAGACCCCACCTTTTTGCAACGATCCGTACCTGGCTGCCAATGTCAAAATCTATTTTGTACTGGAGATTCCCATATTGATTGACACTGACATCAAAAGATTTGACCATTGCCAGCTCGGCCAGCCTTTCCTGCCCTCGGAAAATCAAAGCTGCGTCATAATCATCGGGGAAATCTTCTGATTGCAGGTCACGGGCATCCACAAAAATCTCATAACGCTCCTCGCCGATACCGCCGCCAGTGGTAGCCAGAATACGCTCCGGGCCTTCCCCTTCACCGCCTACCAGGGCAATGCTGGCATAATCCACCAGACTTTGAGTAAAAACCTGCTCAATAATATTCTCATATTCCTTGGAAAAAACAGCCTGGGTTTCAGTTCCCTGGTAGAGCTTAACAGTGAAAACCCCTGTATCAGGATTAAAGACCGTTTTAATACCTATATCGGCGGTTTCACAAAGACCGCTGACTGTGTCCAGCAGGTTCCTATATGAAACCTGAGTATTTACGGAAACACCTAATACCTCCGGCATAAGAGTTATGCCATCTATTTTCCTTTCCGGATCAGCCGGATTTATCAGGTGGTTTTGGAGAAGCTGATTCACTGCCCCAGCCAAATCCCCGGTTAGAATTTCTGTTCCCCAGATAATCCTCCTCGCCAAAAAGGAGGTGGCAAAACGCCCGCTAACAACAATAAATTCCTGCTCCTGCATGGTCAATTCTGCAAATTCAATCAGCCCTGCTTCCTCGTCATCGTTTTTCCAGAGAATATTTCCTACCTGGAGCAAAGTAATATTATCCTCGGTGGCTATAGCCCTCAGCTCAAAGCTGCCGCTTTGAGAATACCTTCTCGTCCAGCGGAAATAGTCAAAGGCTTCTATGATTCCAACTAATTGACGTCTCTCCTGGTCAAATACATACAGTTGCACTCCATCGCTCCTTGTTAACTATCAACTTTCAACTCTCAACTATCAACTATTTTAAACTCCTAAAAACTGCGGCCTGTATAGAATACTTACTTCCAGCGAATCTATATTTGATCCGGCACCATAGCGAAGAGTATTTATGCCAGCTGTCAATTGGAGGAAAGTGGAACCCATATCCAGCAGGGAAAAGATATTAGTTTCTGTAGTCCCAATAATACTGATAATCTGCTTCCCAGCAAAATGGGTAAAAACATGAATTTCCTGCCCGGCAACCATAGTCGTATTGATCCGGATAAATTCACCGGTATCTATGTTAAGCAACTCCGGATTGGTCACCGAGCCCAGGGCGCTGAAAACAATTTCACAGCCGGAGGGAACGTCCCCTTCATTATCTATAGTTATGATTTGACTGGGTTGTCTTATGCCAAGCTCTAAACCCGGTGGGACAATTTCTAAAGGGAAAACGAAGTTGCCCAGCCAATAGGCCAGCTCCGCTCTGATTTCTTCCAATGTTTCAAAAAAAGGAGAAGGGCAAAGCAGGCTGATAAAAAAGGCTGGAGCCCGGGAAAGATTGCTGACAGAAAATCCGGCTTCTTCCACTATGCAGGCAATTTGGCGGTTGCGGTAAATCAGGGTGCCGCGCAGTTTAGGGGTGAAAATCCGTAGAAGATGCCTGCGGTAGTCATAAGATTCATCTATATTCTCAGCCAGAATACGCCCCTCAATGGTGATGTTGCGCATATCAAGGCTGGAGGAAATATAGAAAGCCCCGTCCTGCTCCGGGGCATGAAAAGTATTGATGCTCTGGCGAATGCGCCCCGCTCCGTCAATCTTGCTGAGGAAAAAGGGTTTCAGCTGTCGTAATATAACCTTATCTCCATTTAAGTTTATGTAAGTCAGTTCCATAATCAGATCTCCAAGGCCAGTTTTCGTGAGAGATTTCTAAACTCTCTGGCCGCTTCTTTTTCCGAGAGGGCTTTGGGTGAAGTGATAGAAATATTCTGGGTTATATTCGCTCCTGCCAGATACCTCTCGCCGCTATAGCCGCCGGAAGCGTTTACCGCCAGGTCAAAATCTCTGGGAATGGCATTTCTCATATCCCTGGACACCTGATCCATAGCATCCTCAAAGCCTACCCCGATACCTTCGCCCATATCCCGGCCTATCCCGGCAAAGAGGGTTGAGGGTGAATGGATACCAAAAAAGCTCTTGATGCTGCTCACAATACCGTCCATAAAGCCCTTGATCTTGCTCCAGATCCAATCCTTGACATTCAAAATCCCCTGCCAGAGACCCTTGATAAGGTTGGCACCAGCCTCAACAATTTTGGGAACAAAGGAAGCAATAGCCGAGACAATGCCTGTAATGATTTGCGGGATGGCTTTGACGATTTCCACGATAATAGTGGGCAGGTTGGTAATCAGAGCGACCAAAAGCTGAACCCCGGCCATGATGATTTTGTCAATATTCCCGATGATGGCATTAACAAGTCCGCTAATAATTTGAGGAATCGCCGCAACAATAGTGGTTATTATAGTGGGTAAGTTTTCAATCAGGGCTACCAGCAGCTTTACTCCGGAATCTATGATCAGGGGAATGCTGTCTATAATAGCGCCTATCACGCTGTTGATAATTTTGGGTATTGCTGCCACAACTGCCTGGATGATGGTTGGCAAGGCTGTGATCAGAGAAGTCAAAAGTCTGATTCCGGCATCAATTAGCTGGGGAATAGCTCCAATGATGAAATTGACAATGGCTTTGATAATGGTGGGAAGAGCAGCGATCAACTTAGGCAAAGCGAGAAGTAGACCATCTGCCAGGCCGGTGATGATTTGCAGAGAGGCTTCCAAGAGTTGGGGTACATTGGCGATCAAGGTTTGGACAATAGACATAATTGCTTCTATCGCAATAGGGATCAAACTGGGGATCATCCCTGACAGCCCCTTGGCCAGGGCAATAGCGATCTGAACCGCTGCGTCTGCTACAGCCGGAAGCGCCGACAATATTGCCTTGATGATGGAAGGAATGGCGGTCATAATTGTGTTGACCAGTTGTGGCACCATTGAAGTGATAACATTTATCAGCTGAGGCAAAACAGAAGCGATTGCTTCCGCTATACCGGGCAGAGCCGAGGATATTCCGGTTACCAGAGCCGAGATCATCTGAGCGCCTTTTTGGATAAACTCAGGCAGGGCGGTAGAAATAGTTGCCGTGATATTATCCACAGCAGACTTCATCTTCTCTTCGCCGCCCTCAACACCACTGGCGAAATCCAGAAAGGCCTCCAGCCCATCAGCAAAAGCCGGAACCAGGCTGCTGGCGATTTGCAGCTTCATACCCTGCATGGTGTCCTTAATCCTGCCCATGGCGCTGCGGAATTTGAGAGAATTATCTATTTGGGCATCACCAAGAACGAGGCCTAAATCATGAGCCCGCTGACGCAGCTCATCGGTTTCCGCAGAAGTTCTGTTGAGCAAGGGCTGAAGTTCCATTGCCCCTCTGCCAAACAGTTTCAAAGCAGCGGCAGTCCGATCCGCCCCGGGCGGTAAATCCTGTAAGGCCCGGATGGTCATATTCAGGGCTTCTTCCGGAGTCTTACCCTTGATCTCATCAAAACTGATACCGACAGCAGCAAAAGCCTTTGAGGCGCTGTCCCCATCTTCTGTCAGACCACCCATGGTCTTTTGCAGTGTTTTCATTCCGATATTCATAACATCAATGCTGGTACCGGACTTTTTGAGAATGAACTCCCATTCCTGAAATCCCTGACGGGAGAGGCCCAGTTTTTGCGACATAATATTGACTTCCCGGCCTGTATTTGCAGCACCTTCAGCCATCTTGAACATACCAACCCCAACCGAAGTGGCTGCAGCGCCGACAGCCGTTACTGCCCCCGCGATGGCTTTCCCCACATTCTTCAAAGTATCCGCGACCTTGGCAAAGCTGATTCCCGATTTTTCAGTTTCGTTAGCTGCACTTTTTGCGCTGCGTTCATAAAGCCCCAAGGATTTTGTGACCTCTGTGATCTGCTTATCTTCCTCATCAGCAGCTTTCCCGGCATCCCGCTGCTCACGGGTCAAATCACCCAGCCGAGCCTCCAGGGCTTTGGCCTCGGTGCTGTTCTTGCCGTATTCATCCCGCACCTTGATATATTCGCGGACAGTAGCTGCGATTTCCTTGCCTAAGTAATCATATCTCTCGGAGTTGGACATCAAGGCTGCATTGTTGGCTTTTAGTTCTTTTTCCATCCCGGCAAGTTCAACTTCTGCTTTGTTTAGCTGAATCTGCCAGCTTTGGGTGCGCTTGTCGTTTTCACCGAAGGAAGTGGAGGCATTATCCAGGGCGGATCTCAGGGTGGTGATCTTTTCTCTTTGAGCTTCGATTTCTCTACTTAGAACAGTATTGCGAGAAGTGAGGGCTTGGACAGATTTATCGTTTTTGTCAAACTGAGAGGTGACCAGTGCCATTTCCGAGCCCAAGACTTTAAACGCCTGGTTGATATCCCGAAGAGCGTCTTTGAATTGCTTCTCACCCTCTATGCCGATGCGAAGGCCAAAATTGTCGCTCATGGCAGTACTCCTTGAATTTAGAAAGATTAGGAAAATTATTGTTGAAAAAAATAATACTTTGGTTTATAATTGCATTGATGGTTGTTATGTTAAACCATTGATATGGTTTTTTAGGAGTACGATGATTATGAGCAAAAGTGATAAAGCCACAACTATTATAGCTGCTGTCATTACTGGCGCATGTACCCTTATTGCTGGCTTCTATGGCGGAAGAGCTAGTATTGGCCCCGAAAATTATAAACATAAATACGAGGAATTATTATCTCAATATCAGAATATGCTTATTGAAAAAGAAGACTTATCAGCTAAATATCAGCTTGAGCTTGATGATGATAAACTATATGTTCAGCTAAAGACGAAATACGATGCGCTAGAAAAGCAATACCAAGATTTAAAAGTAGAAAATGAGAACCTAAAAAACAAAAAAACCGATTCCCCACCCACCACACAAACGCCAAACCCTGCAAGTATTAAGCTTGAAAATATTACAAATATTGGGGCTAAACTACATAAGGGTGATGCCTATAAAGATAATTATGAAAACGAATATGCCATGTGTTATTTTCTAAACGGAAGATCCACTTTTCATACCTTACTAAATATGAAATACTCAAAATTCAAAGGCACAGCATATATTGGCCTAGGGGAGCAGGCAAGGTGGTCTACAAAAATTATCATTGAAGCAGACGGAAGCATTATATATTCAAGTCCAGAAATTACTAAAACATCTCGACCAATAGAATTAAATATCAATATAACAGATTGCAATGAGTTTAAGATAACTTTAGAAGACTCCTCTGTTCTTGATTGCCCAACAGTATATTTTGCAGATTGCGGATTTTATCAATAAACAATTTCGAAATATATGTAAAAAAAGGCAACTTAATGGGTGATTCTTATAATTCAGTTTTAAAAACATTGTATCGTTTATTCTTGTTGGTGGTTATTAATGACATATAAAGGAATTGAACAAGCGGAAACGACAAAACTTTCAGAATATAATTGTTTCCTTACATTTTATATTTATTGGAACCAACTATAAGGAGTTGCTTTATGGCTAATGTTAATACTGAATATGAAAAACTTACCCAAGAAATCTACCAAACTTTAAACGATGCTGAAGGCATTCAAACCACTAATATCCAGCACAATATTAAAGTTAAAGGCAAGTCTGGATGTGAGCACCAAATTGATGTTTATTGGGAATTTAAAAATATAGGGGAAACTCACTGTGTAGCTATTGAGTGCAAAAATTTTTCTGATACAGTTTCAATAGGAAGGGTTCGTGACTTTTTCGGGGTTATCCATGACATCGGTAATATAAAGGGCGTTTTTGTAAGCAAATACGGATTTCAAGCTGGAGCAAAACAATTTGCTAAGTATTATGGCATTTCATTAAAAGAAATGCGACCACCAACGGACAAAGATTGGGAAGGAAGAATTAGAACACTCGATCTAACTATTTCTGAGGTTTATGCAACAAACATTCAACGCAAGTTTTTTCTTGATATGGATTGGATTAAGAAAGCTTATCCGGAATTTACAAGACTCAAACATTCGGCTCGTAATAATGAAACTATGATTGTTGATAGCGCTGGTAATGTAATAAACTCCATGATGGATTTTGACAATCAATTGATTAACCTTAATGAGCAAATAAGCGAACAAGTATCCGTATCAAAGCTATTCAACCTTGGTGATGATGCTTATATTGTTCTCGAAGAAACAAAATACAAATTACTTGGCATTGAATATACTTACGATATTTCCATTAAACATGAAAACCTGATATTTGATGGAGCAACAATTGCAAAAGCTATTTTAGCTGATATTGAGTCAGGGGATCGTTACTTTTTTGATAAGTACGGTAATGTAAATAAGTCAAGTAAAGAGAATTAAATCCCACTGGGCAGAATATCGTCAATACACATATCCCCGTGTGCTTTCTCCACCCCCAAAAACTGCTTATGGCAAGCCCAAAGATCAAGAAAAAAACCAATGGGTGTCAGCCAAAAATCCTCCGGTGCCATACTCATTTGCACAGTACCATAGTAATACAGGCGCGTGAAAGTCTCAGCATCACTCACGCGCCTTGCTGGTTTTTTGAGCCGTCATCCTCGCTGAGAACATTGCGGGCGGTGCCTTTGAACATAGCTTCGGTGATGGCATCCTTATAAGAAGCAAGCTCTAAAGGAGAAGTCAGCAGCTCCACTTCTTCTTCGGTCAATAGATCCTTGGGCGAATCCTTATGCCGGAGATTATGGATCAAAACGGACTGATTTGCCAAAAGAGTGATCAGCCAAACAATTTCATCAAGGGCCAGCTCAAAGTTCTCCGCCTTGAGGAGTTTATCACCAAGATTCTCCAAACCACCGTAACGCCCGGCTATTTCCTTTGTAGCCCTTGTGGTAAGAATTAGCTCATATTTCTGATCACAAATATCAATGACAGCGCTTCTCCCATTATCCATTCAAATCATCCTCCAATTTCCGGATTTGCCGAATAAACCGGCTCGTAAACCTGCTCATACCAGTTGGAAATAGTATCCGCCGACACGCCGGGGTCGCCCTCGGTAACCTCGGCCTTCCATGGATGTTTGCCATTACCATCCAGTTTATTTCGGCGCATAACCGTACCCTCTATGGTGGGGGTTTGAAAAGTAATGGATTCGCCGTTTGTCTGCAAATTAGTAGCGGGAATGCCGAATTTGACCCGGTAGAGCCAAAAGTAGCGGTAGCGGTTATCCGGCTTCAAAGCCCGAAAACCTATGGCTACCGGCAACCCGTCATTCTCCGAAGCGGAGATGAGAACACCGTTATCATCAACTACGGCCCCGGTCAAATCCTGAGCAGCGGTCACCCCTATATCATCCACACCCAGACTAAGACTGCCGGATCGGAAATCTTTGATCACATAAGCAGCGCTGTCATCAGCAAACAGAGTAGCCTCAGCCAGCTCAATGGTTAAATCAGCACTAAGGGCTTTAGCCAGGGAAATTGGCGGGCCATAGGTTTCCTCACCGTTTTCTCCCTCTGTGATTTTCGCATAGAAAAGTTTATCCATACCGATTGTTGCCATATTTATTCCTCCAGTCTATATAATTTTGCCAGGTCAATAGCATAATGGTGGTAGCCGGTATCGTCCTCATGGCCCAAATACCAGCGGTCAGAGACGGTAAATCCGGCATCCAGGAAAGCTCTGACGATACGGCTTTTTAAAGCCAGATAATTCCCTTGGCTATAAAGAGAAAGCCGGGCTTCCTGGGTTTCAAAGCCGGGGAGATCATCACCGAATAACTCGAATGAATCGGATAGGGGTGTTATAATCGTATATTCCTCCGGAGCAACATCAGAGAATACGCCGGTTTCAACTCTTACCCCCAAACCCCCCAGCAGAGTATTTATTTCAGCAAGAATGTTCACAAATTATCCATCTCCTCTTCCAGTTTGCTCTTCATGGCCTTAATGCAGGGGATTCTGCTCTGAGATTTGGCCGGTTTGAGAAAGGGTTTAGGTGGCTGGCCGTGTTTGCCATATTCGAGGATATTTGCCAGCATAGCATTGGTCACCCCGCCGGAATGTGGCTCGGAAAAGCCCACTTTTACGTTGAAATCCCCATTTTTGTCCATTTTGGCCGGAGAAAGGCCCAAGTTTCTGGCCAGTTCCCCGGTGGATCGGGAAGGATATTTGGTACCCCGGCCAACCACAGCCTGCAAATTGCTCCTCACCTGTTCCAACACCACACTACCACCGGTTTCCAACACCCGGGGGATGATCTCATCAGTCTTTTCCTCCAACTGAGAGACTTTTTGGAGGAAATCCTCCGGCAGCTGAAAACTAACTTTTGCCATAATTTCACCCGCCTTTTGAACGAATAACGAATAAATTAAACGAGATTGTATTCGTTTTTCGTTATTAGTTATTCACTGCTTTGAAGCCTTCAGGCTCTCTGCCAGCACCTCTATGTACATACCCCTCCCTTGCACATTCTCTGCGCTGAGGATTTTATAGCGCAATCCATCACAAAGAATCGCCAGTTTGGTTGTAATCTCAAGCCCAGGAATCAGCCGAAAACGGAAGAGGCAGTTAGCGGAGGAGAAGGTAGCCCGGTTGGCCCAGAATTTGCTGCCATGCCGTTCCTCTTTGTAGGCTCTGACGCTGGCTAAAACCATATCGGCCGAGATTGAGAACCCATCTGTATCTTTGCTTAAGTCTGCTTGCACGATACTAACGAAGGCATTCATCTTACCGAAAGACATAAATAAACCCTCACTTTGCCGATTAAATGTGATATGATTTGAGGAGAAAGGAGGTGATCGTTATGCTAAAATATATCCAAGAATACCTGCCTCTTATAGAAAGTATCTTTGTCATAGTTGGAGTTATTTTTATTTTTGTCCAGATAAGGCAGCAAACAAAAATTTCTCGTGCCGACCATGATAGGCGAAAGAAACAATCTACAATTGAGTTTTACAATGTGCTTTCATCAGAGAGTTATCCATTTTTGGATGAAATGATAGGACGTAAATTAAATTTACCCACAGTTAATGCCGATAAAGCATTGAGAAAAAGTGTTATCAGATACCTTTCCCGCCTGGAGAGGTTAGCTGTAGGCATTGCCACTGATGTTTATGATTTTGACGTTCTATGTATAATGTCTGGCAGATATCTTTTGAAAAAATATGCCCAGTTCAAGGAGTACATTGAAGAAGCTCGAGAAGTAAAGGATGCTCCAATGCTTTATATGGAATTTCAACGATTGGCCGCAAGAATAAATGAATACAGAGCCGATAATCCTGAACAACTTGCGGAGAAAGTCCGTATAGAGCAGCCTTAACTCATACATCAAACCTGCCAATTCCGATCCAGCCTGAACAGCGTATTGACGGTATTCCAGACTTGTTGCCCGGCTTGAACACTGTCGGCAAAGAAACCGCCGGTGGAACCATCCCTGCTTTCGTAGAAATGACTGGCCAGCATAATAATGCCCTGTTCGGTTGTTGGCGGCATTTCTTTCAGTTGATAGTTGATAGTGGACAGTTGACAGTTATAGGTTCCTGCGGGAAGATGCTGGTATGATTCAGCATAGTTCACCGCCGCCGTAATAAAATGCTTAAGCAGCTCATCATCCTGATCATGCTCTAAGATCAGGTTCGCCTTTACTTTTTCCAGAAGGGTCATAAGCGCTCTCCTTACTATTCGGCCATTTGCAAAACCTGAACCGCCTCCGGCAGAACCAAAGCGCCGTCCACCCGCTGGGTGGCTTTAAATCCTACCTGATCAGTGGTTGCAAAGATTTCATCCAGCCTGTCAAAGGTACGGCCCTGGCGGTCATTGATCCAATAATAGGAAAAGTCACCAAAGGCCATCACTTTGGCCTCGGCTGCCAGCAGTGGCATATAACTTGAAACATAGACCGGGCGGCCCAGAACGGTGTCGGGAGTTCCGGCTACCAGAGAAGGCTGCCATAGGTACTGCCCGTTGGAATCTTTCAGCTTACGGAGCGCTTTGACAGTCAGATCATTTGTCACGAATACCGCCCTGTTGCGATAAGGGGATTTCAGGCTGTGATATAGATCCATAACCTCATCAAAAGTAATAGCAGTTGCGCTGGCGGCGGTTTTGCCTACGCTTGCCCCAAGCAAAACGCCGGTGGGCTTCTTATTGCCATCACCCACAAGGAAAGCCTCCTCTTCCAGATCGCCGATGCGGCGGCCAAAATCCTGGGCCAGAAAAGTCTCCAGAGGAAAAGAGCTGTCGGAGAGAAGTTCCTGGGATACTCTGATCATGGTGGCCAGTTTATAGGCAGAGAGTGTCACCTGGCCGAAACTGCCGTCACTGGTGGGAATCTCCCCGGCTTCCTCAACCCAGGAGGCGGTGCCTTGGGTAGCCACTACAGGAATCTGCAATTCCCCGGAGGAAGTACGGATCACCCGGGCGATTTGGCGCATGATGTCATGTTCTTCCAGCGCCTGCACAAGGGTGCGCTCGAATTCATCCGGCACCAGATATCCACCCTGGGTGTCGGTACCTACCGCTAAATCATTTGATACAGCCTTGCCCTTGATCCGCATAACATCCCAGAAGGCTTTGGCGTAGGCATCAGAAGCGCGAAAACCGGCTCCCATCCCTTCAGCGGGATTGGTAAGCAGCGGAGCCCGATTGACGGCCTGCATCATCCTGTCCCTTTTTTCCTGTTCTTCCAAAATCAAAATTTGTTGGCTCAGATTTTCCACATCAGCTTCCATCTTGCGGTAGGTGGCTGTGTCCTCCTCGGACACCATACCGCTCTCACCCCGCTTGCTCTCCAGATAAGCTTTGGCAGCCTCCCAGACGGCTTTGCGCTTTTCGGTCAATTCTTGGATCTTGCTCATTATCTTGCCTCCTTGTCAATACTTCAGCTTGTTAAGATCAGCCATCAATTCTTCATATGCAGTGCCGGTTACTTGTTCTTTGGGCTTTTGGGGAGCGGGAAATTTACTGAGAAGCGCGTTTAGGGCCACAACCCGGGAGAAAATAATGGGTTTCAGGGAATCCATTACAGTACCGTCAGCATACAAAATCCCGTCCGCGAAACCGAAGTCGACCGCTTTTTTGGCGTTGAATAAGGACTCCTCATTCATCAGGTGGCTGATTTCGGCCCGCTCGAGGCCCGTTTTGGCCTCATAGGCGTTGATGATACCCTCCTTGATCTCATCCAGCATGGCCTTAGCCCGGAGCATTTCCTCCGAATCACCAATGGCAATGGTAGCCGGATTGTGGATCACCATATAAGACACCGGAGACATCAGAACTTCAGCTCCGGCCATGGCAATGACCGAAGCGGCGCTGGCCGCGAGGCCGTCAACTTTAACAGTTACTTTACCGGGATATTCCTTGAGCATATTATAAATTTGAGCTGCTGCAAAGACATCACCACCCGGCGAATTGATCCAGACCGTTATATCTCCGCTGCCGGAGAGCAGTTCCTTCTGAAATGCAGCCGGGGTCACTTCATCCCCCCACCAGGTTTCGTCCGAGATGGTTCCTTCCAAGCGCAGGATGCGCTCTTCTCCCTCATTTGAGCTAAAGTTCCAGAATTTATTCATTGCTCTTAACCTCTTTCCACTGTTTGCCTACATCTTCAATCCCGATCATATTACCGTTGACCATGTAGCGGTCACCGGCCGGGGAAGGGATCAGGTTATAATCTTCTAAACGGCGGCAATCATTGGGACTCATGAAGCCGTTTTGGATACCGATGGAGTAGCCCTTCATCCGGGTTTCATAGTCACCGCGCAAAAGACCGCCCAGGTTAAATTTTATGAAGTATTTGTCCTGTTCAGAATCAGTCAGCAAATTATTTAGCATAGTTTGTTCCCAGCGGCAGATCCAGGGCTGCAATGTGTAGGTAACGAATTCCATTGACTGTTGCTCTATGTTGTTAAAGCTGGACTTTTCCAGATCACCGATCATATGGGGTGGTACCCGGAAGATGCGGGCGATCTCGTCTATTTGGAAGCGCCGTGTTTCCAGAAACTGAGCTTGCTCTGGAGGGATGGAGATTTGGTGGAATGTCATTCCCTCCTCCAAAATCGCCAAACGATGGGAGTTCCCACTTCCCTTATACAGATCCTCCCAGGTCTGCCTGATTTTATCATGATCATTAAGCGTTTTTGGATGCTCCAAAATACCACCGGGAGTCGCTCCGTTGGCAAAGAAGCCGGAGCCGTACTCCTCGGTGGCTATAGCCAAACCGATGGTGTTTTTGGCGAGAGCAATGGGGGAAAGTCCGACCAGGCCGTTGAAGCTGAGGCCAGGGATATGGATTACCTCATGCCCAGAAAGGTTTACCATACCAGCCTGTTCCCCCCGCCGCTTTTCGTCCAGATCCCGCCAGTAGGTATAATAGATCTGACCATCTGCATCCCGGTTAACATCCATCTTGTCCGGCAGAAGCGGATAGAGGGCAATAATGCGCCCGCTATTCTCCCGGATGATCTGAGCATAGGCATTACCCCAGAGCAAAAGATGGGTCATCAGGGTTTCCCGCAGAGAAAAACTAGTCATCTCCGGATTCGGCTTATGATGAAGCAGCTTATACAGGGGGTGATCCGGGGCCATTTTTGTACCCACTTCATCATACTTGTACACATGAAGGGGAAGTCCGGCAATAGCCTCAGCTATGATCCTGACACAGGAATAAACCGCCGCCTGCCGGAGCGCCGTGGATTCAGTCACCATAGTCCCAGCGGTAGACTTGCCCCACAAGAAACTTTTGGTTGTGGTAAGCCTGTTTTCGGCCTTCTTCTTCCGCCAGGGAAATATTTTCAATCCAAGCCCCTCCATCCGTCAGCGCCATAAGATTTTATGGGATGCTTATCATAAATGCTGCCATGGGTTTCCTGTTTGATCGCCCGATCCAGAGCCATGATCATTGCCACCGCCCCGTCAATCTTCTCGGTGGCTTTTTCCTTGTCCGGTTTGATATTTCCGGCCTCATCCTGCTTGACCACGATATTATCAAAGTTCCAGCGCAGTACCGGGTTCCCGGCATGGGCGATTTGTTTTTCCAGAACCAATCTCATCAATTCCTTACAGGGTGGTGACATTGATTTGTAGCCCTGACCGAATCGGATCATCTTAAAACCGGCGTCATCCAGATTCTGGGATAGTAAATGAGCGCCCCAGCGGTCAAAAGCTATTTCCCGGATCAGGTACTGCTTATTAAGCTCCTCAATTTTGTATTGAATGAAATTATAGTTGATCACATTACCTTCCGTTATTTCCAGGAATCCTCTGGCCTGCCATTGATCATAAGGCACATGGTCTTTGATCACCCGCTGACGGAGCATCTCGCCGGGAATCCAGAAAAAGGGTAAGATGGTGTATTTGTCATCCTCATCCTCCGGGGGAAAGACCAGGACAAAGGAAGTCAGGTCGTTAGTTGAAGATAAATCCAGGCCGCCGTAGCAGTCCCGGCCTTTGAGCATCTGAGGGTCAAAGGGAAAATCGCAAGAGTCCCACTTCTCCATCGGCATCCAGCGGGTGTATTGCTTAACCCACTGATTGAGATTCATCCGCCGGAACCTGTTTTCGTTGGAGGCGTTGAGCTTAGCGTCTTCAAACTCCTGCCTAAAGCCGTCCGGGCTGACGGTGATGCCGAAACTGGGGTTCACTCTGCGCCAGACTTCTTCGGAAGTCCAATCATCCTCATCAGCGGCGCTGTAGATGACCGGATAAAATGTGGGGTCGATGATTTTCCCGCGCAATATCTCCTCAGCCTTTTGATGCTGTTCCCAGCAAATGCTGTTACGGTCAAAACCGGCGGTGGTGATGATGAAAATCAGGGGCTGCTCCCGGGCCAGGCCGGAGCCGGAGGTCATTACATCAAAGAGGCGGCGATCCGGCTGGGCATGAAGTTCGTCAAATATTACTCCATGGGCATTGAGGCCGTGTTTAGTATAAGCCTCTGCCGAAAGCACCTGATAGAACGAGTTAAGCGGAGTAAAGGTGATCCTTCTTTGAGCAATATTTAGCCGCATATGTTTTTTCAGCGCCGGGAATTGCTCCACCATCTGGACAGTTACATCAAAGACGATACTGGCCTGACCGCGATCCGTGGCGCAGCTATATATTTCTCCGCCCCGCTCCATATCGGTGCAAGTTAGGAGGAGGGCGATGGCGGCGGCTAGTTCTGATTTACCGTTTTTCTTAGGCAGTTCCACATATACTCTGCGAAACTGACGGCATTCGTCATTCTGGCGGACGATCCCGAAAACATCGCGGATGATCCGTTCCTGCCAATCGATCAGATCAAAGGGAGCGCCATACCACTTGCCCTTGGTATGCTTGAGATTATTAACAAAATAGACCGCTGCATCCGCAAAGCGCTCCTTGTAAACGGAACCGGGAGCCTTGAAGGAACTGGGCTTATAGCTTTTGAGCCTGCGGGGTTCTTCCATCGGATAAACTCTCCCTGTATCTTTTTTGAACGAGCAACAGCCCCCGTGGGGGCGTTGCCGCATATGTTAGTTGAATCAAAGGTCGGTCTATTTGGCTGCTAGTTTTTCGCCTTTTCTGTAGTTGCCCATAAAATGAGCCCTGTTCTTAAATACCCAGCTGGCAAAATCACCGTCATCCTTGAGAATTTCTGTGGGAATGGTCTTGGAATCATATTCCACTTTATAGCCGTCACCGTAGCCGGTCACCTCGGCGAATCCCTTTGGAGTTGCGTAAAGCATCGGTTTCATAGGTGTCTACCTCCCTGTTTTTTGTTTTCCCCTTGCTATGGTCACAGTATAACTCTGTCTCGGAATACTAGCAAGTCAATGATTATGGTTATCATGGCTTGTTATTCCGTAGGCACTTCATCTTCCGCCGCCGGTATAACAGCCTCCTCTCCCTCCGGAGCAGGGATTTCCTCTTGTGGAGCTTTCTTTTCCGGTTTACCATAGCGCCAAGCTGCATCTCCGCTGAGATTTGCCATCATCAGCTTTCTCGCCAGTGCGTACTCCGGATTCTTGCCTACAAGCCCCAGCCCGATCAGCCAAACTCTCATAGCGAATTTCTCATTCTCGAAGGATTCCTGCGGCTTTGCAGTAACGCGCTTCTTTTCCTTGGCTTTAGCGCAGAGACAAGTGAGGAATTGGGAGTAGGCATTCAGACTGTCGCTATCTGCGGCAGGGAACCAATCGAATCTGATTCTGTCCTCTGTAACCTTGATGGGCAGAGCATCCACATTCAGGGCTTTTTTGAGAAGCGGTTCTTTAGTCAAAACCATCTTGCAAAGGTTATCAAGACTTTCTGGGGTAAATCCCTCCAGCGCAACCTCCAAACAAACTTTATCTGAGGCTACTTCCGGATATACCGGCTCTTCCGGCCCCGCTTCAGGGAAGGGTTCACCCACCAAGGCGAAATGCTTGCTATGCTCTCCCTTGCCGCTTGCCTTGACGAAAACATCACGGCCTTCGTGGTGAAAATAGATGCCGTACCCGGCGGCCTCGGCTTCGGCTGCGGTATCAAAGTGTTCTTGGATCAGCAGAGTGCCTCGCGGGGTAATCAGGTGGAAGGTTTTGTCTGGTTCCGGCTCGAATCCCCGTTCCGCCAGCCCCGTCATCAGGTTCAGGTTATATTCCCCGGTCACCGCACCTTCTTTGTCGATCTCATAATCGCCTACATGATACTGAAACCCAGGAGCGCCGAGATATTCGGTTTTGGCATTCAAGAGTTCCGAAATCGCGCTCACCAGCGATTTGCGCTCCTGCCCGCGCAGATTGAAATTCCATGTCTGTTTCATTTTGGTACCTCCTAAAATTGTGTTTTCCCTTTAGGGTAGGCCCATGATACCGTACATACCGTCATGAATCAAGTCACAATAGTGTCCAACCGCTGAGGGTAATGCCGCAGCTAAACTCAAGGGTCAGGCACTTGGCAGTAACTCAGTTTTTCCCCGTTTCGCAGGAGAAAAATGCTGTCGTCACTGCCGAAAAAGGAAATGGCCCTCTTGACTATCACATCGCAGTATTTGGGATCTAACTCCATCAGACAGGAAGAGCGCTCACATTGCTCGGCAGCAATGAGGGTGGTGCCGGAACCGGCAAATAGATCAAGGATTATATCTCCAAAATGGCTGCTGTTGTTGATTGCTCTCGCGACCAAGGTCACCGGCTTCATAGTCGGATGCTCCGGGGATTTGGCCGGGCGTTCAAATTGCCATAAATCCGATTGCTGGGCATCCCGGAGCGGGCATAACCGCGCCGCCCCTTCCAGCCAGCCATACCAGATCGGCTCATACTGGGTATTATAATCCTTGCGGGAAATCACGAGTCTGTCTTTGGCCCAGATGATGGTCGATGACCAGTGAAAATTGGCCTCCAAAAGAGCGGCATGGACATTGGGCCATTCCTGGGCGCTCATCACCACAT
>WRHF01000047.1 GCA_009783415.1 Clostridiales bacterium
GCTATGAGAAATTTGGAGATGATAAAGTTCATTTCCGGATGGAAACTGTTATTCAAAATGAAGGCGATTGCGACCCTGAGGGACAAGGGCGCTTGGAAAGTGATATAGTAGTGACCGGCGACAAAATTTTGTTGGAAAAATTCAAGATCAGGCAGGCTTTTCTGGCAAAAAGTGATGCGCGCTATGAACGCTTTTGGGCTGATTTTAATGGAACTACCGAACAGGCTTCATTGAGTAAGGATGGGCTGAATGCAAGTGTAATGCCTTATGACAGGGTAGTATTTGACCCGAATAATGAAGAGCATAGGCAGTTTATTAACGGAAGAGCCAAAGAAGATGAGGATGGATTTGTTATATCCGTTGAGGATTGCTTCAAGCGCCGGACAGACCGGCGGGTTTGCCCCAAGTGTCATAATCCTTTGCCCGGTACCTATGGAAAAAACCCGGTCAAGTTTATTTCTGTGATCGGGATCACAGGCGCCGGAAAAACCGTGTATTTATCCCAGCTTTGCAATCATTTCAAAACCTTTGCCAGCAGGGTAGGGATCACAGCTGTTCCCACCAGCAAAGGTGCTTTGGAATTTATCTTCAGCAATGTGGTTTCCATGGGAGAACCTCTTCCCGAGGGCAGTCCTCCGGAAAAACTTACCCAACCGATTTTCTATGACCTGATCTTGAAAAAAAGAGATCAGATCATCTCCAATACCATAGTGATTTATGATATTGCTGGGGAAAATTGTGTCGATCCGGAGAAAATGAATAGCTTTGGTCATTTTGTCGAACATGCGGATGGGATCATATTATTGATTGACCCGGTGCAATTTGATATCAAGGATAAATACCAAGGCGCAGCTGATCCGGTGACGGTCTTGGATGCTATTTATAACCGCTTTACCAGCAAAAGCAAAAATGATTCCCGTAATATGCCTCTGGCGGTATGTATTTCTAAAGGTGATACGGTAAGCCAAAATATTACGGGACGGAATATGGCAGATGTGCAGTATGTCCAAGATGAGCAAAAACTTTTTCTGCCTCTGTTTAATGCTGCGGATTATAATGATTTGCAAATTAGCCTGAAGGATTTTATAGATGAAAATGAGAATGTATTGCGTACGCATTTGAGAAATCAATTTGATAATTATAATTACTTTTTGTTTTCATCGATCGGCGCCTCGACCCAAAAAGGAGAAAAAGACGGGAAGCAATACGATGCGCCGGCCGCGCCCCCGATCCCCAAAAGGATCGAGGAGCCGGTGTTTTGGCTGTTTCACAAATTTAATTATATAGGCAAAAACGGCGAAATAAATGCCCCCGAACCCCCGCCAGTTGAGACCTGGACCTGCATAAAAGGCCATGAGGGCAATACAGGTGAGCGCTGTGACATTTGCGGCAGAGACCAAAGCGGCAAAAAACCCGGCTTACTGGAGCGGCTGAGACATAAGTAATAAGTAATAGGTAATAGGAACTAATCTCTCAAATTCGAACAAAAAAAGTCACAAAATATACGTTATCTCTGGATTGACCTGCAAGGGTGCGGATTAAAATTGATGCATGAAATAATTAGACACGGATTTTAAGGATTTTAACGGATTTTCGCTGTTGTTTGATAATGTGAGTAACTTAGGTGCTATTGTTTGGGGGAAAAAACAAAAAATAATTCAATGCTTTTTATAGGGGGTGTCCATAAACCCCCTATAAAATCTTAGATGCATGATAACCATCCACTACACTGATACATGATTGTCCAAAAACGGGGGGTTTATGGACACCCCCTATAATAAAAAAAATCTGTGCTAATCCGCTTTTAATCCGTGCAAATCCGCGTCTAATTATTTAAATTCTTTTCCAGTTTATCTGGGGTAGGGGTTAGGGATTAGGTAATAGGTAATAGGGGGTGGCTTGTGAAGTTTTATCAGGCATGTTTTACCCGGGTTGGCGGGCAAGGGTTGGGAGATGGCTGGCAGGCGGTTAATTTCTCTTTGGATGCTCCTGTTGAGCTTATTTCCGCTTTTTCCCGGATCCAAAACAGCAATATTTATAAACCGGAATTTGACGAAAAAGACAGCGGCTGCCAAATCGCGATGGAATTGCAAACGGATAGCAGCAATGTTTTTTTGACCTATATCAAATATGGGCTGCAAGATCAAACCGGACGTCCTGCTATGTTTGCGAATAGCTTGATATTTGAGGCCAATGACTTTATCCGCGATCCGCTTTGTGTTTTAGCTGTTAAGAGCAATAATTTTCGTTTTGATATTGAAAGCACCAGGGAACTTCTTTCGGATATAGACAAAGCCGCTGATTTTGAGCTTGATGAAGCTTTGGCTTTCCTGAATCTAAATAAAGATAGTTATTTGGCATTGATTCGATGTGTATTTCAAATCCTTGACGCCAAAACCAAAGAAACCCTCCATATCATTGGCGATTATACAGAAGAAACTGTTCGCAAATCAATGTACTGTATATATATGGCAATGCCTTTTGCCTTTAGAAAAAAGGTTTCATTTGCTACATACAGCGCATCGGGCTCCGCTCCGAAAACGATAGTATTTGACCGGAAGCTAAAAAGCCCCAACGACCTGTTTTTTGCTTTAGCTACAGGTGAAAATAATGTTTTATCGGAAGCCTTGCTCAAAAGGCTGAGCAGATCTGAGTTTATCGGATATGTACCGGGGAGCTATCAAAATCTTGGCATAGCCGAAATCAATCAGACTTTTTCAATTATTGAAGACAATCTCGCCCGCTTTGGCTGCGCCCAATCTATTTCACTTGACCTCAATAAACTTGCTTATGAAACTTTGCTTTATGAAACCAAAAGCGGCCTTCAGGGATTATCCGATGAGATCCTGCAAAGAAGGCTCAATGAGTTATTAAGTGTAAATACCTCTCAAACTGTTTTTTTAGATGAACAAATCAATAATACTTTAAAAGAAGCAGTAACGCGGGATCTGCTCTTGAACGATATTATTTCCGAAAAACTTTGTGCCCGCCTGGAAAATACCGGAGATGAATATTTATTAAAAACCGGCAACGCATATACCGCTCTTAAAATTCGCCATATGTCCGTGACTCGCGGAGCGGATTTTTTAAATACCTCATATCAAGGGCGGGATTGCCAAGCCTTTTCTCAAATTAGAGAGGCTCTTAAGGCAACCGGCAAAGGCCGGGATATATTAAAGCATCTTTATTTTGAGATCATCTTCCCGAAAACAGGGGCGGACGAGGAGAGTATTTTGAATTTTTTTGCCCAAACAAGAGAGCTGCCCTTTGCGGAGGAGATAAGCCAAAGCCTGATCGCTTTGCGGGATAAGTATCTGCGCTTTGAAATCAGAAAAAAAGAGCTGCCCTCGTTTTTGCTAAAAAAAGCGGGTAACTTGTTAAATAAGATTTTTCCGGGGAATCAAGAGCTTGTTAATAATTCTCTTCTGGATTTAAAAGAAGCATATTGGAGGGATTTTTCCTATGAGGATCTGGTTCTTGAGGAACCGCTCTCGTATCAAGCCATACGGCTGGACAAAAACCCCAAATCAGATCTGGTTTTTACCTGCCTTGAAATCTGGAAAAATATGGAAAATAATGAGATAAAAAGCTTTTGCGCCGGGATAAAAAAATTCTTTACCCAAAAACCGGATATATACCGAACAGCGGAAGCCGCCCCTATATTACCGGGAACTGATGAACGAAGAATCCTGCTGAAAAAATTTATCCAAAGCTGTATAAATAAAAATAAGAGCGGCATAACAGCGGAAAAGTTTGATATGTGGCTGCTCTTAACGGACTTAGGCGGATATAATAAGGTGCACTTCCTAATCAAAAATAGGATAATATCCGACCATATGCTTGGCTCGGAGGAGCTTTTATTTGTTATCGGAAATTCAAGATATTTAAAGGATGCCGCTCCTAGAAGTGATTTTGCTGATGAATTGAGCGAATATGTCCATGATAAGCAAGCTGGCCGGGAAATAGCCTCTCATATATTAAAAATCATAAAAGAAATAGAGAAACAGACAAAACGGGATAGCTTGGAAGAAGAGAAGGCGCGCAAAAAAGAAACCAGGGAGGATCTGCTGTCAAAAACACAAGATTTTATTGCCGGAATTGGAAGAAACTGGAATAGAAAGGCTTAGAAATGGGTTATGCGGCGGAAATAAAAAAAGCAAAAGTGATATTCAGCCTGGCCAGCGGGCATAACTTTTATTTTTATAATAGGGAAAAGCGTCCTGTTTTTTTTGATAAGCAGGCGGAGATCTTAAAGCATGTGAAGCCGGTCTCTTTTCGGGATGGGAAAAGCAGGGAGCTATTTTATCTGAAAAAGCTGCCAAGGGATTCGGGCAGGGTTTTAGATCTGAAGTATTGGCTCGATCTGATCCGCAAACCGGTGGATTTGGAGTATTATATTTGGCCGGTCGATATCGTTGGCCTCTCAGAGGACCTGGATGAATATGATTATGCCCTTGTTTTCCCTTTTTGCGCCTGGCCTGATTTTGTGCATATAACCCCGTTTCTTTCTAATTTGGATATAGACGCCAACCCCCAAAACCTATGGCCTGACAGCGAATTCTATTTGGGCAGGCAAAACCCTATTGTCCGCTCGCTTGTTAAAAGCTTGCTTGACGCCTGGTGCGCCTATGACAGATCAAATTACGCCTATCATGAGTTCTCATATGCTAATATTTATTATCTGAAAAATGATTTCCGGGTAAAATTTGATTTCAGTTTTTCAGCTCATAGATCCGGCATGGCGACAGATCGGAAAATAGTGGATGAATCCCGGATCACAGCCGATTATGCTGATCCATACTATTACTATAGCAAAAAAAGCGGTATGGATCTCTATTCGGACTATTTTGCCATGGCGGCGATCCTCTTTAAATTACTGATCGGCAGGCTTCCCTATGCCGGGAGCATATTGGAGGGGGAACCGAATATTAAAGAGAGCGAGCATGCCCTCTGGCTGAAAATCTATCAGAAAAACCCTGTCTTTATTTTTGACTTGGAGGACGGGTCAAACAGGCTAGGTTCGGGGGAACCCGAAATATATCAAAATCGCTGGAATCAATTGGATCAGTCTTTGCGTAATATGTTTCACAAAACCTTTCAAAGAGCTAATGTGCTGAGGAAAACTGATGATTTGATTTTCTATACACCGCATCAATGGCAACAAGCCATAGTCCGGATGAGCCGGAGTGTTGAGTGTTGAGTGTTGAGTGTTGAGTAGGAGCAGGAGTACGGCGGCAGGAAAATTTTGCCATTTTGCACAGAATTTCGGGAGTAATTGCCTAAAACCTACCCCAGATAAACTGGAAAAGCATTCAAAAACAAATTAGACACGGATTTACGCGGATTAAAAACGGATTAGCACGGATTATTTTTATTATAAAAAGTTGATTAAGTCAGAATTGAGAGGCAATCGGTATGGATTTTAAAAAAGTCTGGGATAATCTGGCCTATAGGCCGGTTACTTATACAGCGGGGGCGCTGGGAAATGAACTGAAACAGATCGTGGCGGAAAACGGGGTCGGCATTTTCCAAAACACGCTGCAACTGGCATCAGCCTTGGATCAAGCAAAAATAGAGATTACTCCCAAACAGCAATTACTGTTACTGGCAGCAAGCAGCCATATCGGTGATTTTTTAGTAAATGCCAAGGCCGGCCTTAATCTGGTTGATATCGATAATGCGCTTCATGATGCCGTTGTTTCCACAGGATTGACCTATAAAACTGCCCTCAAGCTGATTACTGATATTTTTTATGCCTGCGGCTTGGATTTTGCGGTTGAATATGGTTTTGTTCTGGAAAAAGATGGCGCCGGGCAAACTCTTCATGCTATTATGCCCCGGGAGCTGGCTGAAGCTGAATTAGAGAGGATCAGGCAATTAGCTGATTCATATAGATCTGCTGATAATGAAATCAAGAAAAAAGAAGCGGCTAAAGAAGCTGTTCTCAGAATTTGCCAACTGTGCAGGGCCGGGGTGGCGGATGGCTTTTATTTATTGGCTAAATGCTATTTAAGCGGTGATTTTGGCGCCAGAGTTGATTTTGCCAAGGCTAAAGAATATCTGAAAATAGCAAGCGATATGGGCGTTTTGGAAGCTTCCGCGCTGCTGGGGGATGTATACTATGGTTCCGATCATACCCAAAAGCATGATTACACAGCCGCCCATTATTTTTATACGCGTCCCGGCGCGCTGGCTTTGGGCCTTAAACAACGCAAAGCGCTGCACGATATTTATTTGCAAGGTTCGGCAAATATTATTACGCTGATTATGAGCGGGATCGTTTTCGCCTTAAGCATATTGTTCAGTGTTTATTTTCATGAGGGCTTATTTGGCGGAGCGGGTCGTATTGCTATTGCTGTTATGAGCAATCTCTTGTCGGGCGCTGTCTTTGGTTTTGCCATATTCAGCTATTTCAGATCCAGATATAATAGTATCCGAAAAGTTATAGCCGTCCAATACATTATCTGGGCGGTCTATGCCTTTTTTCTGCTAATAGCATAGGAGGTGAGAATGATAGTGACTAATAGCCAAATAAAGAATTTGGGGTTCAGTATTTTTCTGGGAATTATTTTGCTCTATGTTGCATTGGTGAATTATTCCTGGATAGGTTTAACAGGAGCGGCGGTTTTTATCGCGTCTATTTTTTTAATCTCAATGCTATACGCCAAAAATGACGGGATCCTGGCCAAACTGGATTTATATATATTATTCATGGTGCTGGCGCTGGTTTGCAGCCAATTCGAAACCTTAAGGGGATCATTTGATCCGAATATCTCTTTTAGCGGGAATTCAATGTGGCGTTATATGATTTTATTGACCGGGGTCCCTCTGGGAATAATTATCAGCAATAATTCAAACAGCCGCCATCCGGATCAAATCGAAAAGACTGATCAGGAAAAGGTAATAACAAAATATATAGGGATCTTTATTAGTATTGAAAGTTTATCCTTCTTTTTGTTCAACAATGCAACAGGATCAGTTTTTAACATCGTCATATTCGCCTTCTTTGGCTTTGTTAAATACTGCAGGATGCAGCTCTATTCGGCCAAGTCGGCAAGCAACTCAAGATGCGAATGGGTGGCCATAAGCCTGGCTGCGATCGTGATAATAATAAAAGCCCTCTTTCCGGCATATCCCGAACCGGCTGTTAATCTCAAAGGTATTTTCTCTGTAAGTGTTTTTCCCTGGTATAATGTTTTGGCTATTACTTTGCTTCTTTTTGCAATAGCAGGCGCCTATACCTATTTTGGCGGAAGGGAAAAAAACTTCCCCAATGAGGATATCTTGTTTTTAAGCGGTTTGATTGGCTTTGTTTGGGTATTGAAATCAGTCTTATACTTTTATTTCGATTTTTACTGGCTGGCGCTTTTGCTGTATGGTTTTTTATTTCTGGCCATTATGAACCGTTTTATTACTAAAAGGGCCGGCAAGAAAAAACCGGTACAAAATAGAAAGTTTTACCAAATAATAAAGGAAAACGAGCCCTACCTGGCTCTTATTGCAGCAGGCGCTATCTCTTTAGCAGTATTTATGATAAACAGAGGGTATCTTGCCTTTTGTCTGAGCATTTTTCTCAGCCTGATCACAATCAGCTTAGTCCATCATAATTTTAGCGGCTGGCTGAAAGATGCCGTCTATTGGCAAACTGTTTTGCTGGGAATTGCAGTTTCGGGCTTACTATTTACCTTACAGGGCGGTTACAGTGAAAAAAAGATCATTATTATTGCCGCCTTGTTTATCTTTACGAGCATCATTATGGGGATGATGAATCACAATAATGAGATCGGCAGCAATAAATTCAAAAAGACAAAAATTGCCATCACAATGATTTTTGGCATCTTGATACTGACGGCTATGCTTAAATCAGGTGCATATATTGATGCATCCTATACCAATATCAAAGCAAATGCCGGAGCTTTTTTCCGGGAAGATACAACGCTTACAATAACAACAAAGGCCAAAGGCAAAAACAACCAAATCACGGAACTAAAATACATATGGGCAAAATCATTCTTCTTTGCAGAAGATGAAGCAACATATTTAGATAACCAAGAAGCGGAACTGCCCATAAAAAATCATCACCTGATAATCTGGGCAACAGACTCAAACGGAGTAACAACAAGAAAAGACCGCTGGTTCTACAAAGCCCCTGATTAGTAACTATAGGACGCAAATTCTCAATTCTCAATTTTTTTTCCGGAGGAAAAAACATGACTCCTATGATGCGGCAGTATCAGGAAATCAAGGAACAATATAGTGATTGTTTACTTTTTTTCCGTTTGGGTGATTTTTATGAAATGTTTGCTGAAGATGCTAAAATTGCCTCCCGGGAGCTGGAAATTATCCTTACTGCCCGGGATGGGGGCAATGGCAGCAAAATCCCCATGTGCGGGGTGCCCTTTCATGCTGTGGACAACTATTTGGCCCGCCTGATCAGCCGGGGTCATAAAGTGGCCATTTGCGAGCAGGTGGAGGATCCCAAGGCGGCTAAGGGAATAGTCAGGCGGGAAGTAGTTAGGGTAGTCACTCCCGGTACGGTTTTGGACAGCAATATGCTCAATGAAGAAAAGCATAATTACCTGCTTGCCGTCTGGCGGGAAAAGGATGGCTTTGGCCTGGCCTATAGTGATATTTCTACCGGTGATTTTTGGACCTGCGAAATCGGCGGCGAAGACTATTGGGATAAATTGTCGGATGAAATTTGCCGCATAGCTCCGGCGGAATGTATTTTGCCGGCAAATCTTTATCATGAGGAAATATTTCAACTGCGCCTGGCAGGACAAGCTATCGGAACTTTAAGCAGATTTAGCGATGAGGATTTTATTAAAAGCAATGCCGAAAGCCTGCTTTGTATTCATTTCAATATTCTTTCGCTGGATTCTTTAGGCCTTGGCGAATTACCTCTGGCTGCCAAGGCCGCGGCCATGCTCCTTTATTTTGTCCAGCAAACTCAAAAAAACCAAGCTGCAGGTCCCAAGAAGCTGCAGGTTTATCATACGGGACAATTTATGTTTCTGGATTCTGTTACCCGGCGTAATTTGGAAATATCTGCGACTATTCGCAGCAATCAGCGCAAAGGTTCCCTGCTTTGGGTTTGTGATCAGACCAAAACCGCCATGGGGGCGCGTCTGTTGCGGGAATGGCTGGAAAAGCCGCTCTTGGATAGCATCCTGATCAACCGGCGCCTGGAAGCGGTGGGGGAGCTCCATAAAGATATTTATCTCAGCGAGGAATTAGCTGCAGATCTGAAAAAGGTTTATGATTTGGAAAGGCTGATCAACCGGACGGTTTATGGCACGGCAGGTTCCCGGGAATTACTTGCTTTGGCTAATTCTCTCCGCATTTTTCCGGATATATTGCAAAAATTGGAAAAACTTACCAATTCTTTTTGTCGACAAATGATAGATTATTTTGATATAATGGATGATATAACCAAATTACTGGAGCAAGCCTTGGCTTGCGATCCTCCCGCCTCTTTACGGGAGGGCGGTTTGATAAAAGACGGCTATAATGAAGAAGCGGACAACCTGCGCCAACTGGCCAAAAGCGGTAAAAGCAAAATAGCCGGGATGGAACAGGCAGAAAAAGAACGCAGCGGGATCAAATCCCTGAAAATCGGTTTTAATAAGGTTTTTGGCTACTACATTGAAGTAACCAGGGCTAATCTGGAACATGTACCCGCCGATTATATCCGTAAACAAACCCTGGCCAATGCCGAACGCTATATTACAGAAGAGCTGAAAGAGTGGGAGGATAAAGTACTTAACGCCTCAGAGCGCCTGGCTGCCCTGGAATACAGCCTGTTTGTCAAAATCAGGGAGGAGGTCGCCCGAAATGCCGGCCGGATCCAAGACTGCGCCCGGGTCATCGCCAATTTGGATGTTTTGCAATCCTTAGCCAAAACAGCCAGAGAAAATGATTATTGCCGCCCGGTGGTTAATGATCAGGCCCTGCTAAGAATCGAAGCCGGACGTCATCCGGTGGTGGAAAAAATCATCGGGCGGGAAAACTATATCGATAATGATACATTTTTTGACAAGAACAGTCAGCAAATGATGCTGATCACCGGCCCTAATATGACCGGGAAAAGTACCTATATGCGTCAGGTAGCCCTTATAGTCCTTTTGGGGCGGATCGGTAGTTTTGTTCCGGCTCAAAGCGCCACCATCGGCAAAATCGACCGGATTTTTACCAGAGTGGGGGCCAGCGATGATTTGGGCGGCGGCCAAAGCACATTTATGGTGGAAATGTGCGAAACCGCCAATATTCTGCGCCATGCCGGGGGCGACAGCCTGATAATTCTTGATGAGATCGGCCGGGGTACCAGCACTTTTGATGGTATCAGCATTGCCTGGGCGGTTGCCGAATATATTATGAGGGCATCCTGCAGGGCTAAGACCCTTTTTGCTACCCATTATCATGAATTGACGGCTTTGGCGGATCACTTTCCTTTGATCAAAAACTATTCGATTGCCGTACGGGAAAAGGCGGGAGATATTATTTTCCTGCGCAAAATAATTCCCGGGGCAGCAGATAAAAGCTACGGCATTCAAGTCGCTTCTTTAGCGGGTCTGCCCAAAACTGTGGTAGGCAGGGCCAAAGAGATTTTACGCCAATTGGAAAGCGAAAATCACAATCAGATAAATCTGGCTCCAAGCAGTCAGCAACTAAGCCTAAATTTCTCCCAAGCGGAACCGGATCCAAAACCGGAGCTTCACCCTTTGTTAGAGGTAATTATGGAAATGAACCTTTCCGACATGACGCCGATAGAGGCTTTAGTTAGGCTCAATCAGATGCAAGAGGAGCTGAAGAGCACTAAATAAAAAATAAAACAACCAGCCCAAATTCACTATTCACTATTCAATATTCACTATTATTTGGAGGTGCAGTATAGCTGTGGCCAGTCAGAATCTAATTAATTTACTTGATATCCAAACCACAAACAGGATCGCTGCGGGCGAGGTGGTGGAGAGGCCTGCTTCTGTTGTTAAAGAATTGGTAGAAAATGCTATTGATGCCGGCGCCGGCCGGATCACTGTGAAAATATTAAATAATAAGCTGGACAAAATCCAAGTCAGCGATAATGGCTGCGGGATCGCTCCCGATGATCTGCGCAGGGCTTTACTTCGTCATGCCACCAGTAAAATCAGTTGTTTTGATGATATGCAAACCTTGAATAGCCTGGGCTTTCGGGGGGAGGCTCTGCCGGCTATTGCTGCTGTCAGCGAATTGACCTTGATTTCCCGCCAGACGGGCAGCCTGTCCGGCTATAAACTGATAAGCAAAGATGGCAAAGCCGGCTTGCCGGAACCTGCCGGTTGCCCGGAAGGTACTACGGTGCTGGTGGATAAGCTTTTTGCCAATGTGCCGGCCCGGAAAAGCTTTCTTAAAAGCCAGGCTTGGGAAATGGGGCAAATCGCCGATTTGATAAACCGCTTTGCTCTAGCTCACCCCAAAATCGCTTTTACTTTCAGCCAGGGAGAGAAAACGATTCTCGCAACTTATGGCAGCTGCGAACTGGCCCAGGCTTTTATGGCAGTATATGGGCGGAGCATTCTTCCCTATATGCTGGAGGTGGAATGGCTGAAACAGATAATAATCAAAGGAATGATTTCCCTGCCGGAAGTAAACCGGGCAAACCGCCATCATTACAGCTGTTTTGTCAATGGCCGCTGGGTTTATAGCCGGGAGCTGAACCAAGCCATTGATGAGGCTTATGAGACCCTGCTGCCGATCAAGCGTTATCCTACTTGTGTCCTGAATCTGTTTTTGGCTCCGTCGCTCTTGGATGTAAATGTTCATCCAAGCAAGATGGAAATCAAATTCAAAGAACCGGATCTGGTCAAAAATGCAGTGACATCGGCTATAAAAGAGACTTTGCGGATAAAAGAGATTTTAACTCCCCATTTGGACCGCCCCCTGTGGCAAAGAGATACAGAATCGGCCGCTGATGGCAATATAAGCCGGGAAGAAGAGAATTCCCGGCAAACAAAGGCAAAGCAGCAATGCCTGGTTTTGCGCTCCCCGGATGGGCATAAGCCCTCGCTCTCTCAAATTTTGTCCGGGAAAGCATTATTTTTGCCGGAGCAGAACACTCTTCCTGCACCCGGCTTGGCTCAGGCGCCGGAAACTTTACCGAATCATGCTCCGCCTGCCCCCTTCACTGATGGAGGCGCCCCCAAGGGGCAGGATTTGCCATACTCCTTTGCCGAAGAGAGTGAGAGACAGGGCTTGCCTGTTCCCATCGTTGCAGAGGCTGACCCGAAGGGGGGATATTCAGCCAAGGAACTATGCTTTGCAGATTTAAGCCCCCTAGGTCAGTTAGACGGAACCTTTATTTTGGCTTCAGGGGAAGACGGGCTTTATATAATCGATCAGCATGCTGCCCATGAACGTATTCTTTATGAGAAAATAGCCGGCGAGGCAACAAGGCAGCCGGGGGCCAGCAAGCTTTTGGCCTTGCCGCTATCATTGGAATTGACATATCAGGAGCATCTGTGCCTGATCAATAATATAGTGGAATTAAAAGAGATCGGTTTTATTGTGGAGCATTTTGGTGATAATACCTTTATCTTGCGGGGAGTACCCGCCTGGTACAGGGGCAGCGAAGGAGAACAGTTGCTTTTGACTGTTTTAGCCAGGCTTATAGAAAAAAACAATGCTCCCGCTAAAACCACTAAAAAGCTCCGGGAAGAGGAAATATTCCAAATGGCCTGCAAAGGCGCAGTCAAGGCAAATCAATACTTGACCTCAGCCGACATAAGCGCCATTTTTCAATCCCTAGACAACTGCCAAAGCCCCTCAACCTGCCCCCACGGCCGCCCGGTAGCGATAAAGCTGACCCTGGAAGAGATCCGGAAAAGATTTTTAAGAAATTCGTAAATGTGGTAATCACTTTTTTGGGTATTTAGGATGTGAATAGTCTGGAAATATCTGGAGAATACTATCCCAGCTCATTGAACCTATTTTATTTGCAGGTCTTATCATAAGTATAGTAGATTCTTTGGGCTTCATTGCTGCTGTGGCGGCTGTCGACCCGGTGAAGCGTGACATTTGCCAGGCGGTTCATAGTGTCGTACTCGAAATAGCTGCTATGATCTAGGGCATCTTTGGTTTCGATCAGATTACCGCCTGCATCGTAAAAATATTCGGTCACATTGTTGTTCTTATCGGTTACAGTCTTGATCCGGCCATTTTTATCGTAGGTAAAGCTATCTGTATGGCCAAGAGGATCAGTCATTGTCAGGGGTTGGGAAAGAGCATCGTACGTATAAGTTGTGGTTTTGCCTTCCTCATTGGTTTCGGCTAGCATATTCCCCAGCAGGTCATAGGTGTAGGATTTCACATGGTCTAGTGATGAATATGTATCAATGATCCAAAAAACTTCCAGATTCCAAGTTTTCGAGGTCTACAGGTCTTTTTACCCAAACTTCTCAGGATCTTCCAATATCTTTTCTCTTGGAACTCTTTCTTCTGTTAACTCCTGCGTATTCAAGTCATACACATACCACTTCCCATTAGCTGCTTTCATATAAACGTACAACAACACTTTTGGTTCGTTCTGTAGTATTTCAAACCCCATATTGACCCATTCTCCCGTTGACAGCCTAATCATGCTCACATCTGTCGATAAGTTGGGTTCAATATCCAGATAATCACTACCTAAAGCAATCTGATGTGAACGTCCACCACCGAAGAATGATATGTTTTGTTGAGTATTGGCAAGGAAGGCTTTTTCTATTTCCTTCACCGTCATGCCATATTGTATCCCTATTAAAGAATCAGGCAAAAATGGCATAATTAATTCTTGCTTGTCCAGATCATACTCAAAAAGATACCCCACAAAATCTCCTTTATTTTCTTCTACAAAAATCTCTTGAAGAAAATTATCTAAGAATATAACACGTCTTCCATCAGGTAATTTTGGGGTATAAATCAGTCTACCAGAACCACGGCTTAGCCCCAGATTGCCAACTATACTTGTTATCTCATCCAATGTCATTCCATATTTAAGCTGGGCTAGCATGGAATTACTCTGCAGGTGGTTTTTATTTTTTATCGTAATGTTCACCGCCACTATTCCTGCTATAACTATAATAGTGCATAACATGGCGATTAGTATCTTCTTCAAAGCTAATCACCTCGGCTTTCCTGTAATATAGTAACCAGCAAATGTTTCATTATAATCCCCCCCTCCTTCAGTTTTTCTGTTAGCAGTTGCCGGGTCAGTAATTTTCTCTCCATCCCAATCACGGTAGGTGGGTAGCGTTCCTATTAATGTAGTAGGTTTATGAGACCAATATCCGGTATCATCTTGCCTGTACCAGTGATAGTCATCAATAGCTTTACCAAATAAATTACCCGTCCCGAGGGCAAGAGCTACTTTATACATACCTGCCGGGGCCTTCTCCCATTCATCTGAACGAGCAAAGTCATTTCCATACACCCAAGCATCTTTCCTCACAGCCCCAAAAATAATATTTTCTGTTGTAGCGTGGTTATCATACAGAATATCTGCAGCTGTAGAGTTATCATGTTTACCGGAAGATAACGCACCCGGTTGAAGCGTGCCTTCAAAAAGATCGTTGTCAGTAAAAGGATTGTATTTTAAATTAAGCGCATAAGCATAACAATTTGTTGTAACCTTTATATCCCCATACGAACCAAAGTATTTTTCATTACTTCCCTGCCATGCTATTGCATCAAACATAGGCTCAGATCCAGATCTCGGCAACAATTTATCATCCCCAATAGTACCCTGGATATAAAACCTCAGCCCAATTCCAAAACCAGCCGCCTTCGCAAAACTCTTTAGCTAAACATAATTTGATTTATCACACTTAATCACAGTGAAATAACCAAGAAATTTATTTGAGGCAAAGAAAGAAGCATCCGTAGTTCCTTTATGTATCCCACTATTTGTAGTACTGATATTCGTAGTGAAGTTGTCATAAAATATGAACTTAGATGTTCCGTAATATGTATTTTCGATAGTACCGGACACCTCATGATATTTTGAGTTGTAGTCAACTTGTGCAGGGTGTCCGTGTTTACTAAGAATTTCAAGGATTTCTCTTAGCTTAACATAACCGGATTTGGCATATAGGGTGTCTTGCAGCATAGCTTTTTCACCATTTGGCAGTATTACAACATTAGAATACTTGCCGTTGCCAAGTGGTGTTGCTCTCGGAAATTCAGTAGTATATAGCCCAAATAAATCCACCCATCTCAACGAATTATCCAAACAATAAACATATTGATTATAAGTAACGGGGTTTATCCGATTCCCCTTCAACGGATCAACAGACATAAACCTTCTATCCGCCGCATCATACATCCTTGCTTTGGCATAATAAAGATCCAACACCTGGTCATATGGATGGACAGTGTATTCCATCACCAAATCTAGCAGACGCGCACCATTGTGAATAATAACCTTAGCTGCCAATTGGCCCCAGTCGTCGTAAGTGGCATAGCCGGCAATTTCATTGTCCAGATTATCAGTCAGGTAATCTATACTGCCCAGGCGGTCATGATGATAGTGGAGCTTGACTATGTTTTGGGGGCCGGTGGGGTAGTTTTGTAGTTCTAAAAGACTGTTGGGGCCACTTGGAACACCATAAACTACCACATTTGCCTTTTGCTCAGCATAGGAATAGCGGTAGGTCAGGTCGCTGTTACCATTTTCTATTTCCATTATAACAGATTGCAGGCCGGTTGTATCGGGAAGGCCTTCAACTCCTCTATCCGAACCCGGATAGCTTCATCCCGCCTGAAATCACATCAGACAGCCCGAACCTGCCATTTTCGAATAGCAGATCCGGGCTTTTTAGTGATGAATGTATTTCAAAGAACTAAAAACTTCCAGAAATTATGTTTTTGAAGCCCACAGCCGCGATTGGCTTTAGAAAGATTTCAAGGGATACGCTGACTTTATACCATCGACTGTTGTCAGAAAAACTTCCTGAATAATCCCATCCTCACCCTCATCCCAAAAAGATATTGTCACTTTACTACCATCTTTAAGTGTATAGATAATTGCATATTCGGAAGTAGAGTAGTTAATAAACTCAAAGCCATCTTTCATAACCCCAGTGACTTCTGAATATGTCATATTCAATTTTAGCTTACTCAGCGTCTCAAGCGACGGCGCAAACACATACCGATAAACTAATAAGATAAGTTGATCTAAGCTCTCATCCCTATTGCCTAATGAAGTATAGTATGTTTTTCCGCCAATCTGTAGTGAATAGACATAGTTTAAAAATTTGGGCGTTACTGTTTTAACCGATTCTAAATGACCATCATGTGGTAATGAACTAGCTTGAGCTAGTATTTCTGCATAACCATCTTTTGATATCTTCGATTTTATGGCAAGCCATCTCTTTGATTCTTTATATATAGTAAGTCGATTTGAATACAAAGTGATTACTGACCAATCGGATTTAAGCAGCTTATCTTTAGATGTAATTGTAATGATTTCATGAGCAAATAATGGTGGTGAATTATAATTCCAAATACCCATCCCAGAAGCTATTAATGAAAGAAGGCTTATTAACAAAACTTTTCTAAGCATTTGCCACCCCCCTTTAGATCTTAGAGTGTCTTCGAAAACTCTGGAAGGCCAGCAAGCAAAGCGCATTTACCGACTGCGCTTTTTTCTTTTACCCCCAGAAAATCGACAAAAATTTAATAAACTTTCGACAAAATTCCCCTTGACTTTTGAGAATCGCCCCCATAATCGCTATGAATGGATTTTTTATCCATATGTTTCGAGAAAGAGGGTGATTTTTGTTAGGTCCATGGCCGTCTCACGATGACTACCAGCAACGAGTCGTTGCAGAGTTGGCGTTTTTCGCTAAACTCAACTCCTATGCGCTTTGGGAATATCAAAACTCCCTATCAAAACTCTACATCTTAAACCTCGATCCACTTTTGCCCCTGATCGCTCCGCTTTACTCCACTACCGGAAGACCCTCAACTAACCAACCGGAAATTTTTCGCTCTTTGATTTTGATGAATGATTTGGGCTTCCCACTTGATAAATGGATTATCAAACTTGCCCAAAACCCGGTTTTGAAAATCGCTTGCGGTTTTCAGGGGGAACTCCCAGGCATTGCTTCCTATTACGACTTCATTAACCGAATCATTAAACTGGATGAAAAATCACGCTATAAGCCCAAAAAACGAAAACCTAAGGAAAAGTATGGAAAACAGAAAATGCCGCCTAAACATCCCGGAATCGTTCAAAAACTGGTAGACCAAATCTTACGCGGACGCCGTCTTAATAATCGCCCGGAACGTCTTTTGCAGGAGATTTTCGCCAAGGTCGCTGTTCAACCATCCATTGATATGGGTATTGTGCCATATATCGTCTCTATCTCCGGCGACGGTACCTGCATTGCAACCGGGGCTGCAAACTTCGGGAGGAGAACTTGCAAGTGCAAAGATTTTTTCTGCGACTGCCCTCGCAAATTCTCCGACCCTAATGCCTCCTGGGGTTGGGATAGCCATAATGAACGCTACTTCTATGGCTATACGGGCTATTTCATTTCAACG
>WRHF01000048.1 GCA_009783415.1 Clostridiales bacterium
AAATTTCTTTCAGTTTAGTCACCCCCAAAAAAATATAGGTAAATGTTTCCTCTCTTAATATTATACATAAATAGAAGAATTCCGTCAAGCTCTTCCCGGCACCTTCCCGGTGTCTCAAAAAAATATCGAAAAAAGCCTTAAAATAAGAATCTTTTCTAGCAGGAAAAGGTAAAATAATGTTGAATTAAAGATAGGTATTGTTTTGTCATCAGCAGGAGGAGATCATAATGACCGGCACTACACAGTGTATTTTTTGTAAAATCGTTAATAAAGAGCTGCCTGCGGCAATTCTCTATGAAGATGAGGAAATCCTTGCCTTCAAAGATGTTGCTCCCCGGGCGCCTCATCATATTTTGCTTATTCCCAAAAAGCATCTGCCGGATCTGGCTTCCGTAACGGAGGCTGATATACCCATGTTAGGAAAACTCAATTATCTGGCGGCTCAAATTGCTGCCCGGCTGGGGATCGATCAAAGCGGCTACCGGCTTATTACCAATTGCCGGGAAGACGGCGGTCAGGAAGTGCCGCATTTGCATTTCCATCTTCTTGGCGGAGTTTTTTTGGGCGCTTTTGTAACTAAGTAGTTGACGAGGGATTGTTTTTAGGCTATAATAGTATATCAGTGATGTTTACCAAGGCGGGCTTTGACCGCAAGTATTCAGAACTAAGTATTCAGAACTTAGAATGCGGGTAGGTTTTCGGTCAGCAAAAACTAATTGAACAAAAGTCTTGTTTTTAGTTGATGTTATACGTCTTTTAGCTACTATAAATTTTGATTTTTGAGGCCCAAGCCTTTTTCATAGCGCATGGAGGGGGGGAGAATTATGAGTGAAGTCCGTGTCGGTAAAAACGAGTCATTAGACAGCGCTTTGCGGCGCTTTAAACGTACTTGTCAAAAAGCCGGGGTTATGGCGGAGATCCGTAAGCACGAGCATTATGAAAAACCCAGTGTTAAAAGAAAGAAAAAAGCAGAGGCAGCCAGAAAGCGCAAGTGGAACTAAAGCAGCCTTTGGCCGCAAGAAGTCAGAAGTCGGAAGTCAGAAGTCAGAATGTTGGTAACTTTTCGCTCCGCGAAAACTATTGAAGTAAAAACCTGTTTTTTTATTGACGCTTCTTGCGCCAAAGATACTGAACAATAAATAACTTCAATATTCTATGCAGTAAAAAGGCCGGATCAAACTCCGGCTTTTTTCTTTTCCCCTTTTTTGTCGTATTTTGTAAGTTCTTGACAGAAAATGACATGCATGGTATTATTTACTTTGCTGGACAATGACCGATTCGCATCCGGGAGAAAAAATAATATGCGGAAATTATTGATCTATCTGAAACCTTATAAGATCATACTGACGGCAGCCATTTTACTGATGACCGGCCAGGGGATTGCCAATCTTTATCTGCCCGATTTGAATGCCAATATTATCAATAATGGTGTTTTGCAGGGCGATATAGCCTATATAACCCGTATGGGCCTTTTCATGCTGCTGATCGCGGTTTTGGTGATGGGGGCTGCTGTACTTGCTTTTGCCTGTAATGCCCGGATCTCCGCAGGTTTTGGCCGGGACATCCGGGGGAGCATTTTTCGCAAAATCGAAAGCTTTTCCCGGCATGATATGGAGCTGTTTGGTACTCCTTCCCTGATTACCCGCAGTACCAATGATGTCCTGCAGGTGCAGCAAATCGTTCAAATGGGCCTTAGTGTGATGATTTTGACCCCCATTAATTGCCTGGGCGGCATTATTATGGCCCTGCGCCAGGATCCTCAACTTTCCCGGATTCTTTTTGTGACGCTTCCCGCTATGATTATCGGCACTTATCTCTTCCTGCGGATAGCTATCCCTCTTTTTACTGCGATGCAGCAGCGTCTGGACAAGGTCAACCGGGTGGCCCGGGAAAAGCTTTCCGGAGTCCGGGTGATCCGGGCTTTTGTCAAAGTCAAATATGAGGAAAAACGTTTTGATTCGGCCAGCCGGGAATGGCTGAAAACGGGGCTTTCGGTACAGTATTTAATGGCGGTAATGATGCCCCTTATCGTAATAACTTTTCAACTGACCAGTGTGGCCATTATCTGGTTTGGCAGCCTGCGGATAGATGGCGGCTTGATGCCCTTTGGTAATCTTAGCGCTGTTTTGATGTATGCGATGCAAATTATGCTCTCGATCACAATGGGGACGACGGTCTTTATGATGCTGCCCAGGGCTATGGCCTCCGCTAAACGGATCAATGCGGTACTATTAACCGATCCTGTGCTCAAAGACGAGCCGGATCCGGCCCGGCTGCCTGCCTTAAGTTTATCTTTTGAAAATGTCACTTTTGCCTATCCCGGCGCCAAAAACCCGGCCTTAAAGGATATATCTTTTTCGGCTTTGCCGGGGCAGACAGTGGCTGTTATCGGCAGCACCGGCTGCGGCAAATCTGCTTTGGTTAATCTGATACCCCGTTTTTATGATGTGACTTCCGGCCGGATCCTGATAGGCGGGCTGGATATCCGCCGGCTGAGCCAAGAGGACCTGAACAGGAGGATCGGCTTTGTTTCCCAAGAACCGCTCCTTTTTAGCGGCGACATTGCCGCTAATATCCGCTTTGGGAAAAAGGATGCCACAGAAGAGGAAATCTGGCAGGCCCTGCGGGTTGCCCAAGCCGAGGATTTTGTCAAAGCCAAGAAAGAGGGCCTCTTTACCCCTGTTTCTCAGGGAGGCATCAATTTTTCCGGCGGGCAAAAGCAGCGGCTTTGTATTGCCCGGGCGCTTATTCGCCGGCCGGATATCTATATTTTTGACGACAGTTTTTCGGCCCTGGATTCAAAGACCGATGCCAAATTACACCGGGCCCTGGCCCGGGAAACCAGCAAGGCGATCACACTTATTGTAGCCCAAAGAGTCGGCACGGTAATGAACGCGGATTTGATCATTGTTTTGGAAAACGGACGTATTGCCGGCCTGGGACAACATCAGGAATTATTGGAAAGCTGCCGGAGTTACAAGGAGATAGTTGATTCTCAGATGATGAGCGTTTAAAGGAGATATAATCATGGCATCTATCTTAATGATCAACTTACCGATTGCAGGGCATACCAATCCGACATTACCTCTGACAGAGATGCTGGTACAGCGGGGGCATGATGTGTCCTATATCAACGGGGAGAAATTTCGCCGCCAAATAGAAAATACCGGCGCTGAGTTTATTCCTTATGATAGTGATCAGACTTCTTTAAACTTTCGCCAGAAGGAAAGAAGATGTTTTCGGGACGTATTTGATACGGCAATCAACTTGGAAAAGAAATATGATTTATTGATTTATGAGATGTATTATTTTCCGGGGATCAAGATTGCCGAAATCCTGGGTATTCCCGCTATCCGTCAATTTTCTCAGCGGGCACTGAATCAAAAAATATTTTCCGAGACCTCTTTGTACTTCAAATTATCCGGCGCCATCCTAAATCATCGGGTCAGGGCAATAAAACATGCAAAGTATATAGGATTGACCAATAATACACTTGGCAAGGCCATCATAAATGATAAGCCAATGCTTAATATTGTCTATATCCCGCAAATATTTCAAAAATACCGGGAATCTTTTGGCGAGGACTATTTATTTGCTTTTCCCCTCAAAAAAGGAATTCCCGGAAGCCAAAAATTACCCTATGAAGAGATGAAATCACCTATTGTCTATATTTCTTTGGGGAGTCTGATTAATAAAAAGGGGTTTTATAAAAAGTGCATCCGCGCTTTTGGCGGAAAAGATATATCGGTTATTCTCAATACGGGCAGGATACCCCCCGAAGCGCTCGGAGAGATCCCGGAAAATATTTATGCCTATCCTTATGTGCCGCAGCTCGAAGTATTGCAGCATGCCGATGCTTTTTTGACCCATTGCGGCATGAACAGTATAAATGAAGCAATGAATTTTGCCGTTCCTTTAGTTGCAATGCCTATCATAAGTGATCAAGCCTATAATGCCGAACGGATTGTGGAGCTGGGAATAGGAAAAAAAGTAAGTTATTTCAAAAGCAGCGGCAGGCAACTGTATCAAACTGTTCTGGATGTATGCAATAATGAATACATAAAAAGCCGCTGCCTTAAAATGCAAAGTGTATTGGAAAAGGAAACAACCTTGGAAGAAGTCGTAGGTGTGATAGAAAAGGAATTTAGCAACAATGAGAAAATCCACTGATGTGCCGGAGGAACCGGAAGACAGGCTAAATGAAAAAAAAGCGGACGGATATGAGATGATTTCCGGCGATGGGCCAAATCCGGTAACTTCAGCTAAAGCCAAAGATGCTAAAAAGGTGCTGAAGCGCCTGCTTTACTATTTGCGGCCCCAGAGATCCCGGCTTGTTTTGGTATTTATTTTTGCCCTGATCAGTGTTTGTCTCACAATTGCCGGGCCGAAAATCATGGCTGTATCAATAAATGAGCTGCAAAGAGGGACCATTTCTTTGCAGCTGGCTAAGGTGTTTCCGATAGGGACTCCGATAGATCAGGTTGTCTCCGCCTTGAAAGCGGATGGCCGGGATAATCTGGCGGAAATGGTAGAAAACCAGAATATTAAGCCGGGGATACCTATAAATTTAGCTTTTGTCGGCAAGATTTTGCTGATTTTGCTTGGCATGTATCTGCTAAGCTCTTTTTTTTCCTGGCTGCAGCAGTTTTTGATGGCGGGGATATCCATGAAAACCGTCTATGCCCTCAGGCGGGATGCGGACCGGAAATTATCCCGTCTGCCCCTTGAGTATTTTGATAATAATACCCGGGGCGAAGTTCTAAGCCGCATCACCAATGATATCGACAATATTGCCGCTTCCCTCTCCCAGTCACTTACTCAGCTTATAACTACGATGCTCTCCCTGCTGGGGATTTTGATCATAATGTTCACTATTGATCTTTTTTTAGCCCTGATCTCCCTGATAGTTTTGCCGGCTTGCGCCCTGGTGACTTTACTGATAACCAAGCGTTCCCAAAAGCATTTCCGGGAGCAATGGGCTTCCACCGGGCGGCTCAACGGGCAGATCGAGGAGGTTTATACCGGTCATGATCTTGTGAAGGTATTTGGCCGGCAGCAAGCGGTCATCGAAACTTTTGACCGGGAGAATGAGATCCTTTATCTGTCCGGCCGCAAAGCTATTTTTCTTTCGGGGATCATCTGGCCGGTCATGAACTATATTAATAATCTGAATTATGTGGCAATTTGTGTTCTGGGGGGAATACGGGCGTTAAGCGGTCAAATCGGACTGGGGGAAGTAATAGCTTTTATCCAGTATTCCCGCCAGTTTAACCAGCCTATTATCCAGATGGCCAGCATCATTAATATTTTGCAATCCACTATTGCCTCGGCTGAGCGGGTTTTTGAGCTGCTGGATGAAGAGGAGGAAGTGCCGGGAGCGGAACAGGAACTGGATCGGGATGCGGTCAAAGGCCATATTTCTTTCAAAAATGTTTCCTTCCGCTATTGCCCCGATCTGCCCCTGATCGAAAATTTGAATTTAGAGATCCGCCCCGGTAAAACCGTAGCCATTGTGGGGCCTACCGGGGCGGGCAAAACCACTTTGGTCAATTTGCTGATGCGCTTTTATGAGCTTAACGGGGGCAGTATCGAAATTGACGGGGTAGATATCAAGGAATACAGCAAAGAGAGCCTGCGGGCAGCCTTTGGCATGGTTCTGCAGGATACCTGGTCTTTTTCCGGCAGTATTAGCGATAATATTGCCTATGGGGCCGTTAAGGCCAGCCGGGAGGAAATAAAGGAAGCTGCCCGCATGGCCAATATTGATAATTATATAACTGACTTGGCCGAGGGTTATGACACCCGGCTCAATGATGATGCTACCAATATTTCCCAGGGGCAGAAGCAATTGATTTGTATTGCCCGGGCTTTTCTTGCTGATCCCAAACTGCTGATTCTGGATGAAGCAACCAGCTCGGTAGATACCCGGACAGAAATCATGATCCAAAAAGCCATGGCCCGCCTGATGGAGGGCAAAACTTCTTTTATAATTGCTCACCGTCTTTCCACTATCCGCGAGGCCGATCTGATTTTGGTGATGAATGAGGGGCAAATAGTGGAACAGGGTAATCACCGGGAATTACTGACTCAGAACGGCTTTTACGCAGATCTATACCATAGCCAGAGGCCAGAGGCTAGAGGCTAGAGGCCAGAACGGGCAGATTTTTACCCTCCAAAAACGTTTTAATTAATCTTAGCTCCTTTGGGATAAAGTACAATAAAGCGGTCCGCGACCGCAAGTATTCAGGATTCAGTATGTATACACAGTAAGTCTTGTATCACTATGAAAATCTGAATCATCAGTAATAGCATCTTTGACTCCGCAGTTTGTAGCAGATTCGATCATTATAAAGTCATTTGGATCATATTTATGGTTAGTGTATGTGTTGACAAATTGGTCAATAGGAGTTTCAGCCGGATCGGTTGGTATTATTAGGTAATATGCTTTTATTTCTCTCAGAATACGCTTGAGTTCGGCTTGTACCCGTGCCCTTTCCTCCAGATTCCGTCTGTAATCTTTCCTTGAGAGTGAATGCTGTGTTGACAATGATTTGTATTCCTCAAACATGTGGCGCTCGTGAACATGCAATACTTCCATAACACCAAGCCAGGTTGTAACTAATGTTCTTTTGTTTCTCAATAAAGATCCTATTGCGGCGGAGTAAGCAACCTGCTTATTATATTTCTTAGCTTCAGGTGGAAGTGGTCGCCCGTGAAGGTAAACCAAGACATTAGTGTCAATAAATATATCTCCGGATTCCGGAATGTCCTGCAAGTTTTGTGCCATTTTCATTACTCCTCGTCAAACGCGCTGTTAATGGCAGCGAGTCGTGCTTGCTTTTGTTCCGGCGTCAACTGGCTTTCTTCCCGAGCAAAATCCAGCGAATGGTTATATGCAGTCTGCCCGACCTTCGTCAGACCAACAACCTGAAATTTTTGATCGTATTTTTCTGCACCAAGCTCGAAAACATAATATGTGACAGCGGAACTGAAAAACAATGTTGTAAAAAAGGTAATCCCCGTGAAATCAAGAACTACTTTATCGTTTGCAGCAATGGTCTGTTCGATTACCTTTTTAATTATTTCGGCATCGTCAACGGAAAACGCTGTTTCGATGTAATCTTCAACATGAATTGTCATTTTGTTTCCTCCCGAAAAGAATAATTATAACCATCACGGGTAATGTCCATCTCAAAAAATGTTCCATGAAATGGATGTTTTAATGATATGTAGTTCTCAGCTCCTTTATTCAATACATACAAAGTATAACCGGAGCAGATATGGATCACCCCATCATTAGCTTTGCTAAAATTTCTCAGCAAGTCAAGTCCAAGACCTCTGCCTGGTTGCAATGATGTTGAGTGCCCTTTTGCCATAGCCCATTTTACTGCTTGTATATCAGGGATTATTGGGTATTTATTTGCCTTCCGATAACGATTTACACTTTCGGGAATTCCGATTCCCGTGTCATAACAAGAAAAGCAATATAACCCGTTTTGCTTTGTATGCCATCCACCGATAATATAGCTTGCACTTGCATGACCACTTGCATTGTTGAATACTTCACCGATATTGAATTGAAGGGCATCTCCTAGTTCCTCACTGGTTTGTACAGGAAACCCCTGCCAGATATCCTTTGTTAAGGAGATAACGTCAATAGGTGCTTTTAGCAGGCGAAACCCTGTCCTATTCGACTTTGTCTCCTTGCCATCGGTACAGGTTCCAGGAACTTGAATCTTCTGCATCAGAGTAAAGGTTTTCTTGTCCACCGTAAGCACAAGTTCTTTTTTATTCGCCAAAGCACAATAAGGCAAACAGGCAAGCAGAAAAACAAAACTCATACCTGTCCTGAATTGTGTTAAATCTACGGTTATATGATGAGATTTATTCGGAGAGTTCACAATAATCTGCTGTAATTGCGCAATCCTTTCATAGGCAGATTTTCCCTTTGTCAACGGTTCCGAAAAGGTAATTTTGTCCATCAGTAAGGATTCTCCTTCGCAGCGATATTATATCATAAGTACAAAGGATTTGTCCATTGTTTTTTATCTTTGCTACCTTCCATAATGTAGCCCGAGCAGCTGCGGGGTCCGGTTAGGGGGGGTATTGTCTCCAGTTGCAGTAAAATGTATTGATGTGAGTGGTTGTTGCCCCTGGCTATAGCTTGTCCGGCAAACTTGTGGCCGTCTTCGCGGGTAAATTGCCAGATGCCGCCGGCTGGCTGAAAGGATTGCTTGTTATCATAACTTAAAAGCAGGTAAAAAGGCCCCTCCTGACTGATTATTTTGGCCAGAGGCCGGTTTTGGCTCCAGGCGGAGGCGGGGGCTTCCGGGTTTTGGGGCTGTTCAAGACTGAAGAGAAGTCCCAGATCCTGGTTTTGAATGCTTCCTGCATTGATTACCCCTTCCAAGCCATCCAGTTCATAGCTGAGAATGCCGGCCTGACAGGTTATCACCGGGATGGGGGCTTCCGGCGAACGGCTGAAAAATGGCTGGGTCAATTGGCCGATTTGCTGCCCCGAAACCACCCTTTCACCTTCCTGCGCTAAAGGTGTGAATTCCCCGGCTTCCGGGGCGGTTATGAGGGATTCCGGGAGTACCAACAAGGCCCGGGCCGGGATTTGCTCCTCGTTTAGCTCCGGAGCGGCCAGGACAATTTCCTGCTTCGGCGGATTTCCCGCCGGATTCCAAGGTGAGGTCAGGCGGGAAATGGCTATGGCAATTATAAGCATAAATAAGCCCAAGGCCCAAAAGTCAGCAAAGGAAAAACGGATTGATTTTTTGCGGCGTTTTCTTTTCATAGGCCCTATTATAACACCGGCTTTTCCCAAGGGCAAGCCCTGCTATCCGTGGTTTTCCGGGCCTTTCCCTTATGGAAATAAGAGATTCTCCAGAAAGTGCCGTTTTCTTACTCTTTTGTTAAGCGTAGCAGTAATCAAATAGGCAAATTAGCCTTTATCTTCTCAAAAACAGGAAATAATAGAGCAAATATCCCCCGCCCTTTGCGGGGGATATTTGTAGAGTATTTAAAGTCTTCCCCTTAGACAATGTCTACAACTCAAGGCTTAACCCCGTCATCCCGGGCTTGACCCGGGATCCCCTGTAGACCTCCAAACAGGTCGGGGGATTCCGGGTCAAGCCCGGAATGACGGTGACAACAAGCCGTTTTGCTATTAAGTTGTTGACATTGGCTGACAGTGCCTAGCCCCTGAATAGTCTGATTTTCTCCCGAACGATTTCCGTCATCGCCTCCCTGGCCGGGCCCAGGGTCTTGCGGGGGTCTATTTCATTCGGATTTGCTGTTAAGACCCGCTTTACCTCGGCCATAAAAGCCTCCCGGACATTGGTATCTATATTGACTTTACGTACCCCCCGCTTAACGGCTTCCCGGATAGCCTCATCCGGCACTCCGGAGGAGCCATGCAAAACTATGGGCACATTGGTCAGGCTGCGGATTTTTTCCAGGCGCTCCAAATCAAGCTTGGGCTCTCCCTTATACTGGCCGTGGGCAGTGCCGATAGCAATTGCCAGGGCATCTGCGCCGGTTTTTTCCACAAAATAGGCGGCTTCCTCCGGATCGGTATATTGAGCCTCTTTTTCGCTGACGGTGATATCATCTTCAGTACCGCCGATCTTGCCCAGTTCCGCCTCTACCGTAACCCCGGTAGCCCTGGCTACATCCAGGACCCGGTTGGTGAGCTTGATATTCTCTTCTAAAGGCAACTTGGAACCATCGATCATTACCGAAGTAAAACCCTTGGCAATACAGAGCATTACCTGCTCGAAGCTGGTCCCATGATCCAGATGCAGCGCTACCGGCACCGGGGCAGCTTCGGCAGCCAGACGGGTGAGGGCCACAATATAGTCGATCCCGGCATATTTGATGGCGCCCTGACTGGCTTGGACAATGACAGGGGAGTTTTCTTTGGTGGCAGCGGTAATAATAGCCTGAACAATTTCCATATTATTGCAATTAAAGGCCCCCACAGCATATTTACCCTGCTCCGCACGATCCAGCAATTCTTTCATAGGTACTAATGGCATAAATATCTCCTCCTTTTTTAATGCAAGTAACAGGTAACAAGTAACAGTTATTGAGGTTTTGCTTCGCAAAACTTTTATTAGGTTGTTTTTTCGGGAAGAAAAAAATCCAGGTATTATATAACATATTAACCATTAAATGTAATTTTCCTTTCGCTTCCTCTAAGGAGCCAGAAAATGCCCTACCCCTTAACCCGGACAAGCCGGAGTGTTGAGTTTTGAGTGTTGAGTAGGAGCAGGAATACGGCGGCACGAAAATTTTGCCTAATCCCTACCCCAGATAAACTGGAAAAGAATTCAAAAACAAATTAGACACGGATTTACGCGGATTAAAAACGGATTAGCACGGATTTTTTTTATTATAAAAAGTATTGAATTATTTTTATCTTTTCTTCAAAGCAATAGCACCTAAGTTTCTCATATCCTAAAGACAACAGCGAGTTCCGTTAAAATCTGCGAAAATCAGTGTCTAATTATTTCATGCATCATTTTGAATCTATATCCTTGCAGGTCAATCAAGAGATGAGGTATATTTTGTGACTTTTTTGTTCGAATTTGAGCGCTTAGTTCCTAATCCCTTGCGGCGAAGCCGCTGCCCGGAAAGGAATGATCATTTAGATGAAAATCAGAATAACCAGACCGGTGCAAGGGGGTACGATCCGGGCAATTGTTTCTAAGAGCGAAGCCCACCGGCTTTTGATTTGCGCCGCGTTGGCAGATAGGGGAACATTTATAACCTGCCCGGAGCTTTCGGAGGACATTGAAGCAACGGTGCGTTGTTTGGAAAGCATTGGAGCTGTGCTGCGGTATGAGCGGGACGGGTTTTTTGTAATCCCTGTTAAGCGTTGGCCAAAGAGCCGGGAAACAAAACAATATAGGCTCAACTGCGGCGAAAGCGGGACTACATTGCGCTTTTTGCTGCCGGTTTGCGGCGCTCTCGGATTGAGGGTAGCTTTTGATCTGGGCGGGCGTTTGCCGGCACGGCCTCTTTTCGGGCTTTATGAGGAAATGGCTTCCCATGGCTGCAGATTATCCGAACCGGGCTTTTCGCCGCTTGTCTGTGAAGGTAAGTTAAAAAATGGAACATATACCCTGCCGGGAAATATATCATCTCAATTCATCAGCGGATTATTGTTGGCGCTGCCCTTGCTTCTTGGGGACAGTACAATTAGGGTTACGGATATTTTGGAATCGCGCCCCTATGCGGATATGACCTTGGATGCACTTTGCTTGTTTGGAATAACGGTCAGGGAGGAGGAAGATCAGGTTTTCCAAATCCCGGGCGGGCAGGTTTTCTCTTCTCCTCAAAAGGTGCGGGTCGAGGGTGATTGGTCAAATGCGGCTTTTTGGCTTTGTGCCGGTGCGATAGGGAAAAATCCTATCTCCTGTACCGGTCTTGATCCGGATTCCCGGCAGGGTGACCGGGCTATTGTCGATTTGCTGGCGCGTTTCGGAGCCCATGTCACTTATGAGAATGACGCTTTCACCGTATTCCCCGGTCCGCTCAAAGGGATAAATATTGATGCGGGAGATTATCCTGACCTGGTTCCTGTCATCTCTGCTGTAGCTGCTGTTGCGGAAGGAATGACCATCATAAAAAACGCCGGACGGCTGCGGCTCAAGGAAAGTGACCGCCTGCATACCATTGCCAAGTCATTATCAAGCCTGGGGGCGGATATTACGGAAACGAAAGACTGCTTGATTATCAGCGGGAAAAAGTCATTGACCGGGGGAAATACCCAATCCTTCGGAGATCACCGGATAGCCATGGCTGCCGCAATTATTTCGGCAGCATGCAATGGACCGGTAGAAATTGAGGATGCGGGAGCGGTCAGAAAATCATATCCCGGATTTTTTAACGATTTCAGTGCGGAATTGGGCGGGATCTGGGAAGCGGCCGGAGATTAGGAACTAGTAGGCTGTGACGTCTAAAACCATACACTTTCGCTCTCCCGTCATTTTTGGCTTGACCCGGGATCCCCCGAAGGCAAGCAGGGGATCCCGGATCAAGTCCGGGATGACGTTGGGACTGATTTTGTGAAGATTTTGTTGACACATAGTATAAGGCTCTCAAATTCGAATAAAAAAGTCACAGTATAACGAGAAAAAAAGTTTTCTCAAGGCGCCCTATTGACAATAGATGTCAATGGGTGTATACTACATTACATAAGTAGTGTAGTGAGGTGGCTGATTTGAGGATCAACTTTGAGAGCATCAAACCTATTTATCTTCAGGTCGCAGAAGCTATTGAGGATGATATTATTCTGGGAAGACTAAAAGATGGTGATCCGGTATATTCCCAGTTGGTATTAGCGCGGGAACTGAATATCAACCCCGCCACCGCTGCTAAAGGCATTAATTTACTGGTTCAAAAAGGTATTTTAATAAAACAGCGCGGGCTTTCAATGTTGGTTGCCGGCGGCGCCAAAGAACATCTGACGGACGAGAAATTAGAAAAGGAATTTGCCGGGACTATGAGACAACTTGTTGAACAAGCCAACAAAATAGGCTTATCAAAAAAACAGGTCTTAGAAAAACTAAATAGCGCATTTTCAGAAACTATTGTAAATTAGCCCAAAAAAGCCTAATATTTCCAAAACATTTGAGGACATTTAATTGTGAATTGTGAATCGTGAATTGTGAATTGAATTACAGGGGGGATCCAAGTGAGTGATTTTGCTTTACAGGCGGCAGATCTCAGTAAAAATTATGGAAAAAATGCCGCAATCAGATCTTTTACCATAGATATTCCCTATGGGGGCTTAATTGGCTTGATCGGGCGTAACGGATCCGGCAAAACCACTTTTATGAAGCTCTGCGCCGGACTGCTTGATCTCTCCGGCGGTAAGCTGGAGGTCTTTGGCAGGGCGCCGATGGATAATTTGGCTGTACTGTCCGATCTTGTTTACACTTGCCACAATATGAGTCACGAAAAGCAACTAAGGCTGCAAGCCATTCTGGGTAATTATGCCATAATCTTCAAGGATTTTGATCGGGAATTTGCCGAAAAACTGCTCCAATACTTTGATTTGAAGCCCAAAATGAGGTATAAGCAGCTCTCGCAGGGGATGGCCAGTATTTTTAATTTCATCTGCGCCCTTGCCTGCCGCTCCAAACTGACCATGTTTGACGAGCCGGTATTGGGCATGGATGTGACCGTACGTAAAGCTGCCTACGAGGTACTGCTGCGGGACTATACGGAATACCCGCGTACCGTCATCATTTCCAGTCATCTGCTGGCCGAAATGGAAGGTATCCTCTCGGATATTCTCTTGATCGATGAGGGCAGGCCGGTACTTTTCGGGAATATAGATGATTTGCGCCAGAGTTCTTACCGCATTGAAGGTGAAAAGGCCGCTGTGGATTCTTTCAGCGCCGGCAAACAGATCATCTATTATAAAAACGGCATCAGCTGCGAGGCGGTCATCAAAGAGACACTTGATGATGAGATCCGGACCAGGGCCGGACAGAGCGGGCTACGGGTCTGTCATGTCCGCCCGGAGGATCTTTGCATCTACCTTACCAGAGAGAATAAGGAGGGTGAGCTGGAATGTTTATGGCAAAAAGCGAACTGAAAAATGCCGGGCAATTGACCCGGATCAAGTTGAAGAGCGCAAAATTCAATATTTTGAGCACTTTTATAGTTATGGCGGCAATCTTTTTAACTAACCTGATTCCCAGTCTAATCCACATGTTAAAAGTGAGCGATGCTTTGAACAGTTACCGGCTGCCGGATTTCTCCGGCTGGTTTTTGGTGGGAATTTTGCTGGCAAATGTGATCTGGAGCTGTATTGAGCGGATAACCAACCATAATTTTGCCATGTACCCCCAAACCAATTCCAGCCGCTTTTTATCTACGCAGGCCCTGTATTACAGCTGGATCCTCCTCACCGCAGCCCTTTTGCTGGCTATGTACCTGATCCAATCCGGCATCATGGCAATAATTGCAACCGCTCATAAAAACATCTACCTGGTCTATAAGTTTGACCCGGCCTTTATCATCTCCGGTTTCTTGGTCTTGATAATCTATGCCTCGATCATTGCCGGATTTATTTCCTTGGTAACCGCGCTGATCCACAAATTCAAAATCTATGCTGTCGGGGTTTTTGCCGCAATGGCAGGGTTTTTCATCGCTGACCCGCTGCTTGTGATCAAGTTTATCCAAAGTGTATCCGGATTTCTAATACTTGAACCCGGGGTGCTTTTCTTTATCTTCAAAGGCCTTATTTTCTGGGCAGCCCTTTTTGCCTTGTCCTTTATCGTCAATAAATCCACTGTATATTATAAATCCTCGCTAAGATTATCAAATGACATCACAGCGGGGATCGCTGCAGCCTGCCTCATTGCCATTTTTGCTTTTGGCAGTGTAGCCCTTATTTTAGCGCCAAGTATGGAACAAAGTGCGGTAGTCGCTCAAGAAGAATATCCGGCGGGACCGGTTAGCAAGCAACTGGAATTTGATATCTCCGCTTTGCCCAAAGGCAGCAGTATTGATATCATAACCGGCGGGGATATTGGTTTCATTGCCAACCCCGGTAAAGTAACTTCATCCGGCAGCGATAATGCAGGGAGGTTCTATATCTATGAAGACGGCACAAGGGAAGAATATCCGGAAGAATACCTGGTGCTGGAGTATTATGATCAAATGTCCAACATTGACGGCGACAGGCTGATAATCTACTATACCCTGCCTCTGAATATTGAGGACTCCCAGAATATCGGCCGGTTGATAAAGCCCGACTTTAAGGCCCGTCTGGAAGGAAATACATTATACCTTGACTATACCTACGAAAAAAATGTGAAGGCTGTCTTTTTACCGATATGGTCATTTATGGGGCAATTTGTTTATTTTAAGGACAGGGGTATTACTAAAGAATCATTTTTCCGTTCCTATAGCGGTTGTGGAGGCAGTATTTCGCTTAGGATCGAGTAGGCTCTATTTCTTTTATCCAGTCTTTGAATTTCCAAAAAGCATAAAGCGGTATAATTTGCTTGGTTATTTCATCAAGAGAAGTTATAACAGACTTCTCAGGATTAAACTTTTGGCAATACTGCGTCATTGACCGGGCATGTTTTGCCGTGCCTGATTTAACTTCAATGGGGATAATATACCTTTCATCGTCTTGCACGATAAAATCCACTTCTGCCTTAGCGGAACCTTCCGCAACCCAATAGTACAGCTCTTTAGTTTTTATTTTGCCATACATTCTTTTAAGCTCGCAAGCAACAAAGTTTTCTGTCATCGCACCCTTGAATTCCCTATATGCAGGCGTATCATCAAAAACAATAGCTGATGGCAGATCTGCATGTCTTCTGAGCAAGCCAATGTCGGACATATATAGTTTAAAAAAAGTATGATCGGCATAAGAAGAAATCGGATAATTCGGTTTCTTGATGGATTCGACTTTATAAATAAGACCTGCATTGATGAGCCAGATCAGCGCGTCCTCTAAATCCTTTGCCCTCAAGCCTTTTTTTACCTGGCTAAAAATGAATTTACGGTTTTCTTTTCCCAGTTGGCTGGGAATAGACTGCCAAACGGCTGAAATTTTGGGATAGTCTTTTGTCTCGGCATATTTAACAAAGTCTTTTTGGTACCCGAGAAGTATTTCGTCTTGCTTTCTCTCGACCTCCTCAATATCTTTCGTGTCAAGCCAAATCTGTACAGCCTCCGGCATACCGCCGATAGCCTGAAAATCCCGATATTTTTCTAATAGTTCAGTTCGGAAATTTTTCCAAACCATATCCTTTAGCGAGCTGTTTTTTAGTTCTTCGGCAAGCAGTTCGTTTTGCGCAGATAAAAACTCATAAAAATTCATAGGGTAAAGGCTTAGGAACTCAACTTTTCCGACAGGGAAAGAAGTTCCCTTTTTCATAGCTACGCCAAGCAGGGAACCTGCCGAAATGATCTGATATTCAGGGGCGTCTTCATAGAAATATTTAAGTGCTGTTACAGCATTGCCGCATTCTTGAATTTCATCAAAAACAATAAGAGTTTCCTGCGGCTTAATTGCTTTCCCGCGGGCAACCCCTAAGTCTTTAATAATTCTTTGCGGATCTAAATCCTGCTCAAAAAACTTTTTTATTTTAGCATCCTTATCAAAACGATAATAAACAGTATCAGTATAATACCGTCTGCCGAATTCTTCTATCAAAAAAGTTTTGCCGCATTGTCTTACTCCCTGGATGACAAGGGGTTTTCTATTTGGATTGTTTTTCCAGGCCAGCAAATCCTGCATTAACATTCTTTCCATAACTCTCTTAACCTCCGTTTGATTTATTATAACACCGGCAGGCTTCAGATGTCAACAGAATACGCAAAAATCATACTGTAATTTTTGCGAAAAGTCCGCGAAAATACACCATAACTTGATAGATCCTGACAGTCTGAATCAGTCAATCGCAATCAATAACTGGCAATGGCCCCCAAAAAGAGCCGTTTGGTATATATTGCGCTTTATTTTGAAAAATTAGATAATAGGCGGGAAATTTACAAACCTTACCAAACATGTTATAATATTATCCCTACAAATACTATTTATAGAGGAGATAGAGTTATGTTGAAAAAATTACCCAGAGTGGCTGCAGTACATGATGTTTCCGGTTATGGTAAATGCGCTTTGACTGTGGCTATACCCACCCTTTCCGCCGCCGGGGTAGAGGTTTGCCCCTTGCCCACGGCCTTGCTTTCCACCAATACCCTTTTTGAAGGTTTTACTTTTTTTGATTTCAGCCCCCATATGGACGCCTATTTGGATCATTGGCAATCCTTGGGCTTGAAGTTTGATGCCGTTTACAGCGGTTTTTTGGGCTCGGCATATCAAATGCAAGTGGTGGCCCGTCTTATCCAAAATTTTCCAACCGGAATGGGAATTATCGACCCGGTGATGGGAGATAATGGCATTGTGATCAAAACTTATACTCCCCAGATGTGCCGGGAGATGGCCAATTTGGTAGCCGTGGCCGACCTTGCCACCCCCAATATTACCGAAGCCTGTCTTTTGACCGGAAGAGAGTATCAAAATGCGGAGCTGGATAGCGCTCAAGCAGAGGAATTGTGCCGGGAGATCGTGGATCTGGGCTGCAAAAGTGTGGTCCTTACCGGGGTGATCCGGGGCGAGATGCTTTATAACTGCGCCCTTGCCGAAGGCCGCTACTTTGAGCGGGAAATAGGCCTGCTGCCTTTCCACATGCATGGTACAGGGGATCTCTTCACAAGCACCTTGACAGCAGGCCTGATGCGGGGCTATAGTCTGGAAGAAAGCGTAGATTCGGCAGCCCTGTTCGTCCGGGACGCCATGCTGGAAAGTAAGGATGTAGAGGACGCCTTTGAGCGGGGAGTAGCGTTTGAACTGCTGCTGCATAAACTGGGTAAGGGGCTTTATCTCCACAGCTAGAAGCTGTGGAGAGTGGAGAGTGGAGTGTGGAGAGTGGAGTGTGGAGAGTGGAGTGTGGAGTGTGAAGTGTGGAGTTATGGATAAAGAGAAAACCGTTAAGGTTAA
>WRHF01000049.1 GCA_009783415.1 Clostridiales bacterium
AAGAATTTTGTTCAATACTTTTCGTGGAGCGAAAAGTTACCTGCATTCTGATTTCTGAATACTGAATCCTGAATACTTGCGGCTGAAAGCCGCTTTAGAGGATGGATGTTTATGAAGAGGGTTTGGGTGGTTGCTCTTTGCATCCTTTTAATGTTGGTGCTTATGGGATGCCGTAAAGATGAGCAGCCGGAATTTGATAGTTCCGGTACTAATGGTATATCTGACTTGGCAGATAGGGGTGATGGGGATGAGGATTTTCCTCAGTCTTTCCGTATCCCCGTTGATGGTGTTTTGGCTAAGCCGGAGCGGGATTGGGCTGCTATTATTGTTATGGACAATAGCAGTTCAGTCGAGTTGCTGGATTCTGAGGATGCCCGGCAGGTTTACCGGATTTTATCTGAAATGGAAGCGGAGGTTGTGCTCAATCCTTTTCATAATGAAGGGCAGTTTTCCGATCCCTTGTTTACTATTATGATCGAATACGCAGATGATCCGGGTACAGGTGAAGTAATATATTCCACCGAGACAGGACGCTATTTTTACCGCTTTACCAATTCTGTAGGGGACCAGGGCGACAAAGGCTATGTAGGCGGTTCCAGCGAGGAGCTCCATACTATTTTAGGAGCCTATTTCCAGGAATAGAAAACTATTCCGACCTCTGCCCTCCGATATCCAACATCCGTAATGGGTGGCGCGAAGTGACAGGGGAACTCCCCCTGTCAGCTTCGCTGACATCCCCCTCTTGGAGGGGGACTTTTTGTCTTCCTATTTTATGAAACCCGCTGGTTTCCTAAAAAGCAACAGCCAAAGCCTCCCTCGCAGAGGGGGGTGGCGCGTAGCGCCGGGGGGAGCTCATTCCATTTCTGGTAAAAATTCCCAATAGCGGACAGGCATATAGCTCTTTTGTTGTTTGGGGTTGCGTCTTTCGTCGATATTGATAGCGGAAAAGTATTGTTGCCAGAGGGCGCGGTAGGGTTCCTCATTGGCAGGCAGCCTTGCTTGTTTTAGATCTGCCAATTGCCAGTTACCGTCCGCACAGACTACGGCTTTGCCCCGGCCTATATCGTGGATGAGCCAGTTTTGCTTATCCAGCCGCCGGGAAAAATGCCCGGCCAAGAGTTCCAGTACGTCATGGCGGGGAGAGCAGGGAGCATAAAAAAAGCCTTCCTGCTTTTGAAAGCGAAGCAGCCCCTTGAGGCGATGGCTTTCCAATGTTACCTGTTGGCTGACTTTTTGCATATAGGCTACTGTGCTGTCGGTCAGATGATTGTGAAGCTCTTTTTTTGTTTGCTGAAAACCGAGATCTAAATAATGATAAATCTTAAGATAAGCCCCCTCATAATCACTGAGAAAAACATAATAGGTCCGGCGATAGCTGATTTCTCCCATTTTTTGGCGAATCCCGGCAGCCACCCGGGCCGCCAAATCCCGCCGGGTCGTCACAGGACGGGCTGAGGCAAAAAGAGGCAGCGAGCCGGGAGCAACAGCTATATCCTGAGGCTGCTCCTTATTTTTATAAATGTAAAAAATAACGGTCAAAAAACCCTCAAAAGTACCGTCGAATGTGTAGTAGTACATATCTTAGACCCTCGTGTCTTAATTGGTTGGATGAAGCTCTTGCCACAATGTAGCTAGTTAGGAACTAAGCTCTCAAATTCGAACAAAAAAAGTCACAAAATACACTTTATCTTTGGTTTTAACTGCAAGGATGTAGACTTAAAATGATGCATGAGATAATTAGACACGGATTTTAAGGATTTTAACGGATTTTCGCTGTTGACTGAGGATATGATAAACATAGGTGCTGTTGCTTGAGGAAAAAACAAAAAATAATTCAATGCTTTTTATAATAAAAAAATCCGTGCTAATCCGTTTTAATCCGTGCAAATCCGTGTCTAATTTTATAAATACATTTCCAGTTTATCTGGGGTAGGAGTTAGGCACTTACTCCCGAAATTCTGTGCAAAATGGCAAAATTTTTGTACCTTCGTATTCCAACTCAGAACTCAAGACTCAAAGCTCAAAACTCCGGCTTGTCCGGGTTAGGAGTAAGTGCCTAACTCCTAACTCCTAACTTCCAAAACGGCCGGGGGTTGGGTCACTTGATAGTCGAAGATGGAAATCTGCCGGGGGGATATCTTAACCCCTGCCGGGTTAATCAGCCGGCTCTTGAAAGCTTCTTCGGTTTGGGGGATGCCTCCGTAATAGCGCCCGTTGATTGTGATAAAATAGATAGCCCGCTTCAAGACCAGGCCCAGCTTGGCTAGATTATCATAAGTCAGACGCCCGTGGCGCCTGGCAGCTGTTATCCGTTTGGCGGAAACATTGCCGATGCCAGGGACCCGCAGCAAAAGGTTATATTCGGCGGTATTGATTTCCAGCGGGAAAAGATCCAGGTTGCGCAGGGCCCAGCCTACTTTAGGGTCATATCCTTCAGAGAAATTGTCTTCCTCTTGCCCTAGCAATTCCTCCACCTTAAAGCCGTAGAAGCGCAGCAGCCAATCGGCCTGATAAAGGCGGTGCTCCCGCCAGAGGGGGGCAGGCAGGTCGGGCAGGGAGGGATGCCGGTTCATGGGCATATAGGCGGAATAATAGACCCTTTTCAGCTGATAGTCCTGATAAAGCCCCCCGGCAGCTTTGATGATTTGCCGGTCGTTTTCCCCGCCCAAGCCCACGATCAGCTGGCTGGTCTGACCCGCAGGCAAAAAGCGGGAACGGCCGTCTTTTTTCCAGCCCTGCTCCATGGCCCGGTGATGGAGATAAGCCATAGGTTTTAGGATAGCCGGATGGTTTTTATCCGGGGCCAAAAGAGCCAGGCTGTTTTCGCCGGCCATTTCCAGATTGACGCTGACCCGGTCGGCTAGGCTTCCAGCCGCCTCTAATAGCAGGGGGTCGGCCCCGGGAATAGCCTTCAGATGGATATAGCCGTGAAAATTGTAGGTACGGCGCAGCAGGGCCACAGTTTGCAGCATCAACTCCATAGTGCGGTCGGGGCTTTCTATTACTGCCGAGCTGAGGAAAAGTCCTTCGATATAGTTGCGCCGGTAAAAATTCATGGTCAAATCCGCCAGTTCATGAGGGGTGAAAGAAGCCCGGGGTATTTCCTGATCCCGGCGGTTGAGGCAATAGCTGCAGTTGTAGGCGCAAGTGTTGCTTTGGAGGATTTTCAATAAAGAAACACAACGCCCGTCCGCCGTCCAGCTATGACAAATGCCGCTATAGTGGGCATTGCCCAAGCCGCCCTGATTCTTGCGGCGGCTGCCGCTGGAGGAGCAGGAAACATCATACTTAGCCCCGCTGGATAAAACTGCCAATTTATCCTGAATATTCATAATTCCCTCTTTTCCTTACTCTCCGGCTTCTGCCCAAGCTGATTTTATTATAACATATATTTAAAGAAAAAGCAAACAATTGTTTGTAAAATTCTCAAAAAATTTTCGACATAGTCTGTATGTTCGCCTAAGTGAATTTAATTCCCGGCTTGGAAAAGCGAAATTTTACTTTTTTTTCATAAAGAGATGAAATAGGGGTAAAATAATTGTAAAAAATAAACTTTTTCTTATGACAGTAGCAGGAAAATCCAAAAAAAGCTAGAATTGATGATAATTAGGCCGGAATATCTGAATTGTAATATCAAGGAGGTAAAAGGGAAAATGTTAGAGTTTGAAAACAAAGACGTTGAAGTCAACGAGGTTGTGGAAGGAGCGGCCAGCTTTGAGCCCACCGAGGAAACCTACGAGCCGGTAGCCCCTCTGCCGGAGCCGGAGGCCCCGGCGCAGGTAGAAGAGGATGCCGGTGAGCAGACCATGCAGGTGATGGCCTCCGAGCCGGCTACCGGAGAGGAGCCTTCTTTTGCCGACCAGTATCAGCTGGATATCCGGGAAATGCATCGGGGAGCCCGGGTAAAAGGCATAGTGGTCCGGGTGAAAAACGACGAGTTGCTGGTGGATATCGGCGGCAAGTCAGAAGGGGTTCTGCCCTATGCCGAGTTGACCTTGGAAGATGCGGAAAATATCCAAGAGCGCTTCCAGGTAGGCGACGAAATAGATGTCATGATTTTAAAGAAAGAAAATCAGGAAGGCTATCCGGTTTTGTCCAAAAAAAGGGTCGACCAGGAAGTTATTTGGGAACGCCTGGCCTTGGCCAGAGAAAGCGGTGAATCCGTCAGCGGCAAAATTGTCGAAGTCGTCCGGGGCGGTCTCCTGATCGATGTAGGGGTGCGGGGCTTTATCCCGGCTTCTATCGTAGATCTGGGCTTTGTGGAGAATCTGGCCGTCTATGTGGGGCAAAGAATTGAAGCCAAAGTAATAGAATGCGAAAAGGCCAGCAATAAGTTGGTGCTTTCGCGCAAAGCCGTACTGAAAGAAGAGGCTCTAAAGCAAAAAGAAGCCACTTGGGCTGCTCTTGCAGAAGGGCAAATCAAAAAAGGTGTCGTCCGCCGTCTGACCTCTTTTGGCGCCTTTATTGATATCGGCGGAGTAGACGGCCTGCTACATGTTTCGGAAATGGCCTGGCATAGAGTGAATCATCCTTCCGATATCCTAAAGGAAGGCGACGAGCTGGAAGTCTATGTCTTAAGTGTTGATTCCGCCAGTGAGAAGATTTCCCTGGGCCTGAAACAGCTGGTTCCCAATCCCTGGTCTTTGGCTATGGAGAAATACCCGGAAGGCAAGATCATTCCGGCAAAGGTTATGCGTACAGCTCCCTTTGGCGCCTTTTTGGAAGTGGAGCCGGGGATCGAAGGCCTGGTGCATATATCTCAGCTGGCTCATCAAAGAGTAGCCAAAACAGAAGACGTTGTCAAGCCCGGGGATGTGATAGAGGTCAAAGTGCTGGCTGTAGATCCGGCAGCCAAGAGGATGAGCCTCAGCATCAAAGAAGCCTTGCCAATGATGGAGGATTATCCCGGACTGATAGACGATCAAGGGACGGACGTACCGGCGGAAGCCACAGTTGAGGAGCCGCTGATTGAAGAAACCCCAATAGAAGAACCGGTTAGTGAGGAAATCCCCATTGACGTACCGGTAGCGGAAGAAGCGCCGATCCAAGAGCCGGCAGCAGAAGAAATCCCGGCAGAGGAACCGGCTATAGAGGAAATCCCCATTGACGTACCGGTAGCGGAAGAAGCGCCGGTCCAAGAGCCGGCAGCAGAAGAAATCCCGGCAGAGGAACCGGTCATAGAAGAAATCCCCATTGACGTACCGGTTGAAGAGGAAATCCCCACCCCGGCAGTTGAGGAAGTCTCAACTGAAGAAGTATAACCAGGGAGTAGGAATTAGGAAGGGCAGGATTTTCCACTATGATCCTTCCCCGCTGACCCTCTGCATCTAATGACCTGAAAAGACAGTAAGTAAAAAAAGACGAAGCCACCTTCTTAAAACCAAGAAGGCGGCTTCGTTTAATTTACACCATATCAAAACTCCTAACTCCTAACTCCTTACAAAGCCGTCTGCCTCTGAATACCGCTTTGATCAATATAATATTCCCCCTCCAGCAGTAATTGAGAGATAGGTATTACATCCAGGCCTTTTTCCTTAAAAGCGTCCAGGATCCCGGGTAAAGCTGCGGCGGTATACTTGCCATTATTATGAAAAAGTATAATATCCCCGGCTTTTGGTTTTTTCAGTACCCGCTGCTGGATTTGCTCTGATGACAAATCTTTCCAATCTAAACTGTCGATCGACCATTGTATTACCTTATAATCCAGGCTCTCGCAGGTACGAATGACTGTATTATTATAATCGCCGAAGGGCGGCCGGAACAGTTTTGCCTCAAAGCCGGTAACCTCTTTGATCATAGCCTGGTTATCCTGCAATTCCTTGATCATTTTTTCCTCGGAAAGCTGGCTAAAGTGGGGATGGCTGACAGAATGGAGGCCGATCTCATGGCCTCTTTTGACAATTTCCCGGGCCATTTCCGGATAATCCTTGAGCCAAATATTGACCAGGAAAAATGTGGCTTTTACCTGGTATTTGTCCAAAATATCCAAGATCATTTGAGTATGCTCCGCCCCCCAGCTGGCATCAAAGCTAATAGAAACAGCCTGCTTCGGGGTGTCCACAGCATAGATCGGCACCAGCTTGCCTTCGGAGCTGACCGCATTAAGCAAAATAGCGCCGGCAGAGCTTTGCCATAAGATTACTATGAGCAGCAGAGCAACAATAGCTCCCAAAAGTCCTTTACGGTGCTGCCTTAAGTCCAGAAAAAGCATATTTTACCCCCTCTTATCGATTCACGAATACTGTAATTCTAAACTGTCTTGTTCACTTATTGTTAGTAGGAAGTATTTGTTATGAAATTCTATTCCCGGGCTGCTATTTTTATGTCTGGCATAATAGAATTAAGAGAAAAGCTGCTAGCAACAGGAAAGGGATCAATATACCTGTTTCCAATATCTGTATTTTAATTCGGACAAAGAGGATTATCCTGTTTTATGTATAATACTATATCTCTAACGGGTATGAAATTTTTAGATATTAAGGAAAAAATGAGAAAGAGGAGGGTTTATTCTATGAGAAAAATCTTTATACCCCTGTTAACGTTACTGTTGGTGGCTCTATGTTGTTATGCTGTGGTTTCGGCTGAGGAATTCGGAGGAACATATACAATGCCCGGCGAGGTGACGGTTGGCGCGGACGGCAAAGCCAGCTTTGATATTGTCATGACGCCATACGATGCCGGCTTGTATAATGGATATCAGTTTCATGTTGTACCGGGAAGCGGTATAACGATTGATAGTGTTTCCTTCAGCAGAAGCGATTTAATCTGGTTTCAGCCCGTTCCTACCAATCCTCCTGATGGCAGGATAAATTTTGGGATCATTTATTTCGGCACCGGCGAACAAAATGTTATAACCGGCCCTATTACCTGCACAGTAAACATTTCATTTACCGGCGCCATCCCAATGAACATAGGTTTTGAGAGAAAAGGGGATTATTCGCCGGATGTCGTAGGGATTTATAAATTGTTTGCAGAGGGCTCCGGATCTTTGATTTCTACTCCTCTGGATGGCCCGAAAAGCATTACAATCCTTCCCTACCTGTGGAACAGAAGTATTGTAACTTTTTACTCCAATGGCGGAACTGATCTGGATCAAATAATTGTAGAAAACGGAAAACCGGCTGCAAAGCCTATTGATCCTACCAAAACAGATTTTGCCTTTGACGGCTGGTATGACAATCCCGCCTTCACCGGAACTATCTACAACTTTGATACACCGGTTACTGACGACATTAACTTATATGCCAAATGGACTTCTGTTTACACCGTCACCTTCTATCCCAATGGCGGAACTCCAGCACCGTCTGAACAAAAAGTGAATGAAGGAGAAAAAGCCTTCCTGCCTGCTGAAATGTCAAAGCCAGGCTTTTCCTTTAGCGGATGGTATGACAATGCCACATTAACAGGAAGTACATATAACTTTGACACTCCGGTCACTGCCAGCCTTGATTTGTATGCCAAATGGACTCCCGTTTACACCGTAACCTTCTATTCTGATGGAGTTCTGGTGCCTCCTGTACAAAGAGTTATTGAAGGTGAGATGATTGCTTGGGTTCCCACTTTGACAAAGGAAGGATTTACCTTTGGCGGTTGGTACGATAATGATACCTTTACCGGAGCCCCCTATAACTTAGCTACCCCGGTTACTGCCGACCTTGATTTGTATGCCAATTGGATTCCTCTCCATACCATAACCTACAAGGTAGTTAACGGTACCTGGGCTGACGGAGCTACTGCCGACAAGACCGAGACTGTCGCCCATAATGAATCTCCTACTATTGTGCCTACCGGCATGATTGCTGATACCGGGTATGGCTCAGGTAGCTGGTCTTCCGATCCTGAGATTACGGTGATAACCGGTGACACAACTTTCACCTACACTTTTATTATCAACACCTACACAGTGACCTACAAGATCGTCAACGGTACCTGGGCTGACGGAACTACTACCGACAAGACCGAGACAGTCGCCCACAATGGATCTCCTACTGTTGCGCCTACCGGAATGATTGCTGATACCGGGTATGGCTCAGGCAGTTGGTCTTCCGATCCTGCGGTTGCGGTGATAACAGGTGACATTACTTTCACCTACACTTTTATTATCAATACCTACACAGTGACCTACAAGGTAGTCAACGGTACCTGGGCTGACGGAGCTACTGCAGACAAGACCGAGACTGTCGCCCACAATGGATCTCCTACTGCTGTACCTACCGGCATGATTGCCGATACCGGCTATGGCTCAGGCAGCTGGTCTTCCGATCCTGCGGTTGCGTTGATAACTGGTGACACAACTTTCACCTACTCATTTATTCTCAATACATACACTGTTACCTTTTTTCCCAACAATGATCTTGAAAAAACAGTTTTAACAACGAATCATGGCGATCCGATTAATGAACCATCTGATCCAACACGGGAAGGTTATAATTTTGGTGGCTGGTTTGATAATACCATTTTTTACGGAACTCCCTACAATTTCAATACTCCAGTTACTGATAACCTTTATTTATATGCCAGATGGATTTCTGACGACAAGACCTTCTACAACGTCACCTTCCATGCCAATGGCGGGGACCCGGCACCGGTTAGGCAAATAGTTGTTGAAGGAGAAAAAGCTGTTTCACCTTCTGACATGATTAATTTTGGACATACCTTTGGCGGCTGGTATAGCAACACTGCATTAACCGGAGCTCCCTACAGTTTTGATAGCCCAGTTATTGCCAATCTTCATTTATACGCTAGATGGATTCCTGACGCCGGCACTTTCTACTCCATCACATTCGATTCCAATGGCGGAGTTCCGGAACCGGCTTTACAAATGGTAATTTCAGGCAAAAACGCTATTGAGCCTGGTGAAATAAGAAAGACAGATTTTACCTTTGGCGGTTGGTTTGATAATGATGGATTTGAAGGGGTCCCCTATAGTTTTGAAACACCGGTTACTTCTGAGCTTAAGCTATATGCTAAATGGATTGATGCCGGCGTTGTCACCCACATAGTTACATTCAATCCCAATGGCGGTTTTCCGGAACCTGCTGAGCAAGTTATAGAGGAAGGCGAAAGAGCTATCCAGCCTGTAATAATAAAGACTAATTGCACCTTTGACGGCTGGTACACTAATGCTGCCTTGACCGGATCCAAATATAGTTTTGATACACCGGTAAATACCAATCTCAATTTATATGCCAAATGGCAAATCAACACCTATACCGTGACATTTGACTCTAATGGCGGCTCTGATGTATCCGAACAATTCGTAGAACATGACGGCAATGCTTCTGAACCAGACAAACCTATAAAAGCGGACTATATATTCGGAGGCTGGTTTGATAATGCTGAATTAGAAGGAGTCCCCTACAGTTTCGGTAATCCGGTTATTGACGACCTTATTCTATATGCCAGCTGGATTCCTGAAGGCGCCGTCACATTCACCGTCACTTTCCACTCAAATGGCGGGACTCCTGCGCCTGCTTGGCAAAAAGTGGTTGGGGGTAAAGCAGCTATCAATCCTCCCGCAATGACAAAATCAGGATTTAGATTTGATGGTTGGTATACCGATGAAGGCTTTGACGATGAATATGTCTTTGAATATCCGGTTATCGACGATCTTGATTTGTATGCCAAATGGACTAAAATTTATTCGGTAGTTTTTGATTGTGATGGCGGAGTCCCAGCGCCGGCCGTACAAACTGTGGGTGAAGGTGAAAATGCTAACGAACCCGCAGCTATGACCAGAGATGACTATGCGTTTGACGGCTGGTATGCCGAAGGAACACTTGAAACGCCTTACAATTTCGACACACCTGTAACAGGCAATATCGTAATCTATGCAAAATGGAAAGGTGGTTTGGCTGATACCGGCACCTTTATTGTAACTTTCTTTGATGGGGATAAGGAATTATACATAAAAGAGGTCAATGATGGCGATCCGGTTATTAGACCCAACCCCGACCCCACCAAAGCTACTTATCCCTTTGATGGCTGGTATACCGATAAGGGGTTCACTACAAAATACAATTTTGCTACCTCTGTTACTGCCAACCTTGATTTATACGCTAAATGGAATATACCTCTTCCTTCTGGACCCAATAACCCAACCTATACTGTTACTTTCAATTCAAATGGCGGCAGTACGGTCAATAGCCAAACGGTGCCTTCAGGCAACAAAGCCATAAAACCAGCCAATCCTACCAAGGAAGGGTACAAATTTATTGACTGGTACTCCAACTCTTCACTTGAGAAGCTGTACAATTTCGACACTCCGGTATTAAGCAATATCACTCTCTACGCCAAATGGGAAGAAGGCGAAGAGGATGATCTTATCAAGCCCTCTCTTCGCAATATCCTGGGTGATGATGAACAAGGTCCCACTTTTGATGATGTGCCGGAAACCCATTGGGCTTATCAATATGTGGAATATCTGGCCCGCAGGGGCTTTGTCACAGGCAAAACGCCTACCCTGTTCTTCCCCGGCGACCCCATTACCAGGGCCGAATTTGTCACCATTTTGGCCAGAATGGAAGGCGCCGAGCTCTCTGATTATACCGGTCCTTTTACGGATGTTTATCCCAATGCCTATTATGCCGGAGCTGTCGAGTGGGCGATCGAAGCCGGGGTAACTATCGGTACTTCCGAAACCACCTTTTCTCCCAATAGAAATATCAGCCGCCAGGAAATTGCCACAATGATAGCCCGCTATCTGACTTATAAAGAGTTTACATTGCAGGAATACAATGAAGAAATGACCTTCACTGACGACACTTCGATTGCCGATTATGCCAAAGACCATGTCAGGGAAATGCAAATAGCCGATATAATCAATGGCTATCCCGACGGCAGCTTCAAGCCATTAGGCAACACCACCCGGGCCGAAGCTGCAAAAATGCTGGCTTTAGTCCATTATCTGATGAACCAGGAATAGTTATTGATATTCTTTGAATACAAAAAAAATGAGGCGCTTTGAGCGCCTCATTTTTTTGTATTCAAAGAAGAATGTTAGTAGTTGTGTTTGTCTGCTTAAAACTTGTTAAGTAAGCTAAATATAGTTGACAATATGGATGATAGCTGTTAAAATAAATTTAGCAAATAATGTTTGATTATGTATTATTTTGTAAGATAGGGGGGATATATTCAGTTATTTTAAATATTTTGACGAATAACGGAAGTGAAGGTTGGTCTAGGTAAGTAATGTTTCAAAGAACCTAAGAGAAAATGATGATCAGCTATAAACATAACTGATAATGCTTCATCGTTCAGGTTATTTTCCTGATCATCGCAATATCATAATGAAGGAGGTTACTCCATGAAAAAATTTTTTGTACCGCTTTTTCTTGTACTCTTGATGTCTTTGAGTTGTTATGCTGTGGCTTCGGCTGAGGAAAGTGGAGGAACATATACTATGCCCGACACGGTGATGGTTGACGAGTACGGCATAGCTAGTTTTGATATTATTCTAACGCCAAACGATGCTAGTTTGTACAACGGATATCAGTTTCTTTCTAAACCGGGTACTGGCGTAACAATCGATAGTGTTTCTTTTAGCAAAACCGATATTACCTGGAATCAGCCCACTTCCACTATACCGCCTGATTTGGGCATAATAGCTTTTGGGATTTTTCATATCGGCACAAGTGATCTTAATGTAATAAGTGGTACTATCACCTGCACAGTCAATATTACATTTACCGGCAAAACACCAAGTATCATAAGCTTTGACAGAGAGGGAACTTCTAGTCCTAGTCAAGAAGGAATTTACAAAATTTCTTATGTAAGCGATGGTATTACTATTTCTTCCTACATGACCGGTCCGGATAAAATTACTATCCTTCCCTACTCATTGGAGACATATACCGTTACCTTCCATCCCAATGGCGGAACCCCGGAACCGGATGAGCAAGAAGTATCTGATGGTGAAAAAGCTACCGAGCCTACTGCAATGACAAAGTTGGGATTTACCTTTGATGGCTGGTATACTGATGCAGACCTCACTGATGAATATGACTTTGATACCCCGGTCACCGGCGACCTTGACTTATATGCCAAGTGGGACCCTGTTGCTGCTACCACCTACACTGTTACCTTCCATCCCAATGGCGGAGCCCCGGAGCCGGATGAGCAAATAGTAACTGAGGGTGAAAAAGCTATCGCTCCTGTCCCGATTTCAAAAGCAGAACATAAATTTGGTGGCTGGTATGACAATGATGATTTTGACGGGGCCCCCTACAGTTTTGATACTCCCGTTGCCGCTGATCTTGACTTATATGCCAAATGGATTTCCTCCGCCGCAACCACTCATACCGTCATTTTCTATCCCGTTGGCGGAACACCGGCGCCGGCTTCACAGATAGTTATTGCCGGTGAAAAAGCAATTCTACCTCCCGATATGATCAAATCAGGATATACCTTTGGCGGCTGGTATACCAATATTGCCTATATCGGAGCTCCTTACAGTTTTGATATGCCTGTCACTGCCGGCTTCGAATTGTATGCCAAATGGGTTCCTGGCACTGCTAGCATCTATGACGTCACCTTTGATCCCGATGGAGGAGCTCCGGAACCGGCTGGGCAAAAAGTAATTGCCGGTGAAAAAGCTGCTGCTCCTGACGCTATGACAAAATCAGGTTTTGTTTTCGGCGGCTGGTATGACAATGACGGATTCGATGGAGTTCCTTACAGTTTTGATGCCCAGGTTTTTGCTGACCTGGAATTGTATGCCAAATGGCTTCCTGACAGCGAAATCGCCCACACCGTCACCTTCCATCCCGACGGCGGAATCCCAGAGCCGGCTCAGCAAATAGTAATTGAGGGCGAAGAAGCTACCCCGCCTCCTGAAATCACAAAAATTGGATATACCTTTATTGGCTGGTTTTCTAATAGTGCACTCACCGGAGACTCCTTTGATTTTGATACCCCGGTAACCGGCGACCTTGATTTATATGCCAAATGGCAAATAATCAACTATACTGTGACCTTCGACTCGGAGGGCGGTACTGTTGTGCCTGAACAGACCGTGAGCCATGGCAATAAAGCTGCAAAACCGACCGAACCCGTAAAAGAGGATCATATCTTTGGCGGCTGGTACGATAATGATGATTTTGACGGAGCTCCTTACAGTTTTGATACCCCGGTTATTGCTGACCTCGAATTGTATGCGAGATGGATTCCCGACAGCGATTCAGCGTATATAGTCACCTTCCATCCCGATGGCGGGACTCCGGTACCGGCTGTGCAAATAGTGATTGAGGAGGAAAAAGCTGTTCTGCCTCTTACTATGACAAAATATGGGGTAATCTTCGCTGGTTGGTATACCGATGAAGACTGCACCGATGAATATGACTTCGATACTCCGGTTACTGCCGATCTGGATTTGTATGCCAAATGGCAAATCAAAACCTATAGCGTGACCTTTAACTCAATCGGGGGTACCGGCGTGCCCAGCCAAACCGTGAATCACGGCGCTAGGTTTGCAGAACCTAATAAACCTGCAAGAGCAGGGTTTAAGTTTGGCGGCTGGTATGATGATGCTACTTTTAAAGCAGTTCCCTACAGTTTTGATACCCCGGTTACTGCAGATCTTATTCTCTATGCCAGATGGATTCCCGAGGACATTATCACATATACAGTCACTTTCCATCCTGATGGCGGAGCCCCGACGCCGGTTGAGCAAACAGTGATTGAGGGCGAAAAAGCTGTCCTGCCTGCCGCTATGATAAAGGCAGGATTTACCTTCGGCGGCTGGTATGACAATCCTGCATTGACCGGAAGCGCCTATAATTTTAATACCCCTGTTACTGCCGACCTTGATTTGTACGCTAAATGGAATTCATCCATAGTTGGTCCCGGCGGCGGCGGTACCACCTATATTATTACCTTTAACTCCAATGGCGGCAGCGATGTTGGCTCCAAAACGGTGCTTTCCGGGAACAAAGTCAGCAAACCCGCAGACCCAACCAAAGAAGGTTATTCCTTTGCCGCTTGGTATACAAACGTTGACCTGACCGCGGAATATAATTTTGACAGCCCTGTCTTCAACAACTTTACCCTCTATGCCAAATGGGAAGTATCAGAGATTAGTGACAAGAGACCTCCTGTAAGCGCCAAGGTTAAATCATTGCTGGAAACCGAAACCCATATACGTTATATCTACGGCTACCCCAATGCGCCGGTACGCCCGAACGGGTCTATCACCCGGGCTGAGGTTGCCATGATCTTCTATCGGTTGCTTCTCGACCCCGATAAAGATGACGAGGTTGATAATATCATTAGGGATGTGCCGGAGGGTGTGTGGTACAGTCAGGCTGTAAAATATCTGGCCGAGATTGGTATCATCAATGGCTATGAAGACGGCACTTTCAAACCCAATCAACCTATCACCCGGGCTGAATTTGCCAAAATTGCCGCGAGCTTCGACGATATCTCAAGCGGCGCCGACAATCCTTTCAGTGATCTATCCGACTCCCACTGGGCTTATTCCTACATTATCTCTTGCTTCATGAAAGGATGGATCAATGGTTATCCAAGTGGTGACTTCAAGCCGGATAATAACATAACACGCGCCGAAGCTATTAAGATCGTCAACTTCATGCTGGGACGGGGAATCAGATTGGAAGACATCCCAGCAGGCGTAATAGGTTATACCGACCTCACCAGATCCCATTGGGCTTATAACGAGATCATAGAGGCATCTATGAAACACGAATATGAGCGTGACGAGGACAACTGGGAGATCTGGACCGACTACAATAATTAAAAACAGTGACAGACAAAAACTTGCGGCACAAATAAAAAATTGAGACGCTCAAAAGCGTCTCAATTTTTTATTTGTGCCGCATAAAGATCTTAGTATCTATGATGGGTTGCTTTGATTCTGTCCAGTTCCTCCAGGAGGAAATCGTTGAGGATGCGGATATAGGTGCCTTTCATGCCTAAAGAGCGCACCTCCACTACCCCGGCGCTTTCCAGTTTGCGCAGGGCATTGACAATGACCGAACGGGTTATACCTACTTTGTCGGCGATTTTAGAAGCTACCAGCAAACCATTGGACTCGCCAAGCTCGGTGAAAATATGCTCAACAGCTTCCAATTCCGAATAAGAAAGAGTGTCGAAAGCCACACCCACAATAGCCTTTTGCCGGTTGATCTCTTCCATTTTTTCCACCCTTGCCCGCAGGATCTCCATGCCGATTATTGTGGAGCCATATTCCGCCAGGATCAAATCCGATTCATCAAATTTACCGGACTTGGAAAGCATCAGAGTACCCAAACGCTGGGCGCCGCCGATAATTGGCACATATGTAGTATACTTGTCCTCTAAGAAGCAAGAACTGTGGATGCCGAAAACACATTGACCTCCCCGGCTGATATTAACTGTACTTTCATTACTACGGAGCAGATCCTCGGTATAATCATCGGGGAAATGGGCATCCGGCTTAACAATTTCTTCCATGGTGGGGCAATAGAAATTTTCCATGAAAGTATATCCCAGCACTTTGCCCTTGCGGCCGACAATATAAACATTAGCAGAAATGCTTTTGCTTAAATTTTCCGCCATTTCTACAAAGCTGATGGGATGGCCGGCCGCTTTTTGAATGATACGGTTAATATCCCTCATTTTTTCCAACAGAGTTTTCAAAATAATCATCCTTTCCTTAATATATTTAATTAATTCATGTTGACACTATCTTTGCCAACATTCTTGCTATTACAATTCGCCATATAAAAGCAAATTCCTGCACAATCTCCATTTTTTTAAAAAAATATTTATTTTGCTGTTATTTGCATAAAATGGGAGCATTTATGAGACAAATATGTCCTCAATAGCTCTTATTACTGCATATTTAGTATGATAGCGGCTCAATCCTCCCTGCAAAAAAACCGTATAAGGCGGGCGTATCGGCCCATCTGCGGAAAGCTCGATGGAAGAGCCTTGGACAAAACAGCCGGCTGCCATAATTATCTCATTACTGTAGCCCGGCATGGGCCAGGCTTCGGGCACAGCAAAGCTGTCTACCGGCGAATAGCGTTGAATACCCTGGCAAAAGGCAATCAAATCCTCTGCTTGCCCCAACAGGATGGCTTGTACAATATCACTTCTTTGCTCATTTGCCGCTGGAGTTACGCCAAAACCAAGGCGTTCCAAAAGACTTGCGGCGAAGATCACACCTTGCACCGCCTCTGCCACTATTGAGGGCGCCAGGAAAAGAGCTTGATAATAAAGACGATTGCTGATAAGGGAAGCTCCCATTTCCCTACCTACCCCCGGTACGGTCAGACGATAAGCGGCACGTTCTACTAAATCAGCCCTTCCTGCAATATAACCGCCGCCCGGGGCAATACCTGCCCCAATGTTTTTGATCAAGGAACCAGCCAGCAAATCGGCTCCGCACTGACTTGGTTCCTTTTCTTCCACAAATTCCCCATAGCAATTATCTACAAAAACTATCACTTGAGGATGCTTGTCCTTGACGATTTGGCATATTTTACCAATTTGTGCCACTGATAAAGCAGGCCGCAGGCTATAACCCCTAGAGCGCTGGATAGCCAGGATTTTGGTACGGGGGCCGATGGCTGCCGCAACTAATTCAGGGTCGGGAGCAGTAAAATCAAATTCCAGCACCCTCCAATCAATGCCCAGCTCCCGCAAGCTGCCGGGATGGGGAGGATCATCTTTGCCGATAACTTTCAGCAAGGTGTCATAGGGCATCCCCAGGCTAAGCAGCTCATCACCGGGAAGTAAATTGCCGAAAAGAGCAAGAGAAATGGCATGGGTGCCGGAGATTATCTGCTGGCGTACCAGGGCTGCTTCTGTAGCAAAAACCAAGGCATAAAGGGACTCCAGCCGGTCCCGGCCTTCATCATTATAACCGTAACCGCTGCCGGCGCCAAAATGGTGGCTCCCGATCCGCTCCCGGCGAAAGCAATCAAGCACCCGAACCAGATTTTTTTCAGCTATCTCCCGGCTTAAGCCGCCAAATTCCTCCATATCATCAGCAGCTGCCCGGCAGGCTTGACGAAATGTTTCTTTATCTATCTTTGTTATGCTCATATTTTACCTCGTTGGCCTTAAGTGTAATAATAGTGGTTCGAACCTGCATAACCGCCTGCAGCCAATGAGTGTGGCCACAGGGGGACGCCCTACCTGATCTTTGCCTGTCCCATCCATAATTATACGTCAAAAATACCTATTTTTCAATAGATTTAACTTTTTTTGTTCGAATTTGAGAGCCTAATCCCTAATCCCTACCCCAGATAAACTGGAAAAGAATTTAAAAAATTAGACGCGGATTTACGCGGATTAAAAGCGGATTAGCACGGATTTTTATTATTATAAACGCAAACTTCCTGAATAACGGTAAACACGAAAAAAATATTGTAATATTTTTGCCTGTTTACTGTTTTTTAGTGACCATCTATTTCACTTTGTTTTTACTGCCTTTCGGACGTCCCCGAC
>WRHF01000050.1 GCA_009783415.1 Clostridiales bacterium
GACCGCAGTGTTGAGTTATGAGTTATGAGTGTTGAGTTGTTGTAGCTTTGCTTATGCAAAGCGGTATTGAAGCAAAGAACTTGTTTTTTATTGACACTTTGCATCCCATAGGTACTAATAAAAAGGAGAATTTCTGTTTTTGGAGAAAACTTAGCAATAAATAAAAGCGAAGAGGAGGCAGAAAAATGTTTAAAAAATTATTTCTTGTTTCCATGGTATTGATGTTGTCTGCTGTTTTTTGCAGTCATTTGGCCTTTGCCGGGACAGCCAGCCCTTTTCCTGCGCCTTTTACCCAGCCGGATGGAACCATTATTGTTATCCGGCTTTGCGGCGATGAATTCCTTAACTGGACAGAGGACTATGACGGCAACCTGATAGTTTTTGATTCCTCCCAAGGCGGGTATTGCTATGCCGGATGGAGCGGCAGTGATTGTATCTCTACCGGAGAGCTGGTCGGTGTGGGTTTTTCCGGAATAGCTCCGAAACCCCGGGCTCAAGGACATAGTATTCCGGAAAATCTTTTGCAAAGAGCGCGGCAGGAACGGGCAGAAAAAATGCCGGCGCTATCCGGAAAAGAGGTGCCGCTTTGGGAATTGAATATAGGTGATGAGCCTGATCGTACCGATGTCAGCTATCTAAAACGCCGGGTGCTTATCATCCATGTTACCTGGGAGGACAGAAGCACGATCGTTGACCGGAACCGGGTCGATCCTATCCCCAAGATGACCGGGGAACAGATCTATGATCTTGTTTTTAACCCGGCTGCCAGATCCGTCAACGATTATTATAAGAAATTGATCGGTACGGCCGATGAGGTGATTTTACCTGCAGCGGTAAAAACCCCTATGGATGGCTATCAGGGGATCATTGAAGTAAAACTGCCGGGGCGTCATCCCAATACCGGGATCATTGAACTTCGGGAGATGATACTTATCAACGCTATAACTTTTGCCTGCGCCAATGGCCTGATAGACCTTAGCTCTTTTGATACCAATGGCGACGGCGTATTGCAAACAACAGAATTGGCTATTGGCTTTATTGTTGACGGGAGGGAAGCATCAGTTAATTCAGATCCAATTTACGATGGCGACCCCAGATTTTGGGGTGTATCCTCAAGCAATGTTCCCGATGCTTCAAACACAAACGGGGTCAGAATTGAAAGTTATTTTGGCCAGGGTGCATTTCATCGAGCCACCGGAATGCCTTATTGGGATAATTTAACAATTGGCATAATTTGCCATGAACTGGGTCATGCGGGATATAAATTCGTTGATACCTATGATTATACATATAGCTCCAACGGCCATGGCTACTGGTCACTTATGGCCCAAGGGGGGTGGGGGCGCAAAGGTTTTGACCGGGAAGGGACATCCCCCGGTTATCCCGATGCCTACAACCTGACTAAAGCCGGCTGTCCTTTTGTGATCCCCGGAGAAATCATTGACGGAAAAAGTTATTCCCTGGACAACCATCTGGATATTTATGCAGCCAGACCAAAAGGGGAGGATAAACAGTATTTTCTCTTGCAGCAAAGAAAATTCGGGGCATCGGCAGATAATTATGATCAAGGCGCCTTTACCGGCATGAACAGCGCCTCCAATCAAAATGACGGAGGATTGCTCATTTATCATATCGATCATAATGTGAGCCTGTATCGGATCAATGACAAAGCCGGCCATTATCTGGCGGGAATTGAAGAGGCCCATGGCGGGATTCAGAATTTACAGAATACAGCAGATGAGAAGAATTATGGTGATCCGGGCGATCTGTGGGGTATAAGTAAGAAAGAGTTCTCCGGAACAAGTGATCCCACAAGCGGATTGTACAGCCCCTTCACTAATGACAACATAGCTCCGGATCAAAACAAGCCTTCCGGGATCACAATTTTTGCCATTACCTGGGACAGTGTGAGCGAAACTACTGCTTTTAATACAGAACTTAAAGACCCGCGCTGCTATATTGAAGAATTTTCCATCCCCGGTTCCCTCGGTTCTGCTGTGATCGATCAAATTGCAGGTACTATCAGCGTCCAGATGCCGCCGGGAACAGATTTGACAAATCTGACCCCAACTGTAAAATTTACCGGCCAATCGGTAACACCTGCCGGCGGCATAGCCCGGGATTTCACTGATCCCCTGGTCTATACAGTCACAGCGGAAAGCGGTGATACGAGACAGTATCTGGTAACAGTGAGGATCCGGGCAGTTTCGGACGGTTTGAATATTTCTGATCTCTACCTGCCCCGGGCCGAAAACCTCGGCAATTCCCTGGAGCGCTTTATCTATTATGGGAAATATAACGGAGAAACAGATAAATCCCGTCTTTGGCAGGTGGTTGGCTTGGAAGACCAGTCTTTGGTACTGATGCAGCGGCATAATTATGAGGACAGAAGATATCACAGTGAACATACTTCGGCGCTGTTTTGGGGCCAGTCCGAAATATATAAATATCTCAACAATATTGACAGTCCGCCGGAAGCGTTTACCGGCTTTTTTACAAACGGTGAACTCGATTCCATCCGGAAAACAGATGTTAAAACCATTGCTTTTGACTTGGATAGCAGAACTTGTGTTCAAGTCGATCAACAGGGCAGCTCGGATACTCTCTTCTATTTACCTAGCCTGGGCGATAATGAATCCCAGCTGACCTGGTCGGCGACTTTGGCTGATTATCAGGATAAGATACTGCTTGATGATATGATATATGGTAGTCACAATAATAGGTATTGGCTGCGCTCATTGATGCTTGGTATTATATCCAACTATTACAGACTGCCATATCTTGCCTCGGCTCCTTTGCCTTACTATGCTACTATGGCAACAGAACACTGTTATGTCCGCCCGTTGTTTAAATTAATACCCAGCGATCTGGTTTTTATGGCCCAGATCGGCGGCAGCGGGATCGGGGCGATTGCCGCGGATGCCAATTATCTGGCAGGCACGGGGGAAGGCAGGAATTTCAAGCTGACTGTTCTGGGCGGTAATGACGGCGCCGATGTGGGCGCCTTGAGCGGTGTTCCCGGCGGCACAGTCACGGCAGATCTGAAGGAAGGCTGCACTCTGACGGGGCTGATAGCAAACCCCTTAGGGATGGGAAATTTTACCATAAATTATAAAATAGTAGAGGAAAGAGACGGGATCCGCAGTATAGCAGGCTATGGCTCATCAACTAATCTGACAGCCCTCAATATCGATACAGCCGGACTTAGGGAAAATGAAAGCTATACTGTTTATGTCTGGCTGCAAAAAAACAATGAGATCCAGTCTCATGAAGCAACCTTGCCTCAATATTTTACCCTGAAGACGAATAGCGCAGTAACCGGGGGCAGTCTCCGCGGTAAAATCAAGAGCTATAATCCGGGCAACCAGACAACAGTCCAGCTGATCAAAGACGGAACAGTTGTCTGCGGAACAGCTATCCCGGCTAGCGCCGGCTGGGATTGGGATGCCCCGGAGCAGGAATTTATCTTGGTAGATCTGCTTCCCGGCACATATGACCTGGTTATCAGCAAAAAAGCCCATACCCAATTCACTGTTTCCCGGATAATTGCCGGCTATGGGGATTTGGATCTGACTTTGGATAGCCGCCCCGAGATCCAGCTGATGACCCTGCGTTGCGGCGATATCAATGGCGACGGGAATATCGACAGTAATGATTTAGTTATTCTCTTGGCAAACTTTGACAGATGCGCCGACGCCACCAATTCTGCCTGCGATTTAAACGGGGACGGCTTGATCAACAACCTTGATTTGACCATACTCTGGCGGGCTTATAATTATGATCAAGGAGAAATTATTATTGATTACAGCGGGCCGGCTAAAACCCCGCTTGCAGACCCGGCCCGCAAGGCGGATCTTGATGATATCATCTTGGAAAACTCGCCGGGATTGGTTGATTTGATTGCCTTTGGCGAGGGGCAAATAACTGGCTATGGTAAAAACGGTAAATTTTTGGCGCCGATCAGCGCTCCCGATCCCGGCGCAATTAAAATATATACAGCAGAGGATTTAAACAATATCCGCAACAACCTAAGCGGATCATATGTGCTGATGAACGATATTGATTTGGCCTCTTTCAATGGGGGTCAATGGGTACCTATCGGATATCATTTGAATTATTTCAGCGGTGTTTTTGACGGTCAAGGTTATGAGATCAAAAACTTGACTGTAACAGACGCTACCCATGAATGTGCTGGCTTGTTTGGTGATGCCAACGGAGCAATTATAAAAAATGTGGGTATAAATGGCGCTAATATTTATCATCCCCCAACCGCCTATGCCGGAGGTGTCTGCGGCTGGATCGAAGACGGCTCTATTGTGAATTGCTATAATGATGGGAGTATTTCGGCCTATTGTGCCGGAGGGATATTCGGTATTGGCAGTCTTAACGGCGATGCTATCTCCTATTGTTATAACACCGGTAATATTTCCGCCGAATGGAGCGCGGGGGGGATTTTTGGTTATGGCCATGTTAGTGAAGGTTCTATCTCCGATTGTTATAATACCGGGAGTGTTTCTTCCAGTTTCAGATATACTTCTAATGCCGGGGGAATCTTTGGCTCCGGCGGTGTCTATGAAGGAGGCATTTCCCATTGTTATAATGCCGGAAATATTAATGCTGTTTCTGAAACTTCCAGTTATGTTTATGCCGGGGGTATCTATGGTTATGGTGATATTGTAAAAGGCAGTATCTCCAATTGTTATAATATCGGAAATATTTCCTCCAACTCGGATTCTTTTTCCTATGCCGGAGGGATATTTGCTTACTGCGGCGATGGTAAAGGCGCTACCTCCCTTTGCTATAATCTGGGGAATATTTCCGTTTCCAGCACTAATGCCGCCTATGGTAATCTTTTCATTGGTGGGATTTGCGGGGAAAACACTGATAGATGCGGCGGGATTTCCAATTGCTATAATAACGGGGATATTCTTGCCTTTGCTGATTATAAAGAGTGGGGCGGAATATTTGCCGGAGGGATTTGCGGCGAGAATATAGTTTATAATAAAGGTGATGCTATCTCTTATTGCTATAGCAGCGGGAACATTTCTACATCCGGCTCTTTTATTGAAACAGAGCATTATGTCGGGGGAATCTGTGGTATTACCTTAGCGCCCAATCCGTATTACAAAGGCAGTACAATCTCAAACTGTGTTGCTCTTTTAGAACGGATATTTGCTGATAACACTGCAAATACCATCCCCTTGCAATGCTATCTGATTGGCCATACGGAGGCTACTTTACATACCTACAAAGACAATAATCTGGCTTTGGAAGGTATTTTGGGCAATGCCGCTGACGATGCCGACAGCCGGATAACTCTGACCCAAGCTAAAGATCGAACTACCTATGAAGCCCTGGACTGGGATTTTGAGAATATCTGGGCAATGGTCCCAGGCTATGACTATCCCCAATTCCGGAGTACCCCGGCTGCGCCTTTCACTGTGCAAGTGGTCAATAATAAGCAAAGCGCCCTTAAGTATAACGGGCAAAATACCCTGGTCAGCGCTTTTCAAGTCCGGGCCAATCAGGAAGATTTGACCCTGGCCAATATCCAGGGCCTGGTTCTGGCTTATGATAACAGCATTTTGCAGCTTATCAAGTGGGATGCCTCGGCGGCTGTAGCCGAACCCGCTCCGGGAGGATTATTTACCGGCCCTGTGGCAGGAGCAGGCAATAGCGGTGTGCTTGGCAGTTCTCTTTCTCTCGCCAATGCGATCAGCGCCGACAGCAAAAACGGCTATATTTCCCTGTCCGCCGGTGATGCCAATGCTACCTTTGCTTGTCCTCTAAAAGAATTTGTCAGCTTAGGGGAATTGCGTTTTGCCTTCCGGGAAGGAAAAAGCGCCGCCGATTTGAGGGATGATAGCATCAGGATCATGACCGCGGCAGAATTGAATGCTCTGAACCAAAGTGTTGTTGTCCTCATCAATACCAATCGGGAAACTTCCTATATATATGGCGCCCAAAGAGATGCTCTTTTCTTGCCTGATTTTGATCAATTGAGCAAACCGGCAATTATTTGGGAGTTGGATAAGGCAAGGGTCAGCGGCAAAATCAGCAGTTATGATCCCACAAATCAGACAACCGTTGAACTGTGGCAAGAGGGCAGACCTGTTCATACCGCCACGATCGCCGGCGAAGACGGCTATGGCTGGGTGGAGCAAAGTTTTAATTTTCCAGATGTAGCTTCCGGTTCCTATGAGCTGATTATCACTAAAGCAGGCCATACCAAATTCACCGTGAGAAATCTGGTTGTAGGTGATGAAGGTCTGGATTTAAGCAGAGACAGCCGCCCCGAAGTTCAGCTAATGAGATTACGCTGCGGCGACATTAACGGCGATGGCCTGATCAATGATGCCGATCTGACTGTTTTATGGCGGGCGGGCAATTACAATAAAAAAACCGTTGAAGCGGAAAACGAATGGTGCGATTTAAACGGCGACGGCCTGATTAATGATGCCGATTTGACCATACTCTGGTTGGCCTATAATTACAATAGGGGAGCAATAGTCATTGAATAGACGAAGAGGCGTAGTTGATTGACTTTTTGGTTGGTGGTCATTTTGATCTGAACATATCTGCAAGTTTGTTATTTGCTGAATGGAGAACAACTATTGAACGGGAGTTTGGTTCTCTTCTGGGTATTAATGATAAGGATCCTAAATCGGATCCTTATCATTTTGATGTTGTTATTAACGGGCCTGCTAGCACTATTTTGCCTTAGTGCATGTGCAATAGGAGGAAATAGTGTGCTTTTGGAGAAATAATCATAAATCCAAATAATATATCAAATGTTTAGGAGTGATTTCTATGAAAAGTTTTAAAAGTATTTTAAAACGGTTCCTGGTACTGACGCTCTCATTAGCTCTATTGTTTGGCGCCTTGCCGGATGCGTTGATGTTTGCTCTGAACGAAAATCAGACAGATTTACCAAGCTTTGATTTTGGCAGTAATGAAGAGTACGACAGCGATGATTTTGCTGACGACATTTTTGTGCCGGGAGAGGTGCTGGCGTCTGCAGATTCATTGGAGAATGCCCAAGGAATCGCAGCTGCCTATGGGTTGGAGTTTAAATCCTATGCCTGGGGCGTTGCGGTCTTAGCCGCACCGGAGCCGGAGCAGGCGGTAGCCCAAAGCAATTTCTTGAGCAATTTAACGGGCAGCCTGACGGATAGGACAATACTACCAAAGCTGAGCTTGAACATGCTCTATAGTTTATCTGAAGATGACCCGGATCCGCCGCCTACTTCAACCATACATAACAGCGGCGATGAAAATGCAGCAACTTATGCATCCGGCTCCGGTCAGGAATATTATGCCGCTGCAGACTATGGCGAAAGCCAATGGCATCATGAGCTGATGGACAGCAGGCCTGCTTGGGAAATCACAACAGGCAAAGGAGTGGTCATAGCGGTTTTAGACTCAGGCATAAACCTGCAACATTTCAAGTTCGCCGGAAAGGTTTTGCCAAACTCCTACAGATCATCCACAGACCAGGTCGGCCTGGAGTATGTCGCCGACAGTTATGGTCACGGTACCCATGTCAGCGGTATTGCCGCTGCCTCTATGGAGGGTGACCCCTCTATTTGCGGCATTGCGCCGGACGCTTCTATATTGACGATAAAGATAACCCATCCGAAAACTAATATAATCACTGGTGAATCCTGGGTCCGCGGCTTGAACTATGCGGTGGAAAACAGTGCGGATGTCGCCAACATGAGCTTTGGCAGAAGCTATGCAACCGGACTTAATGAAATAGAAGAGAGCGCTCTGGAAAACGCCATGGCGCAGGGTGTTAGCATAGTGTGCGCGGCCGGCAACTCTAGTTCCGGGCATGCTGGTTTCCCTGCGGCTTATCCCGGGGTGATAGCTGTGTCCGCTTTAGATCCCGGCGGCTTGCCTGCAAGCTATACTAATTATGGCCCGGAAATTGCCGTAGCCGCCCCCGGCACTGATATCAATTCGACCTGGATCAGCGGCGGTTATATTGTTATGGGTGGTACTTCAATGGCCTCTCCTGCTGTAGCGGGGGTAGTTGCCCTGATCAAGTCGCTCCATCCGGAGTATACTGCCGAGCAAGTGAGGAATCTTATTTGTGACTCGGCGCGATCTGTGGGTACCTTGGGCCATGATCTGTTTTATGGCTCCGGTATGGTTAATGCTTATGGAGCTGTGTTGGGGATAGAGGGGCTTTTGAGCGTTAACTTTGATTTAAATTACGATGAGCTTGCCCCGGCTGCCGTGAAGGTGATACCGGGGCAAAAGGTGATTGAACCGAATCCGGATTGGCTGATCAGGCGGGGTTATCTTTTTGATAAATGGTGTACTTCTGCCGGTGGAGGTGAGGCTTTTGATTTTTCTACTGAGATCAATGAAGACTTGACCCTTTATGCCCAATGGCATAACCTGGAGCCGGATATGTATGCAGCCCAGTTCCCCGATCCCAACTTCCGCATGGAAGTGCTGCGCCTGCTTAATACCCGTGATAATGGGAGCCGTACGGGGTATAGCCTGATCAGTCCGGGTGACGCGGCCATACTTAATTCCTATACTACGCTGACGGTTCGGAGAATGATGATCCGCGATCTGACAGGAATAGAGCATTTTGGCGGCTTAAGGCAGCTTGATTGCAGCGCTAATCAAATCAGCTTCCTGGATTTGGCGAAAAATACTGCCCTGACAAACCTTACTTGCTACAACAACCAACTGAATTCCCTGAATGTGTCCCAAAATAACGGGCTGACCTATCTTAGTTGCTTTACTAACAACTTAAATATTCTGGATCTGTCGCAAAACAGAGCTCTGACAAATCTTATTTGCAGCAATAATCTCTTGAGTTCTTTGGATCTGGCGAATAATACTGCCCTGACAAGCCTTGATTGTTCTGAAAACCGGCTGGAAGAAATTGACATAGCGAATAATACTGCCATTTCAACTTTTAAATGTGCTAATAACCGATTGAGTGAACTGGATCTAACAAATAATACCGCTCTTAAAGAGCTTTATTGCAATGACAACCGCTTAACTTTCCTGGATGTGGCAAATAAAACTGCCCTGACAACTCTTAGTTGCTATCAAAATCAGATGAAGGAATTGGATGCATCAAATTGTACAGCTTTAAGAAATCTCTATTGCCGGGATAATCAGCTGAACTCATTGGATGTGCTGAATTGCCGCGCCCTGTTTAGGCTTGACTGCCAGGATAATCAGCTGGAAACACTGGATGTATCGGCAAACACTTCTTTGCAATACCTCTTGTGTAACAACAACCTGCTGACAGAGCTAGATCTGTCAAATAATACCCAATTATCCGGTATGATCAATCTTTTCGATGGTATTGTTGAAGCCGGCCTGGACTGTTCCGCAAACTTTTTAACAGAGTTGGATTTAACAAAAAACACTGCCTTGACAGTTCTTAATTGCAGCGAAAACCCCTTAGGATCCCTAAACTTAGTCAATAACACCAGGTTGGGTGTGCTTTGGTGCAGATCTATCCGGCTAACTGAACTGGATCTGTCTCAAAACACTGCTCTGCAAATACTTTATTGCGAAAATAATCTGATCAAGGAATTGGACTTGGCCAATAAAACCCGTCTGCAAAGGCTTTATTGCGGCAACAATCTCCTCACAAAACTAAGCATGCCGGATAGTACAGGGCTGGCATATCTTTGGTGTAATAACAATCTGTTAAGTGAATTGAATGTGTCAAATAGTATTAATTTCCTGGAGTTGCACTGCGAGGGTAATCAGATAGCAGAGCTGGATCTAGCGAAAAACGCCCGGCTGAACAGTCTTCATTGCAGCGCTAACCTCTTAACGGAGTTGGATGTTTCCAATAACCCTAGGTTGATAGAGCTTTATTGCAGTAATAACCGGCTAAGGGAATTGAATTTAACGAATAATACCGGTAGCAGCGGTCTCTGCGAGCTCGATTGCCGCTATAATTACTTGCCCTCTGAAGCTGCCCTTATTGGCTTTGAATCCATAAAAGACCGCTGCTGGGTTTACTTTTTCCACCCTCAAAACCCGTTGTCCGGTGTCAGTGTTAGTGGTAAAATCAAGAGTTATAATCCTCTGAAGCAGACAACCATCCAGCTTATGAAAGATGAGGAACCTGTTTATACGGAAACAATCGCAGGCGAAAGCGGTTATGGGCTCATGCAGGATTTTGTTATTCCCGGTATTGAACCCGATACATATTCATTGGTCATCAAAAAAGATGCCCACACCAAATTTACCGTGCTGAATTTTGTCGTCGGGGAGGAGGATCTGGATCTAACTCTGGACAACCGCCCCGAGGTGCAGCTGATGGCTTTACGCTGCGGCGATATCAATGGCGACGGCTTGATCAACGATGCCGATCTGACTGTTTTATGGCGGGCGGGCAATTACAACAAAAAAGCTGCTGAAGCGGAAAACGAATGGTGCGATTTGGACGGCGACGGCCTGATCAATGATGCCGATTTGACCATACTCTGGCTAGCATATAATTATAACAGAGGAGCAATAGTCATTGATCAATAGCCAGAAGTATCTGGTTTATGTTTTCTCCCGCAGCCAAAAAGATGAATTGCAATCCTTTGCCGGGGTATTTGATTTGAAGAAGAAGCGGGATATATGTTTCTCAGGCCCTTTCGGTACGGAATCTCTCTTTTGTCCCTTGAATATGTGCCGCGAGTTTTCTTTTCAGGGATTTTTCTGTAAGTAAACTGTAAAATTAACTTGCAATCGTTGTGGATTCGTTATATAATAACGATACAAACGATACAAACGATTGGAGGATTTACTCAATGTCAAAATATAAGGAAACCTCACTGGTGGAGCTGAAACGGGAAATTAATGCGGATTTCAAAAAGGAAATAATCGCTTTTGCCAATACCGCTGGTGGAGAAATCTTTATTGGGGTTGAAAAAGATGGGACAGTAGTTGGCGTGACAGATAGTGAAGGTATAATGGAGCAGGTCGGTAATATGATACGAGATGGTATTAAACCGGATCTGACTGCTTATACGACAATTGAAACTATAGTGGAGGATGAAAAGAAAATTATCTGCATCGCCGTACTTCGTGGCACGAAGCGCCCATATCACCTGACAGATAAAGGCTTAAAACCCAGTGGAGTGTTTGTTCGGCATGGTGTTTCTTCTGTTCCCGCCACAGATGAGGCTATCCGCCAAATGCTGAGGGAAAGCGATGGCGCTGAGTTTGACCGGTCGCGTTCTGCTAACCAGGAGCTTTCTTTTATTTATGCCGAAAACTATTTCCAAGAAGCCGGTGTGGGTTTTACTGACAATAATAAACGTTCTCTTGGCTTGGTTGACGCAGACGGCTATTACACAAATTCGGCTCACCTTTTGTCTGATCAATGTGCCCATAGTATAAAATGCGCTGTATATGAAGGAACAGGTAAAACCAAGTTCAAGTCACGTAAGGAGTTTTTCGGTTCTATATTAAAACAAATGGACGAAGCCTACGAATACCTGGAAATGAATAACAATCTGAACTCGATTTTTGAGGGGCTCAAGCGAGTCGATAACCCCGATTACCCGGAATACGCCCTCCGTGAGTCGCTTTTGAATTCTACAATACACCGTGATTATGATTACAGTGGCAGTACCATAATCAATATTTTTGCTGACCGGATTGAGTTTGTATCCATTGGCGGGTTAGTGAAGGGCCTTACTATGGAGGATATTCTAGGCGGTGTTTCGCAACCACGGAATACTATCATAGCCACGATCTTCTATCGGCTTGAATTGATTGAGGCTTATGGCACAGGAATCCAAAGGATCATAGAGAGCTATGAAAACAGCCTGAAAAAACCGCTTTTCAGGCCGGCGCCCGCATCTTTTGTCGTAACTCTGCCCAAGATGGATTATGGAGCAGCCGATCTAATAAATGGAAAAATATCCCAGGAAGAGCTTATTTTAAAGCATTTTTCTGAAAAAGAGTTGATAACCCGTAAAGATGTGGAATTGCTGCTTGGCAAACCTAAATTTGCGACTATCAAAATCCTCAACAAGTTGCTTGATGAGGGTAAAATAATAAAAACAGGATCAGCAAAAGCAGTAAAGTACAGATTAAACTAAGTCAATACAAGCTGCTTTGGGCACTTTGATTGCAGCTATTACTATTATTGCCGGGTATACGCAGCGAACATGGTTGACCTTCAAAACCAAAAGTGAAAAGTTGCATTTTGCAACTTTTCACTTTTATCACTTGAAAACACGCCGCTAGTTTTCTTTTCTTGTAAGATATATCTGATAATAAGCATAAATTCTTATTGACCTCAAGTCACAAACTATGATATAGTGTAATTACAAGGAGTTGGTAGCTATGGTCATTCGGGAAACTTATTTAGCCAAAATACGCCCTTTTATTGGCAAGGACATTATAAAAGTGCTGACTGGCATTCGCCGCGGCGGAAAAAGTGTCTTGCTGGAGCAAATCCGGGACGAGATCAATAGCCAAAATACTGTCTATCTGAATTTTGAAGACCTGGATAATCAGTATCTGTGCGAGTATAATGCTTTTCATGATTATATAGGCGAAAAAATAGGCGGCAGCAAGGAAAAATTTTATCTTTTTTTTGATGAGATCCAAGAGGTAAAAGGCTGGGAAAAAGCCATAAATTCTTTGCGGGTAAAATTCGATGCCGATATTTACATCACAGGTTCAAACTCACGGCTTCTCTCAGGTGAGCTTGCTACCTATATAGCAGGCCGCTATGTTTCATTTGTGGTATATCCGTTTTCTTTTACAGAGTTTAAAATGGTAAACGCGGATTATTCTTTCGATCAATATCTAAAATGTGGTGGGATGCCTTTCTTATCGGACCTAAACTTTGAAGCAGAAATCAGTAAAAATTATCTTCGAGATGTCTTCAATTCGGTTGTGCTGAAGGATATAGTCAAACGCAACAAAATTCGCGATGTGGACCTTTTGGAGCGTATTATTGCCTATGCCTTAGCAAATATTGGAAAGAGCTTCTCGGCGACAAGCATATCCAAATATTTCAAAGCTGAAAAACGGATCGTAGCTCCGGAAACTATCCTTAATTATCTGAAAGCATGCGAGGAAGCCTATTTACTGTATCGCTTGAAAAGCCGGGATATAAACGGAAAGAAAATGCTTAAAGTGAATGAGAAGTACTATGTAGTGGATCACGGTCTGCGCGAGGCGGTAGTGGGGGCGAACCTAAAAAACGTTGAAATCATCCTGGAAAATATTGTGGGTTTGGAGCTTCTCCGCAGGGGATACAAAGTCTGTGTCGGCCGCGCCGGCGACAGAGAAATTGATTTTGTCGGGGAAAAAAACGGCGATAAATTATATCTGCAAGTTTGTTATTTGCTGAATGGAGAATCAACTATTGAGCGGGAGTTTGGTTCTATTCTGGATATTAAGGATAACTATCCTAAATTTGTGTTGTACAAAGAGAGTTCGCTTAGAGGAAATTATGAAGGTATTCCTGCGTTAAAAATTGAAGACTGGCTGTCCGGGGAAATATAAGTGAACATGGAGTAATAAAAATAAATATTGCTTTTATCTCATTTGCGTGATATTCTAATAATAAAATTGAGGTGTCAAATCAATGGCAGTTAATCAAGAAATAATAAATATTACTGAAGCAATCAAGCAAGCGGTTACTGCCGAAAAGATTTATTTATTCGGTTCATATGCTTATGGTACACCTAGCAAGTACAGTGACTATGACTTTTTTGTAGTTATCTCTGATAAACCAAGCCCGGAAAAGTGACAATACCCAATCATGGGGGAGGAGATATACCCAAGCCGGTAATAAAATCAATCAAAAAGCAGGCGGGGTTGGAATAATTCCTGCTTTTCCAGCTATAAATATAAAAAATCACAAGAAAGGATGGGGCAAAATGAAATTAGTATACCCGGCGTGTTTTTATCCTGAAGATGACGGGCGTTATTCTGTTCTTTTTGTGGATTTTGAATTAGCAACCTTTGGCAATAATCTGGCAGACGCAATACGCATGGCTGCTGATGCTGCCGCCGGTAGAATTCTCTGTATGCTTAAGGATGGAGAAAAGCTTCCTAATCCTACTAACCTGAAAAACATTAAACCGGAAACCGAATCCGGGTTTGTATCCATGGTTTATGTGGATACAGGAGCAGAACAGCCATCTGGAGGAGATAAGCTTGTCAGTAAAAACCTGACTATCCCTGAATGGTTGAACAAAGCCGCCGGGATGGCAGGAATAAACTTTTCCGCTACATTACGGGAAGCTCTTATTGAAAAATTGGCAACTAAATGAGTGCTGCCAGTCATTTATAAGAACACTAAGCCAATAAAAAACAAGGCTTTGATTTGTTTGTTTTTTTGAAAGTGAAAAGTCTCATTTTGCAACTTTTCACTTATATCCCTTGAATTATGAATTAATAAAGGTATGGTGTTTTTATGACAAACGCGAATTTCAGACTAAAGAATATCGTTTTCCTGCTGAGCCTTGTGATCATGGCGGCTCTGGTGGCCCTGCCGGCCCTGGCGGCGGGTAAAACTGCTGCAAAAGGTGATCCGCCGGAATTGGAGAGGGCTGTGATCTCGCCGGACGATTTCGAATTTATCGGCGCCTTTACTCTGCCCAAGGGTCAGCCCGACCCGCAAACAAACTATTGGCTGGGATACTACAGGGGGTTGACCCATCGCTATGTAGACGGCCGGCTCAAACTTTACACTATCCCCGGTCCTTATTCGCGGCCTGCGCCCTCCGGACACCTGATGGAACTTGAGGTCCCGGAATATCTGTCGCTGACACAGCCCTACCCCGGACAGAATGTGTATCAAAGTTTTGGGGATATTTATCAGGATAAGATCACCCAGACAGCTGTGGACGGCAGCGCTTACTTTTCATTTGATAAACCCGGTATCGGGTTGGCCGGCATTGTGACCATGATCGACGGCATATTCTGGGACGAAGCGGATCAGCGCCTTTACTGGACAAAAGTGACCAGATATGATACCGGATCTTCGCCGGATACCGCTCTTGGCTTTGCGGTGCTGGATGACAGTACCCATACGGGTACGGGCGTCGGCAGTTGGGTCATTCCTTCGGATACCGGCCGCAGATGGTCATTTTCTCTGACAGCCATTCCCGATTGGTTCGCCGCTAAATATCTTGGGGGCCGGCGCTTGGGGGTCGGTTTTGGTGGCAGTAATGTGTCCATTAGCAGCAATGGCGTTTCCTTTGGGCCGGCCCTTTTTGCCATCAAACCCCCCGATCCGGCAGTGGAACCCCATATGAGTGAGTTGATCACGCCCTCCATCCCCCTGATTTCCCATATCTTCGGACGAGAATTTCCCGCCAGACGCAACATCTCCATACCTTTGCTAATGGTGGAAAATGAAGGCGACCTGTTCAGTTTCGGCAATTCCGGCGCGGACAGCCGCTCGGGCGTTTGGATCGATGGCGAGAACAGGCACGGACTGCTGGTTTTTGCCAGCCTTCCTGCCGGGAACACCGATACTAAAGTCATATCAGCTATATCACCGCTTTCCCTTGAATTAGCTGATATCGGAGATATAATGCCAGGAGATCTATTGCAGGTACATACCGATTGGACAGGTGTTAAAGGCTACCAAACCGAAATATCTACTGTTTCCGAAGTCCGGGGAAACGTGGTCACGTTCAGCGAATCGCTTCGGGGCAACCCAATCCTTGAGGATTATACCGCCGAAGTCACTTGGCTGGACGATACAAAATCAACGGTCAATTATGAAAACCGGGTCGTCTGCGGCGGTTGGTACCATGGCGGCGGTCCCCGTTTCAGCCGCTATCACAATGTCTGGTATATCTATGATCCGGCCGATCTGGCCGAGGTGGCCCAAGGTGCTTTGAGACGCGATCTGATCCGGCCGCTATTTAACGGGCCGGCCGGCCTGCCCAATGTGCTCTATCCGATACCGGGCGACCAAAGAGGCCGGATCGTGATGGGCGCGACATTTGATAACATAGAGGGCAAGCTTTATCTTCTTGACGATACAGATACGATATATGTGTATCAGTTTCACGATGAACCGGCCGGCGGTTATGAAAAACCCCCGGTTCTTGATCCCGCCACGGATGTATTGGTCGCCGGCAATTGCGGAGATAAGGGAAAAAACGTCCGCTGGGCTCTCTATCGGGACGGGCGGCTGGAAATCTACGGTGAAGGCCGCATGAAGGATAATGTTTGGAATCTGTATAAAAGCAATATCAGATCCGTAGTGATCAAGGACGGTGTAACCAATATCGGCAACAGCGCTTTCGGCGGGTGTACGGATTTATCAAGCGTGATCTTAGCGGAGAGCGTAAGGGAGATCGGCGCTTTTGCCTTCAACAATTGTGCCGGCCTTACGGAGTTTGACGCGCCCGGAGTGATTTCTGTGCAAACACAGGCCTTCATGGGATGCTCTAATCTGGAAAGGCTGCGGCTGGGCTGCGAGAGGGCGCCGGAAGATGCAACGGGTTCTATTGACAATTATCATGTTTTCTATGGCTGCAATAAATTGACCGAGGTCTATCTCGGTGAAGGTATCACCAAAATCGGCGGAGAGTTTGGCGGTAAGCCCGCGCTGCAAAGTATCCGGCTGCCTAACACGCTGGAAGACGGTTTTTCCTTAGGCAGCTGTGTTAGCCTTACGGAGATAGTGATACCCGAGGGGATCACAATGATCGGTTATGAAGCCTTCAGCGGGTGTACAAGTCTTGCCGCCGTGACTTTCCCGGCGAGTTTAGTCAGCCTTGATGTCAGCGCTTTTCGCAATGACTCCAGCCTGCAAACGCTGATCTTCAAAGGGGGCACAGCGCCGATGCTTGCAAGCAGGGCTTTTGAGAGGATTTCGGACAGCGGCACAGTATATTATCCGGGCGGCGAGGCCCTCAATTACACAGCCGCTTATTTCAACACCGCGACTTCAGGCGGTAACCAGTTCAACGGCTGGATATTTAACGTGAAAGAAGATACCGCCACCGTCAGCGGCAAAATCAAATCCTTTATCCTCACTGATCCTCCAACTGTCCGGTTGATGAAGGGGAAGAATACTATCTATACAGCAATAATAGACAAAACTAACGGCTCAGATCAGATGGAGCAGGACTTTATTTTTGATAAAGTGGCCCCGGACACCTATGATTTGGTTATTACTAAGGCAGGGCATACCAAATTCACCGTCTTGAATCTGCTTGTCAGTGATGAGGGCTTGGATCTGACCAAAGACAGTCGCCCTGAGGTACAACTGATGACTCTGCGGTGCGGCGATATCAATGGCGACGGCCTGATCAATGATGCCGATCTGACTATTTTATGGCGGGCGGGGGATTATAACAAAAAAGCGTCTGAAGCGGGTGAGCCCCCCTGTGATCTAAATTGGGGCGGCGTGGTCAAAGATGCCCAGTTTGCTCTACCC
>WRHF01000051.1 GCA_009783415.1 Clostridiales bacterium
AGGATCCAGATGAGGTTCATAACCCTCCGCAGGTGTGAGCTCCACCAGCCAGTAAATAGTATTGATCAGGACAGGCTCGCTGGCAGTAGTCAGTGTTGTTGTGTTTTGAGTCAGATCCAAGCCGCTAAAGGTAAGCAGTCCATACTCGTCAGTGATCAGAGCGCCTCCCACCTGCCTAAACAGATCCGGTCCGGTATCACCTGTATTGGAACGGTAGAGCTCAAACTCTGCCCCCTCGATCAAAACTCCTGTTTCCTCGTCCACAGGGCCGCGCAGGGCATCAACCTTGGTCATCACAATTGAGGCTGCATGGCGGTAAATCTTCCAGAGATGGGTATAATTGACCAGGTGATCCGCAATCAGAAGCGTATATTCCCCGGTGGTGTAGTGATTGGCCAGGCTGGGATTGTTCTGTTTGACTACATAGGTTTCGCCCTCGGCCAAATCAGCAAAAACTACCACCCCGCTGCCATTTGTCACTTCGGATCCGATGGGACTTGCCGTCTCAAATCCACCCACGATCCGGTAAATATCAAGGGTAAGGCCGGGCATGGCGGCGCCCAGGTCATTTTGAACGGTTATGGTCAGATCAGTCCGGAAAATCTCATCTATGATTTCAAGGTCAGCCAGATCAACATCCTCGCCAACTTCCAATCCGTTAAACCAGGTCAGATCCCCGTCTGTATCAATGATCACCTCAAATACCGGGCTCTGCCTATGATACAGCGGCGAACCGTCGTCTCCGTCTCCATCGACCTCATAAACCAGATAGGTTCCATGGGGTACATCCAAAAACTCGACCTGCCCGGATGCATCGCTGGTCGCCGTCATAGTAAAACTGCTGCCGGCAGTTTGGTCGGCTATGGTAAATGTCGCCCCAGGAAGCTCTGTTTGTTCCTCAATATCATAGTCCCGGTCGGTATACTTAGTGAAAACTATATCACCTGTAACCGGATCATCCTCCACCACCTCGCCGACCGTACCTGTCCGGGTGGACAAAGTCACCGGTACAGGATCAGCATGAGGTTCATAACCCTCCGCGGGTGTGATTTCCACCAGCCAGTAAATGGTATTTATCAAAACAGGCTCGGTATTGATCGTCAGTGTTGTTGTATTTTGATCCAGCTCCAAGCCATTGAAGCTAATCCGGCCGTTCTCATCACTGCTCAAGGCGCTTCCTACCTGCCTTGCCAGATCCGGCCCGGTATCACCCACATTGGAGTGATAGAGTTCAAACTGCGCGCCCTCAATCAAAACCCCTGTCTTTACGCCAAAAGGACCGCGCAGTGAATCAAGTTTGGTCATCTCTATCGAGGCTGCATGTTCATAATTATACCAGGTAAATCTCAAATCTCCCGCTTGATCGATAGGGCCGGCGCTGTATTCGCCGGATAGATAATAACCCGCCACAGGCCCTGTTTCCTTGACTAAATAACTGTCGCCGCCATACAGGTCCGTAAAGGTAGCCATACCGTCAATATCTGTCGTCTCAAGCCTTGGGGGGGAAAATGAGTCCCCGTTCGCTTTACACAATTCTAAAACTACCCCTGAAAGCGGGGTTACTCCGTCCGCTTTGGTTTTGGTAATAATCAAATCGGGGGTGTATATTTCATTTATAACAACAAAATCATCGCGCTCTTCATTTTGCACCGGATAGGGGATCCCGTTAAAGCTGGTGCAGATACCGTTTTCATCAAATATGACCTCAATATCAGTCAGGGCATGATGATAAACCTCTTTGCCCACTTCATGCAGGGAATAAGTCCCGAAGGGGATATTCTCAAAAAAAACGATCCCGTCTTCATCACTGGTTGCTTCCAGAGCATAGTCACTACCGGTTGTCTGGTCAGTCAGTTCAAAAACTACGCCCTCGACCGGGGTATTGCCCAGAGTATAGGGAGCGGATTTGTTGCTATATTTTGTGAAGACTAAAGTTACATAGCCATGTTCAATCGGTTCATCAGTCAGCGTTTTCGTATAGACATAGGTTCGTGGGGTTATCTTCCCGGAAGGATCCAGAGTAACCCTGAGCGGGGTTGGATCCAAAATATATCCGGTGGGCGCGACCGTTTCCACCAGCCAGTAATCGGTAGACAATAAGGCCGGCTCGGCAGCTATTGTCAAGGAAGCGGTATTTTGAATCAAGTCCAGGCCTGTAAATGTTGCTTTGCCGTTTACTCCCGTTGTCTCCGTACCCGCAAGACTATCCAGATCCGGTCCGTCATTCAGCTCATTGCTGTGATAGAGCTCAAATGTCGCGCCTGGCAGCAAAACTCCCGGGCGCATCACATCCACCTTGGTAATTTGCAGCGATGCCCCATGCCGGAAATTCCTCCAGGACAGGGAATAATTCGCGGCTTGATTGACCGGCCCCACCGCATATTCCCCGGTCTCGTAATAACCTGCCAGCGGAGTACCTACTTCCCTGATAATATAACTGTCCCCGCCATAAAGATCAACAAAAGTGGCCGCTCCGCCGCCATCTGTTGTCACGACCCAGGGCGGATCAAAAGGATCATCGTATTCATCAAATATTTCGAAGCTGACGCCCGCCAGAGGGGCGCCGGCATCATCTCTTTTGGTAATAATAAAATCGGGACGGAAATACTCATTATCCACTGTATTGACGCCGCCGGCCCCAAAACCCGCCAAGGTGACGCCTGCCGAATCGATTTCGACCCGAAAAGGCGCCGCCGGGGTATGATACGGCGGGGTTTCTATTTCCTGGACCTCATAAATACCAAAAGGCGGTACATTGCTAAAAGTCACTCTCCCATCGGGACCGCTGGTAGCTTCCAGAGTATAGCTACTGCCCGGGGTCAAGTCCGTGATCCTAAACCTGGCGTCCTCCGTAGTCAGAGGAAGGAAAACTCCCTTTGTCACTTTATCGCTGCGCTTAATAAATTCAATAGTCCCCAGCTGGGGGTCATCTGTCACATAAAGGGTCGTATCTCCGCCGGATTTTTCGACCCGGATCACAATATCCTGGGGGTTGGCTTCATCTTTGGCATAGACTGTAATATCATCCGTACTGGCCGAATCTATAGTAGCCGGATCATAACCGGGCAATCCCCGGGCTTCCCTCAGGATATAGACCCCATACTGAGTCAGCGGATAAAAACTCACCTCACCGTTTAGATCAGTGCTTCCTTCCATAATCAGGATTTCATTTGCGCCAATTTTCTGATACAGTTCAAAATCCACCCCAACCGCATCATCCACGCTGCCAAGCATTACCCCCGGGCGCAGACTGTCAACCTTAATTACATTAAGCTTCACCTTTTTGCTGCTGACACCACCGCCGCTGGGGGGAACAACGATCTCGACCTCAACCTCTTCTTCAATCCCGGTTCTTTCACTCAGAGCGAGATTATTAATATAAGGCCTTAAATTAATATTGGTGATATAACAATCATACTTCAAGATAAATCGATGGGGGCCATCGGGGAGGTCTAAGACAAATCCGCCGGGAGTGTAGGAAAAGGCCGGGTCGTCATAGGTATAGCGCACGCCAAGCTCCGAAAAAACCCCATCCGCATCTACCGTGGCATCCATCAGGACAATGCTCATAACATCCAGCTGAAGGCCCGGAGGGATCATATCACTTAAGACAGCGTCAACATTAGTCAGCTCGTTAGGATTGATATTAGCCACATAAGAAACCAGCTTGTTATCCGGATCAAAAGTACCCGTCTTGCTGACGATAATATTTGAAATATCAATTGAGGCTGCCTCCGTCACACCTGCCGGATAAACATCCTGCGCCAAGTGCGCCGAATTGCTAATGGTTACTTCATCATCTGTTCTGAAAGCAGGAATAAGGTCGGGATCGACCAGGGTATCATAGGTGATCACCGTCCGGTCGTTAAGCTCCGGGATCTCAATTGTCAGCATTCCCCCGCCATAAGTGATGTCAAGACTTTCCAAATCAAGGGGTACACTGTTTTCCACTATCGATACCGAGCCGGGGACAAAGGTTTGTCCTGTAGCCACCAGGTCTGTCAGTACGACTCCGGTCATTCGCATTCTGTTGTGATTAATAATAACTCGCCAGGTCGCCCTGTGGTTATTGTAGTTATAGGCGAGACCTTCTTTCTCAATTACCCGGCTGGTAAACCAGACCGATCCCGTATAAGAGGTTGAAACATTGGGCTCCGGCAATACCGGTTCATCTTCCAGCTCTTCTTCCGGCTCCTCCCGCTCTTCATCCGTCATATACACATATCCGACAAAGGCGGCATTATTATAACGATAGCGTCCGTCATGATTGGTGGCAAAATAAGCCGGGTCGTCTATGGTGGTTCGGAAAGAAAAGGTACGGGTAGCAGTCCCTATATCGCCGACACTTAATGTCAGGGTTTTATTATCGCCACTGACATCATCCAGGGTAATAGAACCATCCCCGGGCCCGCTGAACCCTCCGGCATAGGTCAGGCCATAGCCGGTCAAATCATCGGTAATTGTCCCGTACAGAACATCTACATTATAGGGATTGACCGTAACCGTCCAGGTGATTTCATTGGTACGGGAATTATAGCTGCCGCTTTTGGCCACAACTCTGACATTTGGGGTAAGAGTATAGCTGTCGGGGCGCATTGCCGGCGTTCCCGCTTGGGCCGTTCCGTCAATATCATACCTTTGCCAATCAAACTGAAACTCCGCATGATTAGTAAACGAGGGAGCTGAGGAAATATCAAAGTGGTTGGGATCGATAGTTGTACTGTAAGTTACCCGATACCCTCCGGCGGTATAGGGTCCCTCAATTTCCACTTCAAGCACCCCGTCTTCCCGGGGAATAACGGCAAAGGGAGGCGCAGCCCCGCCAATCCCGGTAACAACAACAGTCAGGGGATTTAAAATCAAACCCTCCGGCAAATTGTCAATTAATACCAAATTCTCCAAACTGCGGCCTAAAGTGTAGAACTCTATTACCCAATTGATCTGACGCCCGCTTTGGCTGGCATGCTTATAAGTCCAATTCTTAACATCAGCCTTGACAATAACGGTTTCCGTTACCGGATCTACAATATTCAGTTCATTGCTATCCAGCAGGGAAGCGGTATTACCGGCAAGCGAGTCCAGATTAAGCCTGCCCCCCTCCAATTCTCCGTCGGCCAGCCGGGTTTGATAACTGATAGTTATCGGCGCCGGATTAAAGGCAGCGATCTCATAGCTGATGCTGCTCTCTCCCGCCAGATGAGCCAGATCAGGGGTAAGAAGCTGCTCATCCCTGATAATTGTCAAGCTGCCGGGGATCAGAACATGGCGGCTGTTGTCAAAGGTGTCAACAAGCCTGATCGGATAATCCGTATCTTCCGCCCCGGGTATATAGGTTATTTCCCAGCTAAAAACATTACCTGCAAAAGAACCTTCTTTTTCTATTTCATGTCTGCTTTTTTGAAACTCGGCAATATAAAGCAATAAGTTTTCCCCGCCCAGCAAATCAAAAACAGCAAATTCCGGCTCAGTGGCGAGCAAAGGATCGCTAAGCCGGGTCGGTAATTCGAAATAAGCCATATCAACATCCAAATTGGTCAAAAATTCGACCATATCCGGTTGCTCCCAGAAGTCGCCGCTGAAGGTAAGGTAGGCGACTCCCCCGATTATTTCCGCCTGAGCAAACTGCAAATCCCCCAGGTGCCCCATGGGCATAGTTATAATAAAGGGAAAAACGGTATCACCCGCCCAAGTCAATCCGTCGGGAACCGGTATTATATAGCTCTTATCCGGGTTTTCGTCAATTGCGAAAAGCTGTTCATTAAGGATTTCAAATTCATAATGCAGAAAAAGCGTATCAAGAGCTGAAACCAGATCACCCGAATCCAGCCTTGTTTCCACATCAAGATACAGGCCCGTTCCTGATTCGGCTTTGCCAAAAACCCTGGCCATATCTACAAATCCCTGCTCGAAAAGTGCCGCAGCCTGCAGCGATAAGCTTATTATTATTATTGCCGCTGCCGAAAATAATAGCAGAATATACCGCCTGATTTTTGCTCCCGAATAACGCTTCATCCAGATCACTCCTATTTTATGGTCAAATTGGGATTACAAATGCAAACTTGTCTTTATCTACATACTCATGCTTATTTTGCCAAGAAGGTTTAAGATAATACATATTTTTGCCTATTACCTTATGTTTCCACAAACAAGAAAAAGGGACAGATCTATTGTGTTGTAATAGATCTGTCCCCCTGCGAGTTCTTGTTTCAGAGTGAAAAGTTGCATTTTGCAACTTTTCACTCTGAAACAAGAAAAGGAAGTGAAACAATAAATTTTTATGCTCTATCGTTCACAGTCGATAAAGCATAAAAAATTACTTGCGTTATCTTTTATAATATAGTACAATATCCAGTAATGAAAGGAGCCGCATGCTATGATCAAACGCGAGCTGTATCTTGAGCAGATCCGTCCCTTTATCGCCAAGGATGTTGTGAAAGTAATTACCGGCCTCAGGCGCAGCGGGAAATCGGTAATGCTTGATTTGCTTTACTCTGAAATTGGCGACCCTGAACACAGCATATACCTCAACTTTGAAAGCAAAAAGAATGCAAAATACACCAATGCCGACTCACTTTTTGATTTTATTAGCCAAAAGGTAGGCGACAGCCGGGATAAATGGTATTTGTTCTTTGATGAAATCCAGGAGGTAATCAATTGGGAAGAAGCCGTCAACTCTTTTCGGGTGGACTTTGACGCCGACATTTATATCACAGGATCGAATGCCAAGCTGCTATCCGGTGAACTCGCGACCCTTCTTTCGGGAAGATATGTGCAATTTGTTATCTATCCCTTGTCATACCGGGAGTTTTTGCTGCTCAATGAAGGCAAAAGCTTTGCAGACTATCTAAAGCTGGGCGGCATGCCGTTTATCGGTAATATTATCAATAATGAAAAAGCGGTACAGCTCTATTTGGAGGATCTTTATAATTCGATTGTCTTAAAAGATGTTATCAAGAGGAATAAAATCAGGGATGTCGATTTGCTTGAGAGAATCATCACCTATGTTTTAGCCAATATCAGCCAGACATTTTCGGCGACCTCCATTGCCAAATACTTCAAAAGCGAGCAGCGGAGCGTCAGCACCGATACGGTTTTGAACTATATCAAGGCTTGTGAGGAAGCATATCTGTTTTACAAACTGAAACGGGAGGATATTAAGGGCAAAAGAATATTAGAGGTCGCAGAAAAATATTTTGTCGTTGACCATGGACTGCGAGAAGCTGTTTATGGAAAAAACCAGGAAGATGTGGGATTGGTTTTGGAAAACATTATTTGCCTGGAACTTTTGCGGCGAGGATATACGGTGACTGTTGGGGCGATCGACAGCGAGGAAATCGACTTTATCGCTGTCAGGAATAATGAACCTGTTTATATTCAGGCGGCATATTTGCTGCCCGATAAAAAAACCCGGGAGCGCGAGTTTGGTAATCTTTTAAAAATCGAAGATAATTATCCTAAATATGTCGTTTCAATGGACGAAGTAAATATGAGCCAGAGGGGAATCAAGCACCTTAATATCAAAGATTTCCTGCTTGGTGACTGGGGTTGAACCCAAGAAAAGAGGGCTAAAATAGTAATGAGAGTGCTTTTGATCAATCATTTTCCCCTGGAGGGCTCCGGCAGCGGCACTTATAGCGGGAATATTGCCCGCTATCTGATCAAAAACGGACATGAGGTCTGCCTTGTTTTCCCTGAAAATACCATACATGAGGAATTACCGGGGGCGTTTTCTTCTCCGGTCTATTTCAGTGAAGGAGGGCAAAATCCCGTTGCTTTGCCCTATAATTTCCCCTGCTTCACCACCCATCCCCGCAGCAATACCACTTTTGCGGATTTGGATCAAAATGAATTGGAGCAATACTTAGCCGCTTTCGATCAGACAATAGCCGAAAAAATAGCTGCTTTCCGTCCGGATATTGTCCATGTGCAGCATATCTGGCTCCTGGCCTACCTTGTTTCCAAATATCAGATCCCCTTTATCGTTACGACCCATGGCACAGATTTGATAGGCTATGAAAAATGGCCGGAATTCCGCCGCTTCTGTGATATAGCAGCCGATAAATCTACCCGGATCATTGCCATCTCCCGGGATAATCACCAGTCTGTGATCAAGACATTTCCCCAGGCAAAAAACAAAACATTACTGATGCCCAACGGATATAACAGTGATATCTTTTTCTTAGAGGAAACCGGCCGTACTGCCCTTCTCGCAGAGTACGGCATTAGCTACGGCAATGAACTGATCCTCTTATTTGCCGGAAAGCTGACCGCCCTCAAGGGGTTGGATACTTTGCTTTGGGCCGCCCGGGAATATGAAAAATTACAGCCAGGCAATATTATTACCGTTATTGCAGGTACAGGTGAGAAAAAAGAAGAGCTGCAGCAGCTCAAAGAGGAATTGAAGCTAAAATCCGTATATTTTATCGGCCATAGGAGTCAAAATGAATTGCGCCTGCTCTACAGCAATGCAGATATTTTTGTCATGCCTTCCCGCTATGAGGCATTCGGACTGGTGGCTTTGGAGGCAATGGCCTGCGGTTTAGCGGTGGTGGCATCAAATGTAGGCGGCCTGCCCGATTTTGTCAGCAGTGAGGCCGGCACTTTGGTTCCACCCGATGATTCGGATGCGCTTTGCACTGCCATTATCAAAGAAATCATCAAAACACAGGAAAATAAAGAACGAAAATCAAATATTGCCCGATACGCTTTCAATCATTATTCACAGGAAAATTTTACCAATAAACTTGAAGAAATTTATCTCCAAAGTAAAGTACAAGGGCAAGATTGATTGGGATTGATTTTTCCTAAAAGCGCTTACCGGTAACATTATCCGGCAATAAAAAATATAATGTTTAGACTATAAAATTGAACCGGGAGGTATTTCATTGAAAATTCTTGTGCAAAAATTCGGAGGTACTTCTTTATCCACGGCTAAACGCCGCCTGCAAGCCGCCAAAAAAGTAATGGAAGCTGCCGGCCGGGGCTATGCCATAGTTGTAGTCGTATCGGCCATTGGGCGGGAAGGCGAACCCTATGCCACTGACACGTTACTGGAATTGGTGAACTCAATTTCACCTGAACTCCCTAAAAGGGAGCTGGATTTGCTTATGGGGTGCGGCGAGCTTATTTCGGCCGCAGTCATGGTGGCCACAATACAAAGCATTGGTTTAGAGGCAGTTCTTTTAACCGGGAGGCAGGCCGGGATCATAACCAACAACTCTTATGGCGATGCGCGTGTTCTCCGGGTCGAAGCCAACACTATCCTCGAATACCTGGCAGAAAACAGAGTCGTTGTCGTAGCCGGATTTCAAGGGGCGACCGAGGATGGCGAATTGACGACCCTAGGCCGCGGCGGAAGCGATACCACGGCAGCAGCTTTGGGGGCAGCACTTAATGCCGAAGCCATCGAGATCTTTACCGATGTGGAAGGGGTGATGACAGCCGATCCCCGCATTGTGGAAGATGCCAAAATCCTTCCTGTCGTCACCTACAATGATATCTCCAACCTGGCCCATGAAGGGGCCAAGGTCATTCATCCCCGGGCTGTAGAAATAGCCATGCAGCGCAATATCCCGCTTTTTGTCAAGTCGGCCTCATCCGATGCACCCGGAACCCTTGTCTCCAATATTCTGCCCGACAAATCCGCCGGTTCCGATATCATCAGCGATCAGATCATCACCGGGATCGCCTGTACCCCGGATGTCACCCAGATCCAGATCGATATCGGCAGCTTTGAGAACAAGCCGGAAATCATGAAGAAAATTTTCCGGGGCATGGCCCAATCTGAGATCAGTGTGGATTTTTTCAGCGTCCAGCCGGAGATCATCCGCTATACGGTACGCAATGAGCTGGCGGACAAAGCGATCAAAATCCTGCACAACATGGGCTTTGACCCCAAGTTCCGTAATGACTGCGCCAAGATCGCCTTAGTCGGCGGGGGGATCGCCGATCTTCCGGGTGTTATGGCCACCATTTTGGAGGCGCTGGCTGAATGCAATGTCCTAACTTTACAGTCAGCCGATTCCCATACTACGATTTGGGTTTTGGTAGCCAGGGATCAAATGGCGACTGCAATTCAAGCCATCCATAAAAAATTCCAACTAGGCGGCGCCGGTACTGTTTGATTCCATAGGGCAGCCAAACCGCAAGGAGTCAGAAGCCAAGATTTGGGAGTCAGAGTTTCATGATTGAAAATTTCTTGCCAAAGCATAGATATTAGCGATAATCTTGTTTTTTTGTCAGTTTTTGCAAACAACAGCATAAAAGTTAAAAAGATGCTGCCCTTTGCCTTAAGTTAGATTAGGTTAGGTGATTTTTCCGCCTAGCCTTTTTTGTTGTTTTTGCAGGTATTTAGTTAGCGCATGGAGAATTATTTCCATATTATGGTATTTTTCCTCAAAGAGGGGGAAATTATAGCCATAATTCTTTAAAAATAAATAAAAGGGGGATGAAAAATGTTGAAAAAAATCGCTTTTGCCACACTGGTGCTGACATTGTTAATTGTTGGTGTTGTTCCCGCTGCTTTCGCCGTAGTGGCCTGCCCCGACCCGGTATCATATACCCAACCGGACGGAACTATTATTCAGGTACATACCAAAGGGGATCAATTCCTCGGCTGGCATGAGGATGAGGAAGGTAATCTGATAGTTTTTGATATCTATCAGGAAGGTTTCTGCTATGCAACCTGGACTGATGGGGGCCCTGTGCCTATGGGAGAGCTAGTCGGATCATTCGAATCCAACCTGATACCAATGCCCCGGACAAAAGGGGATGAGATCCCTCAGGAGATTTTAGACCAGGCAGAGCAAGCCCGGTCGGAAGAACTGGCCTGGCTGACAGACGACGGGTTTATGCTTTCAGATTTGATCCCGGGCATTGATCTGCCGGATGACGGACCGCCGCTTTTCAATAATGTCGCCAATTTGCAACGCAAAGTGCTTATAATTCATGTCACCTGGCAAAACCGGGCCGGCATCAACACCCCAAAGCTGAATGGCAGCCAGATCCACAATCTTGTTTTCAATCCGAATAGCAATTCTGTAAATAAGTATTATAAAGAACTGCTTGGCACAACTACTGATATAATTCTGCCTGCAACCGTAAGCAGCCCTTTAAATGGCAATCAGGGAATCATTGAAATCACCTTACCCGGTACTCATACGAATTCCCAGGGTAATGGCAACCTAGGTGATACAGTATTGGCGAATGCGATAATTACGGCCTGTTCAAACGGCCTGATAAATCTTGCGGCTTTTGACACCAATGGGAATGGCGCCTTGGAAACCACGGAATTAGCCATCGGTTTTATTGTTGACGGTTATGAGACCTCGGCAGGCGCTCCAGCTCCAAGTTTCTGGGCTATGTCAACAGTCAATACGCCAATTGCTTCTTCAACAAACGGAGTTAAAATTCAAAGCTATTTTGGCCAGGGCGCCTTTCATGGAGCCAGCGGCAACAGTAATGCCGATATGCTGACCGTTGGCACTATCTGCCATGAATTAGGTCATTCCGCCTATAAATTTGTCGATACCTATGATTACGGGACCCTGACAGGTACCAGCAAGAGTAACGGTCATGGCCTATGGTCACTTATGAGCCAGGGAAGCTGGGCAAATAAGGCCGGACAATATCCGGGAGCCTCACCGGGCTATCCCGATGCTTATAATTTAGTAAAATCCGGATTTGTGACGCCCGGGGTAAGCACAGATTATGCCAACACTACCCTCAATTCTCCTCTGGGTATTTATCTAATGAACACCCCGGATCCCAAACAGTTTTTTCTCCTGCAGCTCCGCAAATACGGTTCTGCCGACAACTTTGACCGGGGCGCTTTTTATCGGATGAATATCTCAGCAAATACCAGCCATGGCGGCTTGCTCATTTATCATATTGATGAAAATGTGACCCTGGGCAGGATCAATGATAAACCTGGCCATTATCGGGCGGCAATAGAAGAAGCCCATGGCGGAACTCAGCATCTGCAACAAAGAGGCGGAGTAAATTATGGTGGTATTGATGATTTATGGGGAGGAAGCAAAACTGCCTTCTCCTTGGGCAGCGATCCCTCAAGCGGGCTGTACAGCGCTTTTATCGGCGCCTTGACTCCGCTGCCTAGCCAAACTACAGCTTCCGGGATCAATTTGTCCAACATCACCTGGAACAGCGGGACCGGAACAGTTACATTTTCCACCCCGGCGGGCAGTTATATAGTCGCCTATAACTACAGCGAAAACGGAGGCAGCTCTGCCACAGTTGCCTCGGCGGCAGTTAACACAGGATCAGCTATTAACCTAAGTCCGACAGCTGCCAAATCCGGCTGGACTTTTGTGGGCTGGAATACCAATAAAGATGCGACAAGCGGTTTGGCTTCCCTGACGATGGGGACATCAAATGTGGTTCTCTATGCTATTTTCAAAAGGGATTTGACAGCTACCTTTATTGATTATAGCGGAACCACCAAACAAACCCGCACTCAAACGGCAACGATCTATAATAAAGCTATCGGCGCCAGCATCCAGGCCCCCGCCTTGGCTACCTATACCGGCTGGACCTCAAGAGGCTGGGGCACTGGGACAACTGCTAATGCCTCCATCGCGGTTGCGTCAAATGCTACTTTTAATCTCAGCGCCACTACAACCTTTTATGGACTTTATAGCCGCATCCTTACCATTACCTATGATGCCAACGGCGGCTCACCCAAACCTCCCAACCAAACCGGAACTCAATATGTGAACAGTTATGCCATCACAACTTTCGCCAATCCCACAGTAGTAGTAGCAGGAGAAATCAGTAAATCAGGCACTCAATTCAGATGGTGGAAGAATAGCTCCGGTTATGGCGCTAATTATATTAGCGCCATAGCTGATCTGAGTTTTAACGAGAATCTCACCCTAAGCGCAGTCTGGGGTCTCCCTCCCAGTATAGTCATGGTACTTAAGGCAGGGAAAAATACCAGGAATGACTTTATGATTTATCTTGATGCCCAACAGTTCTATTTTTTCACTGCTCCGGTCAGCGGGACCTACCGGATCTATACCAGCGAGAGGGACTATAACTCCTATGGCGGCTTCATTTTGGAGGCATATCTCGAACAAAAAATCGGAACCAGTTTTAAATTTCTGAATTATGACGAAGAAGGTGTGTCAAAACCCTTATCTATAACCCATGATTTAATAGCAGGAGAAATGTATATGATCTATCTGCGCAACCGTTACTATAATGCCGGCAATTATACCATTAATATTTATGTTCCGCCTGTAAACTGGGGGCTGGCAGCTGGAAACAACATTCAAAATGGCGTTATCCATGAACAAAAAGAAGAGCATATGTATGAGTTTATCGCTCCCACAAGCGGGACCTATAACTTCTCCACTACCAATAAAGCTTCCACTTTGACCTGGCTGGACGGATATCTCTATGACAGTTCCGAGAATTATCTGGCCTCGCAATTGGATGGCGGAAGCGGAATCAATTTCTCCCATAATCTACAAGCGGGGCAAACATATTACCTGAAGCTGGAAGGATACTCAGGCAGCGGCGCTTATACCATTAATACCACAGTACCCGCTGCAAACGCTTACACAGTCACCTATAACTACAGCGAAAACGGGGGAACCTCAGCCAGCCTAGCCACTGCCACAGTTGCCGCAGGCGCTGTCGTCAACCTGACCCCGACAGCTATCAAGCCCGGCTGGACATTTATGGGTTGGAATACCGATAAAAACGCAAATGCTGGCCTGAATTATCTGGTCATGGGAACAGCAAATATAACCCTCTACGCAATTTTTAAAGCCCCGGAGATAAATTGGGTCATGAAAGCAGGCACAAACAGTAAAAACGGCTTTATCAACCTGGCTAAAGAGCAGCATACCTATAAATTTATTGCTCCGGTCAGCGGAGTATATACTTTCTCCACCACCAACAAAGCTTCTGCCCTTACCTACCTGGATCCCTATCTTTATAACAGCACAGGCTCCCTTTTATATTCTTTTCTGGAGAACGGGAACGGCTTTACCTTTAATTACAGCCTAACAGCTGGACAAACATATTACCTTAAACTGGACGCCTATTCGGGAACCGGCGCGTACACCATAAATATCAAAGTTCCGGCAATAGACTGGACTTTAGCGGCAGGCTCAAATAGCAAAACCGGTGTCATAAACGAAGAGAAGGAAGAGCATATGTATAAATTTACCGCCCCGGCAACAGGAACCTATACCTTCTCTACTTCCGGTAAGGCTTCCACCCTAATCTGGCTGGACGGTTTTCTCTACAACAGCGCAGATATCCTTCTATTATCCCAATTGGATGACGGAAATGGAATCAACTTTTCCTACAACTTGACAGCCGGGCAAATATACTATCTTAAGCTGGAAGGGTATTGGGGAAAAGGCGCCTATACCATAACTATAAAGCGCCCCTAGAAGACTTGATAGCCTATTCAAAAGGATATCCTCGGTATTTCAAAGCTATAATAAATATGCACTCAGTATGGTTAAAGAATCATACCATAGCGCGAATTAGTCAATACTATTTTCCTTAACCCGTTCCATATTTTGGAATGGAATTCAATAAAGAATAGTATAATACGGAAAAATATTGTCCCGCAGCCGGTTACCTCCTATCATCGGGGCTATTGAATAACATCAAGGCAACCCGGATCAATCGAAAAAAAATAAGCTGAGCAAAATGCAACAAAAAGTAATTCCCGAATCGGCAAAAAAATGCTGACCATATTTATTTTTTATTTCCGTAGCAAAATCCGTAGCACTTTCATATAAAAAGCCCTCCTAATATATTCAGGAGGGCTTTTAGCTGGTGCGCCCGGCGAGACTCGAACTCACGACCTACTGATTCGTAGTCAGTCACTCTATCCGGCTGAGCTACAGGCGCTTAGTTATTATCATTTACTTTTTACTTTGCTTATTCTATCACTTCCATTTCATGTTGTCAATAGTTGTATATCACTGTTTTCACTTGAAATAGATAAGAAATAGAAGTATAATATAAATAAAAAATACATAAGGTAGCAATCGTTGCCGGCTCGCAAAATGCCTTCCAAGCATTTTAATAGCACATTATGAATTGTACTTATAGGAGGCTTTTGGGTGAAAAAAAATCTATTTCGGTTTTGCCTGGACTTATTGATGCTGCTGATCCTTTCCTTGCTCTATAGCGCCAATAAATTACCTATAGGCCTGCACCAAATTGCCGCTATGCTGCTTTTGGCGCTATTTGTTAGCCACTTTTTATTGGGCCGCCGGGCCTTGGCCGGTTTTGGTACTTCCCGGCGGATGCGTTTGTTTTTGCTCATTGACGGCTTTCTGGCTCTCTCTTTTTTGACCCTCTTTGCCAGCGGCCTCTCCATACATGTACATCCCTTCTCCTCCTGGGCCGGGGATAACCCTTGGGGGCTGGTTGTTCATCAGCGCGCCGGAGCTGCGGCCTTGATTTTGGCCGGGGTTCATCTGGGATTGCACTGGAAATTCTTTCGGAACATAGCTGTAAAATATAATCCTCTTCCCCGGATCGTTGCCATACCTTTGTTGCTGCTCCTATTTGCTTTTTTCTATATTCTTGGAATATATAACATAGCCGGAGGATCACTACTGCGCCTGTTGCTATCTTCTTCTTTTTCCGGCGGGGAAGGAATCGCTATCCTCAACCCTCTTTCCATACTGGTGGTCATAGCTTCGCTTACAGCCTTTGCTTCTAGGCAAAAGGAAAAAGGAAAGAGGAAAAAGAAAAAATAGCAAAACTAATGTTTTTGATTACAAATTACGCATTATGTTTTACGAATTGCGTTTACCTGGAGGTTGAACGTTGGAGAAAAAATTCTTACTCATAATTGTGATATCTTCCCTGTTTTTACTGTTAAACGCCTGTCAGGCAAATCAAGAGGACAGCGGCGATCCGGAATATGAGGCGCGGCTGATTACTTTGGAGGGTTTATCAGAAGGCGAGCAAAGCATAAGCGTAGCTCAATTGCGCCTCCTTACTCAGCAAGATTTACAGGCCAGCTATCAGCGTACTACCGGCAAAACGGAGCGCTTCAAAATGCAGGGACCCAGCCTGATGGATGTCGTTGCCTTTTTGGGCGGGGATTTACGAAATTATACAGGGGTGGGGGTCGAGGGAGCTGACGGGTATTATTGTTTGCTTTCTCAAGAGATATTGGAAAACTATGAACCTATCCTGGCCCTGTCTATCGACGGCAAAAAAAAGCTCTCCGCAAGCGATGCCCCGGCCCGCTTGGCGGTGCAAGGCCAATTTGGGCCCTATTGGGTGCGCATGGTGGAGAAAATCACCTTTTATCAGGATGTACCGGAAAAAAATATCACCTCGGTCTGGCTATTTGCAAATCTGGCGGCGGGCCTTGAGCCCTATGATTATAAATATTATGGCAGCACCGACAAATCCTATGAGCTGGCGGAGATTTTTAACCGCTTGGAAAAGGTAGACTCCAAATCCTTTTTTACCATGAAATCGGCGGATGGCTTCAAGAAAAACGAGGCCATTGCCATGGTGAAAGAGCGCTATTATCTCAAAACCGAAGGCGCCGACTCCCCTACCAATGTTTCTCCCTATATCAAGCTGGGGATGAATGTCAAAAACATGGCCTGGTTTTCCGCCAGCAATGACGCCTGCATTTTTCCCGAACAAATGCAAAATTATCTGCCCAGGCATCAATTTCAGGAGGTTAAAGGTCTGAGACTACTGGATATTCTCCTGGAAACGGAGGTAATTACCCCCCAGCAAAAGGATTTTGTCCTGATCGGTATGAGCGGCGAAGAAGTTAAAGTAAAAGGCTCAGATCTGGCCCATGCCCTACTGGTTATTCAGGAAAATGGGGAGTATGCAGTGATTTGGGATGACGATTACAAAATAGATAATATTGGAAATTTATTGCGGATCAAAGAAATCAGCTAGAGGCCGTGACATCTAAAACCATACACTTTCGCTTTCCCGTCATTCCGGGCTTGACCCGGAATCCCCCGGGGATAAGCAGGGGATCCCGGATCAAGTCCGGGATGACGTCAGGATCAATTTTGTAAAGCCTTAGATGGCACGTTGTACCAAGGTGGGCTGCGCCCACAACCCAATCGCTTTTAATTAAGCTTTCTCAGGCGCAGCCCAGTGGCTAGTATCTAGTGGC
>WRHF01000052.1 GCA_009783415.1 Clostridiales bacterium
AGTTACTAAGCTACCAAGGTGGGCTGCGCCCACAACCCAATCGCTTTTAATTAAGCTTTCTCTGGCGCAGCCCAGTGGCTAGTATCTAGTGGCTAGTGGCTAGAACGGGTGACTTTCGCTTCGCGAAAGGATTAAATTAAATTCTTGTTTTTTATTGACACTTTGCGTCCTATAGGTACTAATCATCAACCGGGGGTGGTTCTTGAGTTGCCGGTGGGGGTTCCTGGGTTGTTGGGGGCGGTTCCGGTTCCTGGGGCGGAGTTTCTTGTTGCTTGATAAGCTCTTGAAGGTCGGCCATTTCTATCGCCAGGATCCTGTTTTGCTCAGGTCCGACGCCGGGTTCCATTTTGTTGTACATTTCCATTACCTGTTGATAGCTGATCAAGGCATCGCTATAGTTCTTTGCCGCTACCGCCGCTCTTGCTGTTTCCAGAACGCTTTTGGCATCCGCGTCCAATTTCATTCTATCCTCGATCCTTTTTTTATCGTCTTTGGATTGACTGTCGTTAATATTCAAGTCGTTGTATATGCTTATAATAAAGTCGCAATATTGCAATGCCAGCGGGAAATTTAAATTATTTTCCGCGTTTATCATCAATTCTCTGATATTGCGGACAACATTTACTTCGGCTTGTTCACCCATTTTTCTTTCCACTTCAAAAACCTGGGCCATCAAGTCCTTTCTCAGATCCAGGTCGCCGATGTCTTTGGCAAAACTTTCAGCCTCTCTATAACGCTCCAGAGCTCTTAGGTACTGTCCGTCCGCCTCGGCCATCTCACCGGTATTGATCAGGTCGGATGCCGCGATGTATTTGTCGATCATTGCCATTTTATCGGCTAATATTTCCGACACCAGCAATCCGGTATGAGTGTCCGCGTCTCTATAGACATCAAAATAGGCGTTTTGGGCTCCGCTATAAGCTTCTTTGGCATTACGGTATTCTCCGTCTAGAACATAATTATCACCGCTGATAATACTGTCAAATAAATGCCATCTTTCGGCGATCTTGTTGGTCAAGGTTCTTTTCCCTTGTCTATATTGCAAATTTTTCCTTAATTTAGCGGTCAGCTCGGTTGCCTTTTGGTACTGCTCATAGGCCAGGGGATAATTAGCATAATTCGAATATCTGATCCCTTCGCTGTCCAGCCTCTCTATTTCCGCCATGGCCCGGCGGTCTGACGCCCTTATGCTTGAAAGTATTATTGTTCCGATAATAGCAAGAACAACCGCTATTGCTATGGCGGCAAAAATCAATCTCCGGCGTTTTTTCTTGGCGGCGGTATCTTCTTTGAAAGTTTTTTCCGCAAATACCGAAGCCAAAGAATAGCTTCTGATAGCCGGATTCTTAAATTGGCTCAATAGGTATAGCTCTTGGATTTTTCCTAAAAATTCATCCGGCTTTGACTCTTCATAGGCATCCAGGATCTCGACATCCTCGACCTGTTCCCAAATTTTGCAGGTCGTAAACAGCATAGTGCTTTCTTCGAGCAGCTCTATTTTTTTTGATACTTTGGGCTTGGGACGGGTTTTTTTGCCCAAATACTGCAAAAGATTCTTGTTTTCCGCCAGCGGCGCCTTGTCAAGTCCGTATTCTTGGGCGGCAAATTGATAATATGTTTCTGTATTGCTTTTCAAATAAAAGGCATTATCACTTAATAAATAAAACTTTATATTTCCGCAACTGGCATACTTGATCCGGGTATAGTCCGAAACAACTACTGTTATTGCTACTTCAAGTTGATTTTTTACACTATTGGATTGAATTTGGTCATGGGCGTATTGGATATACTTTCTAATATTGCGGAAAGAGGGTTTGCGCTCAAAAGCAACCAGCACGGATTCCACGGCTAATTTGGCGCTGTTGATATCAGTATCGCTGTCATAGCTTTCGGCAACAGCATAACAGACCATGTTTTCCAGCGGAACATAGGCAAAAAAAGTCCTGCTAATATTATCTATACCTTTTTCAGAAATAAAATCTGCAACTAAAGAACTGTTTTGCCTTCTCATTTTGCAACCTCGATCAGCAGCGCGGTAGCGTTTGCTTGATTATCCAAATTTTTCTTGTTGACTAATTCAATTAGGGTTTGAGCTTTTGCAAATATCTCTTTTTTGGCCCCGATTATTTTCAGACGTTCCATCGGGTGGGTAATACCTGATACTCCGCTGGAAAAAATGCCAATAATATCATGCGCCGTTAAATTGCATTGGCCGCCGGAATAGGGGTTATTTAAGTCATTACCTAAAGCCAGCTCGTTATGACCGTTGTAATAACAAATATTATTCTGGCCGACATTGAAATACTGTAATTCTTTGCCCATAAACAAAGCCATAGATAAGGATAAGCGGGGGTTTTTGCCCAGATAAAATGAATCCTGGATCCTCTCATTGGCTTTAAGGGCAGTCTCAAATAAAAACCGGCCGGCGTCTTTTAGATTCAAGTTATACAAAAAAGAATAAACACAAAACTCAACAGCCATGGTAGCTGCCAGGCGTGCATTTTGGTGATCAATAGTCCCGTCTGCCAAAACAGCAAATAACTCACCTGTTTTGTTGGAGATCGTTGAAAAGTAATTGGTCTGCACTTCATGCCGGCCTATGGTTTGAGCGTTACCTATTTGATAACGGTTAAGCATCGTCAAAATCCCGCCAATTAAATTTAAAACCTTCATTATCGCCGCAGAAGGCGACAAAGATAAATTCACTGTTGCCTATTTTTATGCGGTCGCCCGAGAGGATATTTTTGGGCTCATATACTACATCCCAAGTATCATCAATATTCAATTTGTAGATCAGGCCTTGGGCATCGCCCGGCAAGGCAACAGTGTGGTTTTTTTCGGGGTCATACATTATAACAGCGTGGTTGCGGAGATTGACAGCATTATCGCCTAAGATCCGGATATCCATATCCGGGGAACGTCCCACAAAATTCTTCTCCGGCAATATGCGGTAATCTTTTCCTTTTGAGGGTCCCACAACGCAAACAAGCCAGCCGACGACCCGTTTTTTATCTTCAAGCTCATCCAAATATGTTTCGGAAAATAGGCCGAGAGGATCTTCTAAAACGCCGACTTTTTCCCTATCCAGAGCTATATTGCAGTATGGACAGATTTTTCCATGCTTTTTTTCGCTGAATAAATGCCCGTTTTTGCAGCGATTAAGTGCCATAATAAATTCCCCCTATGCTATCAGCAAACGTTCGTTTCCAATAAAGACGACGTCATTGACCTGTAATTTGTAAAACATTTTTGGTTTTAATTTATAAATATACTGTTCTCCGGCGCGCTTCAAACTTACGCTCAGCTCGCTTGATAAGCGTTCAATATACCAATTATTTTCAACACGATTGAGTAAGGCGTATTCATCGGAGGATAGATCCCCTTCCAGTCTAAAATAGATGGTATCGCTTTTTCCTACCAACATGGATGATTTGTCATGCAATGAGAACTCATTTAAGGGCACATTTGTTTCGGTAAGAATGACGATTTTGGTAATGACCGGGATAGGGCTTTTGACTTTCCGAAGCATCAGAACAATGGAATGAACCAGGATAGAACACGCCGCCAGGGAAAAGACAATCAATTGAGCCAAAAACAAATTATATATCAAATACTCGGATTGGAAAAAAGCATAATAATTGAGCGCAATCAGAAAAAATACCAGCAAAGCGCTGCTAAGTACAATAATAAATGTTTTATTTGTTTTCATGACCCGCCCTCGCTTTATGAATTGAGAATTGAGAATGGAGAATGGAGAATGGAGAATTAACCCTATTCTCAAAAACAGTGGAAAAAATGCGGGAAAGCGCTAAGGGCGCTTTCCCGCGTCAGGGATAAACTACTCCACTTTGACCCCGTCAAGCCTGTCTTTCTTTTGTCTGACCACCAGCTCAAAGAATCCGTTCTGATCTTCAAACTGCTCGTGGAAAGAAACGACAAAGGCGTGAGACAGCTCATAACTTCTGGTCAAGCCGGTGTGATCAAATACCACAGATACTGTTTTGTATGTATCCGCGCTGTCGGGCTTTACCATAGACCATCCTGCGATCGCTTTTGTGGAGTCTTTCATGAAAGGCTTGTCGGCATCATAGGCAACTCTGCCGACAATGGTGAGTGTGGCCCCGATGGCAGACGAGCGCGCATCGGCGTTTTGAGGTATTGTAGAAGCAAATTCTACCTTGATTACCTCTTCTGTCAGTTCTGCGACATCCGCAATTGTGATTTTGTACATGATTTGAACCTCCTTCTTAAAAAATTTTATTCTAAAGCCAATTTAAAAGTAGATTGGCGATAGTTCAGATGGTATATTTTCTAGTGTTGCTCATAGGGATTCTTTGCCAAACTTGAATGGTAAAATTTCATTTCCTGTTCTGCTTCTTTCCTCTTTTTCTTATCCTCAGCCCATTCGTCAAGAAAATCATAGGTATTTTCCAGCGGCGATTCGGAAGCATGATCATAAAGACGGACAACAGGATTGGGAGTTGTATAAGGAGTTAAATGCAGGTTAGCCTCGTGTATTGCCTTATCTACGGGAGCGACGATCGCCACGGCGACACCAAGCGCCGCCGAAGTACTTTTAACCGCCGAAATCAATTTACCGGGTTCCAATAACTTCATAAAATCTTTCATGTCCATCTCTCCTTCCATATTTTACCACAATTTCGGAAACTATGCAATATAAACATTTATTCAGTAATGATTTCCAGATTAATGTATTCAGCCGTGCCGCCGAATATCACTTCTATTCTGGTGTTTCCATCCTCTGTGGCAGGCATTCCTATACTGTCCGCATCGCCTAAGATCGAATTGACATACCCTTTTACCAGTTCCCATTTTTTGACCTGTCCGCCCGGAGCATATTGTTTTTCGATGCCGGCCCGTTTGTCGCTGCTTAGGATCCGCAGCATCCGCAGGATATATGTTGTTGTTGTTTCTTTAAATAAGCTGACGAAACTTCCGTCTTTTTCATACATGGAGCGGGCTTTGAAAACAACGACATTCCCGGATTTGTCGGAAGAAAAGACGAAGCCGAAATTGTTGCTGTTCAGTTTTTGCCGGTCGTCATTTGTGATCCCGGCGATTTCTTTGGCAAATGATGTAGTCACGATTTCGGAATGGTTGGAAGCCTCGATATCAAAGCGCACTCCCGGCAAGTCCTTTGCCACCCTTCCGGCGCTTCCGAACCTGGTAGCTAAATAACTCGGACATTGGCAGGCAGCCACAAGCCCTGCCGCCACAAAAGCGGCGCTGACATAGATGCCGTAGATCCAAAACTTAAACTGCTCCTCGACATCCTCGGAAAACTCCACGGCTTTTTCGGTTTCGTAGACCCGGGCGCCGTATACAACTTTTGAGCGGTCTCTGGGAATAATGGTAAAGTTCGGCAAGCAGGCAATGGTAAATTTATCATAATCAGTGGCAATGACATCCTGAGTTTTTTCTATGTAGGTATCAATGCCGTGAGTGGCCATCCGGGAAAATGTAGTGTCGTCTCCCGCTTCAAAGGAAAAGAAGGTCTGGATCCGGTATTTACTGATACCGTCCATCAATTGCTGCAAACACATCATATCATTGGGCTCGATCTTTGTTCCGGGATTGTAATCGCCGGTAAAGCCCATGGCTCTCATTGTTTCCAGGTCGATCTCCGGCTCTTCGTCTCCTTCGGAGAAGCGGATATCAGGCACAATACCGAACCATATAGCATCGTCGCATTCCATCTTATTATTGACGGACTCCAAATACTGCTGAAGCTGCTTCAGATAGCTCTCCTCAACTATATCCTCCAGGCGCGAGTTGACGACCAGAAGTTTCGGCTTCATCTTCGGCATTTTCGGGGTATATTGATCAAAGAAGGCCTTTACATTGAGGAGCTTTTCTATCAGCACCTTGGCCTCACGGATAAAAGATTTTTCCCAGAGGGCGTGAAGCGCGGAATATTGATTGTACTTGGCAACTTTATCTTCTTTGCTCATTTGCATGAGGGCAACATTTCCTCTGTCCGTAAAGGCGGACAAAACCAATTCCCGGTGAAAGCCGCCCTTTTCGGGTTCATATGTATGGCCGACAGATTCAAAAACTTCGGTCATGCTTTGGTCATAATATTTTGCCAAAGTAGTGACAGTGTATTGTTGATAATCTACTTCTTTAGGCGCGGAGCTGCCGTCTGCCAGAAGTTTTGTTTCCGGGGCTGCGCCTTCTAAAAGCTCGGGCGTGTTTCCATCCAAAGAACTGGCTGCCAGCGCCAGGAATTCATCACTGGGAGTCAAACTGATCAGTTCGCCGTTGACAAAAACCGGTACTGCCGGCGGAGCATATTCCTTGCCTGATTGAGCCGCTTTTTGCATGGTAAGGAGATTTTCTTTGAGCATCCCGGCAGTCAGGGCAAGCTGAGCCCCGGTTTCATTGTAGTATTTTCTGGTGGATTCGTATTTGGTCAGAAGTTTTTTTACCGCATCTGCCTTGGCGGGCGAATCCCTTTCCAGGGTGGCATTTTGTCCTTCCAAATAGCGGATCTCCATTTTGATTTTTTGCATTTCCTTCAAGGCTTTGTCCGGCGCCAGCATTTTGGTTACCGCTTCGTAATTAAAGTCAACATTTGTGGCATTGGATGTTTTTTTGCGGTCCATCATTGAGGTAAACATTTTCAAAACCCGGTTATTGCGGTTAAGCTCGATCGCCTTGACAAACATATCCGGAATACCCACGGGTTTTACCAGGGAATGCTGGGGCATATTGTTGGTGTCGAAATAGCTGTAAATCGTCGGTTTGAATTTCTTCAAGAATTCATCGAAGCTGCCTACCAGCAGGGCTTCGTTGATTTCCCTGATCTTCTCATCAGTTAATGACGAGACATCTTCTTCCGTTCCGGTCATCAGGACAGACAAGTTGTTGATCTCCGGGTTGACCACATCAAAAAGGATAGTCCGGTTGGTTTGTTTTATCATATGTATTTCCCCCTCATTGTAATTCGTAATCCTGAACCCTGAATACTTGCGGTCAAAGACCGCCACAGTTTGTCCTTCATAATCTTACCATATTTTTCCTTTGCATGCAAGTAACTTAAGTCATATATAGACCATGACTTAAGTCACAGGTATTCATCAAATTCCCCGGATACGGTATAATGGTTACCGTATCCCCAAAAAGAGCCAAAAATCCCTATGAAAAAATGTTCCAACATCTCTATTTATTATATATTAAGTGAGCAGGGCTTGTCAATACTATAAATCCTCGCAATCTGTCAGCATTTGTCAATGATTGTCGGTATGGATAATTAATTTCCATTTTCCCGAAGCCAGCCATATTGTTCCACCAATCTGCGCATCATTGCCAGAGTCTCCTGCCTGGTGAGATTGCCGCCTTTTCCGTTGACGGGCCTTGGGGTAAAGTCTGTGCCGTTGCCTTTCATGATATTATTGATATAGGCATAGTAAACATAAGGTATGGCCCATTCGGCGATTTGCTGGGCATCCTCGTAAATGGCGGATAGGGGCGGATATACTATGGGAATATCTATATCTTCCATTACGGCGACAAAATCACAAATCATTTTGGCTGCTTCCTGCCGGGTTATATTGTCATTGGGAGCAAACTCTGTTTCCGAACGTCCCAAAACGATTTTCAGATTAAAAGCTTTTTTCACATATGTCTCCAGGGGGTGATATTCTATATCCTGGAACATGACATTGCCGGTAGAAGCGCTTATACCTTTGACATTTTCATAAATAGTCACCAGCACGCAGGTCATTTCTGCTCTGGTTACAGGGATGGCATAGTTGTCCCATAAAATCAGGGGGGCAATATTCATTCCATCCAGCTCTATCAACTCCGGAACAGCCCAAAGACTGGCGCCGGAGAATTTATCTGTAGTATAGTTTCCGGTCATTGAGATATCATCCAGTACTTTTTGGGGAATGTTAACACTACCGGCTTGCTGGGCGCCTAACTGGCCGTTTCTATTCCTGCCCCAGGCAAATAATTCAAGACGGCTGCCGTCTTGCAGAACGCAAAAACAATGAGACGATCCGGAAGCAATAAATACAGGGTTGCCGGCGCCGCTAAATTCCAAAGCCTCTTTGGGCTCGGCAAGCGACATTATTTCGGAACCCCGTCCCAATTGACCGTATTCGCCATAGCCCCAGGCATAAACCTCACCTTCGCCGGTCAAAGCATAGGAAGTACCATTACCGGCAGCAACCTGCTTTACCTGCTGGATATTCTTGACCTTGACAGGAACTCTGCTGCTTTGGGGCAGAGTGCTTCCCTCGGGGATCCCGATACCAAGTTCACCGTCCGCATTGGATCCCCAGGCATAAACATCACCGGATATAGATACCGCCAGGGAATGAAAGCTGCCGGCAGCTATGGAGACAATATTTACCAGCTGATGGATCCTTTGGGGCTGTGTAATGTCTTCGGCGGCGCCGATACCCAGCTGGCCTTTGGAATTATCACCCCAGGCATAGATGTCCCCGCTATGGCTCAAGGCCAGATAATGGGCGCTGCCGGCGGCAATGGCGGCGATATTTTTCAGTCCGCTTACTTGTTGGGGTTTATTGCCATAAGCCCATTGCCAAACAGTACCATCGGATTTTATAGCCAGGATATTACTTTGTCCGGCCGCAACCGCCGTAACATTGGTTATTTCCGTGACAGCTGTGGGGTATTCATAGGTGCTGCCGCCCCAAACATATACTGTTCCCAGGGAATTGCAGGCTACGGAAAAGAAATGCCCTGCGGCAACCGAGGATATGGCGGAAAGGCCCTCGACTTTGCTGAAGGTAGGCGATGCTTCCACGCTTTTGCCCAACCCCAGCTGATCTGAGGCATTGTCGCCTGAAGCCCAGACAGTACCGTCGGATTTTATGATCAGGGAATGGTTCATGCCCCCTGATACGGGCGTGGTCACTTGCCGGATATGGGCGGCTTGGGCCGGAGGGAAGGCGAAAAATACTCCGGTAAGGGTCAAACAAAGAAGGCAGATCATGATAGTTAGTTTTCGTTTCATTGTAATACTCCTTTTTGTTTTTTATTGTACAGATATAGTACAAGTTGCACTGGCATTGCCGCATTTTACAGTAATAGTGGCTGAGCCGGCTCCCACTGCAGTTATAGTGCCGTTATTTACCGTTACAACAGAAGTGTTGCTACTGGACCAGCTGAGGGATTTATCGGTCGTATTGTCCGGCTTAACGGTTGCAGTCAGTTTGGCTTGTGTTCCCACCTCCAAGATCATACTGGAAGAAGATAGTGTAACTGAAGATGCCTGAATTACGGTTACTTTTTCTTCAACAGTGACAACGCAGGATGCACTGACACCGCCGCAGCTGACAGTAATTCTGGCGGCGCCGGCTGCTACTGCAGTAATATTGCCGGAACTGTCTACCGTTACCGCAGAACGGTTATTGCTTGACCAGCTGAGGGTTTTATTAGTTGTATTATCCGGCTTGACAGTCGCTGACAGTTTGTCTTTATCCCCCTCTTTCATCGTTTTGCTGGAAGAAGAGATGGTGATTGAAGCCGGCTGCACTGTTGTGGTGTCCCTCACAGTTACAGTACATGTTGCGCTGACATTGCCGCATCTCACTGTGATCCTGGCAGTACCGGCTCCTCTTGCCGTGACGTTTCCATTGTTGACGCTGGCTACGCCTGTATTATTGCTGGACCAGCTCAGGGTTTTGTTTGTGGTATTATCCGGCTTCACCGTGGCAGTAAGCCTTCTGCTTTGGCCTGCTTCCAGGCTGAGGGAGCCGGCAGAAAGACTGACGGAAGTGGCGCTGACAGTCGCGGGGGTTACAGGAGGAGGTTCAGGGGGAGGGGTACCAATGGTGGGATAGACAGTTCCCACAGATTTCACGGCGTCCCAATCCCCGACCGGATTATCTCTTGCTTCAAGTACTAATAGACTAGCGCAGTTTGTAAGGGGAGATAAATCTTTGATATTATTGTCATCTATGTTCAGGGTAAGAAGTTTTGCGGCATTTCTTAAAAATTCAATGCTTTCAACTTTGTTGTGGCTTATATCCAGTTTTTCTAAATCAGTCAAGCTTTGCAGTAAAGACAAATCACTAAGACCGCAATTGGAAATATATAATTCTGTAATTAAGGTCTTTTGAGCAATCACATCAAGATCAACCTGAGGCTGTCTGGATAGATCTAATCTAATCAAATTAGGCAGACTGAGAAAGTCAGCGTATGACTCTATAATAGAGTCGTTGAGCAATCCCCTGAAGTTCAGGTTTGTCACAAGCAAAAGATCGTCTGCGGTAATTTTTTCCACTTCTATATTTAATTGGTCGGAAATAATTTCTGCAATGATAGGATCTTTGAAGGTAACGGGCAGTACGGGCGGAGGTTCGGGGTCATTAACGGTGACCACGCAGGTTGCACTGACATTACCGCATTCTACAATAATATTAGCAGAGCCGGCTTTTAGAGCCGTGACGTTTCCGGAGCTGTCTACTGCAGCAACATAATTGGAGTTACTGGACCATTTCAGGGATTTGTCGGTAGTGTCATCCGGCATAACAGCCGCTGTCAGTCTGAACTGTTCTCCTTCTTCCATGATCATAGCGGAAGAGGAGATGATGATTTCAGCAGCTTCTATGATTAAAGGTTCGGGTTCCCTAACGGTGACCAGGCAATATGCGCTGAAATTGCCGCATTTCACAGTGATTTTAGCAGAGCCGGCTCCTATTGCCGTGACGTTTCCGGTTTTATCTATTGAGGCGACATCTTTTTTATTACTGGACCACTTCGGGGTTCTGGTTTTGGCGCCGTCCGGCTCTACCTTTAGCGAAAGCCGGCTTTGCTGACCTTCCTGCAAATCCAGGGAATCGGAAGAAAGAATAATAGCTTCTAAAGGAGGGCCCGCAGATTTTGAATTTGAAATCAGCGGCAGTAAAATTGCTATGGATACTACCAAAAAAAGGGCGCTTAGGCCGATAATTATACCTAAAGTCCGTTTGAAATCTGCGGAGGCTTTGGATTTGGGGGTGATGGTTTTATCGAAAATAAAGGGGGTCGGGGTAAGTTGCGGCGGAGGTTTGGGTGGAGTCGGGGTGGATGGTTCAGGCCAAACCGGCTGCTGCATCAGATCCGGCTTGGGTTGAGCCAAAGGGTTTATGAGATCCTGGGGAGGGGGTTCGGATTCGATTTTTTCAAAAATCAGCTTTTTGGCAACTCGTGTCGGTATTTTGCTTTGATAAGCCAGTAGATCCTGCCTGAACTGTTCCGCGTCACTATAGCGGTCGCTATCCTGGTAGGCGCAGGCTTTAAGGATGATTTTGGCCAAATCCTCATCCGCGTCTGCCGGAGGGGGCAGAGGTACTCCGTCCCACAGCTGTTTCTGGGCTGAATTGACCTGTTCGTGATTTACCCTTTCCGGGGGCAGGGGCAAAAAGGGATAGCGGTCTTTGTTCAGCAACTTATACAAAACAAGCCCCAGGGAAAAAATATCAACGCGATAATCTCCTTCAGCGCCCCGGACGACCTCCGGCGCCATAAAAGCATATGTACCTTTTACCGTCAGGGTATTGGCTGTTTTTTCAATTGTCCGGGCGACTCCGAAATCACCCAGTTTAAAATCCCCGTTTCTGTTGACCAGGATATTGGTAGGCTTGATATCCCGGTGAACGATGGATTCCTGTTGCAAAATAGTTAGCGCTTTACAAATATCAATGCCGAGGTGGACAATATCCTCAAGATATAAACCTTTGGAATTTTTATGTTCGATCAGCCCGGTAAGATATTCCATTTTGATAAAAATATCATATCCGGGCTCGTTGGCTTTTTTGATGATCTTATGATTATCATAGGAAACAATGTTGGTAATGCCCTTCAGCTTATCATTCAGTTTTATTTCGCTTTCCAGGGTATTTTTCAGGTTCTCATAATAGGCATTCAGGGTTTCGGCATCACTAACCAGCCCCAGTGCATAAAGCTCCTGAGACTGATTGGGCTCATAAGGGATTGTAATATGTTTTATCGCAGAATAATAATTTCCGTCCTTACAGGCAAGATAAACTTTACTATAGGAGCCGCTCCCTAATTCTTTTATTATCCGCCACTCTTCAAAGAGCGGCTCAAATGCATGAATATCCGGCAAATGAGTAACCCCCTATCAAGTAGAGCAGGTTGTAATACTCTGATTAATAATCCTAATTTATTATTATTTTCTCTGTCCCTATAATATAACATGTTCTAAGCGACATGTCCATAGATGTAACGGGGTTTTTGAAAAAAAATTTCCGGGCAAATAAGCGATACATGATATTTTTTCCTGTACAAAGGGAATTGGGTTATGGTATAATGCTAATGGCGCATTCTTAATAGAATCGTAATCATTTCGTAAGAGGTACTTAATTCCTTGATGATATACTGTGTCTATAATAAAAACTTTAGGAGGTATGGATCATGAAAAAGAATGTAACAGTAAGGGTGCTTTGTCTGATTGTGGCAGCGGTGGTGCTATGCAGCGCCGTGACGGTCGCCGCCTTTATGGGTTCGCCCTATGAAATCCTGAAAAAAGCGGCGCTGGATGCTGTCACTGATCACAATGCCACTGTCCAAGGGCAGGTAACAATGACTGTCGACGGCACGGTATTGGGGGAAAGCAAGTTGCACTATATTCAAGGCGATAATGGTTATATGGCTTATACTTATGACGAACACAGCGATATAGCAGGTTATAACTACTCTGCAAACGGCTTGAACATTAACAGCATGAGCGGGTTTATGACGGAGGATGGTACAAAGTGGTACTGTGCCGATGTTCTCCATCAAAATGCGCCGAAGATGCGGTTTGGCGGCATCTCTATGATTAGCGTTGATGACCGCAATTCTCCCCGGATGCGCTTTATGGAACTTTTTGTTGACGCCATGGTCGGTGATCTCAAAAACAATATAACCATGAGCTCGGAGGACGGCATCCGTCTTATCAGCGGCACCCTGACCGAAAGCCAGGTTCCGGAGCTTGTTAAAGCGGGTATCGATATGATTGCCGAGCAGTCAGGCGCCTATCATTTTGAAGACCGTGAGATCAGCTTTGATGGTAAAGAGCATGTATATGAAGATATACGTTTCGAACGGAATAAGAAAACCGTTACTACCTGGAAGCAATCTGTTCGCTCCCTGACTTCCGAGGAAGAGGAATGGCTTGCCGATGGTACCTTCCATGATAAGGTCTATGAAAAAGATAGAGATAACTTTTATGGTTTCTCCTTTATAGATGGACTGACTTATGTAAACGAAGGGACACGGATATTTGTCAATGAGTACACAGCCCCGGTCACCCGTGACGATTTTAAGGATAGTGATCTGTTGTCAATACCCATGAAAAACCTGGCAATCAACTATGTTCATGGGGAAGCCAAGGTCGATGCCGATGGAAATTTGTTGTCTGTTGATATCAACGGCGCCGTCACCTTTACTAATATTTTTGGTGATACCAGCGAAGTTGAAATCAAAGGCGCTTTGACTATTTCAGATATCGGCACAAGCAATCCGCTCTGCCCGATTCCCGGAGCCCAGCAGCTGCTGACCCCGGAATATATGAAAGATCATTTTGGCTATGAATACGTTGGAGTCTACTTTACTCTAAACGAAGACGGCAGCATCAACGAGGATAGCATTACTACCACCCATCCGGGAGAAATATATAGGCAAACAGAAATTATGGTAGAGAAGGGGATATTATCACCTCGGATAGAAATTAGGTTAGAGAATGGGCTGACAACAACCACTACTACCTATGCAGAGGAAGTAGTAATGCCCCAGGATACCTTGACAGAGGAGGAAGAACAATCTATTGACCCATTTGAAGTTGAATTTAAAATTGACGAGGACTGATTATGACTGAGGAAATGGTTTTAGAACTGGAAAATATTACCAAATTGTACAAAAGCGGGCGGGGGGCCCAGGATATTTCCTTTGCCTTGGCCCCCGGAGAAGTGCTGGGTCTTTTGGGGCCGAACGGTTCCGGTAAAACCACCACCATGAAGGCTATCGCCGGGATGGTACAACTGACCCGCGGCAAGGCCTCTATCTGCGGGGTCGATGTCACAAAAAGGCATGAACAGGCCATGAGGCATACCGGCTGCCTGATCGAGGCCCCCGCCCTCTATGGACATATGACGGCTTACCAAAACCTGAAACTGGCCGCCCGCTTCTACAAAAATATTGACGACGGGCGGATCGACGCGGTTTTGCGTCTGGTGGAAATGGACAAATATAAAAAAGAAAGGGTCGCCTCTTTCAGCTTGGGCATGCGCCAGCGGATCGGGCTGGCCCTTGCTTTGCTGTCCGAACCCCGGCTGCTTATTTTGGACGAGCCTGCCAACGGCCTGGACATTGAGGGGATGATCCATGTCCGCGATATAGTAAAAAATACCGCCGAAAAGGGCGCGGCAGTCTTGATCTCTTCCCATCTGGCCCACGAAATAGAACAATGCGCCACCCATGCCGCCATTATCTACGGGGGCAAGCTGCTCTGCGTGGAAGCTATGGAGACGATCCTGACATCATCCCCCAGCCTGGAGGATTATTTTTTGGCCCAGGTCGCGAAAACACGTATACAGTGTGGAGTGTGAAGAGTTGAGTGTGGAGTTTTGGGTGTTTTTGCTTCGCAAAAACTATTATTGAATTAAATAAAATGTTTTGCGAAGCAAAACTACAACAACTCCACACTCCACACTCCACACTCCACACTCAACTCCCCCCACTCCACACTTTAGCAGCGTAATAAACTCAAATGCGAATCTTATTTAATAAAAACTAACAAAACTGAACAGGAGTGTCTACGCATGACTGCACTTTCAGCTTCATATCGTAATGAATTTGCAAAGCTTCTTTCCCGCAAAAAATATATCGTATTTCTCTTTATCGGTTTGGCTATTTGCTTGATTTGGGCCGGTTTGGGGCAATTGCTTGCAAGTTTCATCAAGCAAAGCGGCGGCTTATCCCTGGTCTTATCGCCTACCCCTATGGGGATGCTGCCCTTTTTTCTCCAGATTTTGGTGCCGCTTTTGATGTTTATGGGGATCTCCGATCTCTTGACCGTCGAGGGCGCGGATAGTACGATGAGAGCCATGATCTGCCGTCCGGTGGAACGCTGGAAACTGTATGCTGCCAAGATCCTGGCGGTGGTAACATACGCCGCGCTTTATTTGACTAGTATCTTTATTATCTGTGCAATTTTGAACCTAATATTTGGCAAAGCCCTGAGTGTAACGGATCTTGTGTTGGCCTTGATCTCCTATGCCCTGACTTTGATCCCTCTGGCAGTCTTGGCCTCCTTTGCCGCCCTGGTCGCCCTTTTGGGACGCAGCAGCACTTTGACCATGTTTATCTTGCTCTTGTCCTATTTGCTATTAAATGTCTTGCCGGTATTTTTCCCGGTATTGTCGGAAATGCTCTTTACCTCCTATCTAAGCTGGTACAGGCTATGGATCGGCGCCCTGCCCGGCATCTCCAAGCTCATTCATATGCTGGCCATTGTCCTTGGTTACGGTACGGTGTTTTTTATGGCTGGCAGCTTGCTTTTTGACCGGAAGGATTTTTAAATGTCTGTTCGTTTGCGGATAATTACTCATAGCCTTGTTGCCATCCTTGTTTTGAATACTATCGGGGTGGCGGTGGGGTTTTTATTGTTTTATCTGGTGGGGAATCCTTATCTGGGTGAGCGCTTGAATGATAATTTGGGAATTATTTCCACAAGATATTTTCTTTTGGGCGCTATTGTTGTTCTGGCTCTGACCGGAATAGGTGCTTTGTGGCTGATCAGCGTGACCGTCCGGCATGTGACCGGGCCTTTGCAGCGGCTTAACCGGGCTGCCTCGGAGATCCGGGACGGTAATTTGGGTTATGAACTGGTCGTCAGCGGCCAGGATGAATTTGCCGAGCTTGGCGCCGGTTTTGAGCAGATGCGGATCCGCCTGAAGGATTCTATGTGGCTGCAGGAAAAGGCGGAGGCGGAGCGCCGGACCATGATGGCTTCCGTCACCCATGATTTGAAGACGCCTATCACCTCGATCATCGGTTATGCGGAGGGGATCCTGGACGGGGTGGCGGATACTCCGGAAAAAACCTTAGAATACGCGGCGGTCATCTGCAAAAAAGCCCGCAGCCTGCAAGCGCTGAGCGAGGATCTATCTTTGCTGTCCCGGCTGGAAAATGCCCAGCTGCCGCTCTACAAGCAGGAAGAGGATCTGGGAGCTATAGTTTATGAGCTGGCGAATGAGTTTTCTCACAATGAGCCCAACTTGAAACTGACTATGGAGCTTGCCCCCGGAATTATGGTATCGATCGACAAAGAGAAAATCAGCCGCGTTCTTATTAATCTTTTTCAGAACAGCGTTAAGTATAAAAAGCCGGATCAGGTAAGCGCCGAAGTATCCTTGACCCTGATCCGGCAGGAAAATGCTGCTCTTTTGACCGTATCCGATAAGGGTATGGGCGTGACCCCCGGCGATTTACCTCATCTCTTCGAGCAATTTTACCGGGCCGATTCCTCCCGGGGCCGCCAAAGCGGCAGCGGCCTGGGCCTGACAATTGCCCGGCAATTGGTCCATTTGCATAATGGAAAAATCTGGATAATTAGCGATCCGGATGGCGGATTATCCGTTAATATCGCGTTATCCAGGTTAGGAGGTTAGTAATGCCTACAATTCTGATCATAGAAGACGACCCGGAAATTGCCGCGTTGGAACGGGATTACCTGCAAATGGCAGGTTTTGAGGTGGTTTTGACTGAGAATGGTATTGATGGCCTGGCCAATGCTTCAGCCGCCGATTTGGTGATTTTAGATATAATGCTGCCCGGTATGGACGGCTTTGAAGTCTTGAAAAAACTGCGAAAGACAGCGGATATTCCGGTGATTTTATTATCTGCCCGGGGAGAGGATATTGATAAAATCCGCGGCCTGGGCCTGGGCGCCGACGATTATATCGTTAAGCCGTTTGATATGAAAGAGGTAATAGCCCGAATAAAAGCAGTGCTCCGGCGCTCGGCGCAGGAGGATGA